>NZ_CP121659.1:1230000-1537500 GCF_029714365.1 Sinorhizobium terangae
CATCTGGTCTCCGGCGGAACCTTGCTGGTCCCAATCATGATGAGCGAAACGCTCTGCCGGATCGTTCGCGTCAATCGCACCGGCAGCCGGTTCGATCGCGAGGATCTATTCGACGCGCCTTACCTCCCGATCGTACCGCAACTCGCATCATTCCTCTGACGCGCATGGCCGCCCCGATCTACGCGCCCTTTGCGCGTCTGATCAGACGCGCGGCGCTGTAGGTCGCTCGCCCCTTTCCCGTATGAAAGGTTAATGGCTTCTTAACCAAATCCAGCCTCGCGCAAGCTTGCCGCCATAGGCCAGAACGGCACGACGGCGCGCGATAGGCGCGTGTTCTGCTTTTCTCGTTAGATCGTGCATATGGCGGAGACGGCGGATGCAGATTGCGAACAGGTTGACTGCGGCAACGGCCGGCGACGGCTTGGGCAATCTCGCCGGGCGTTCGGCGGGCGAGGTTGCGACCGGGAACAAGGATGAGAACGGCGCGCAAGCCTCTCAAACGGGCTTCTTCGATCCAACGCCACGTATCTCTCTTTCGGTTGATGCTCTCCTCTACCTCAGTCGAACGAAAAAATCGCCGGAACGATTGCCGCCTCTGACAAGGGATGAGTGGAACAACAATCCTTCGCCCCAGCTGGCATCGCGCGAATACCAGGCTTTTGGCAGGTTTGCCGAGACCGGTGACTACAAGGCTTATTATGGAGCCTTCATCGATTATTACGATAGTCTGCGTCCGGAGGACCAGAACAGCTTGCGCTACTTCGGGACACGTGAGGCGGCTGTTGCCGGTTTGCGATCACTTGAATACGACGCCGAAAGCGGTCTGGATGTAGACGCCAATTTCCAAGCCCTGGTCAGCGTTTTTCTCGATGAGGATAAGGCAGTTCATGCGGAAAGCCCGCCTTCGGCTCTGCGGGCGGATGGCCGGGGTTTTGACTGGAACAAATCCAACATCAGCTATGAAGATCAGCCGCCTGAGCCCAGATCCGTGTCGGAGATCGAAAGGCTCTATTCCGAGCTCTTCTGAGCGGTGTTGCAAGCGTCCTTCCCTACTGCACGATCCTTAAATCGGAATCGACTTAAGGACAAAACCATGCAGCAATTCAAAGTGCTACAGCGACCTTTGCGCGTCCGATTGGGCGCGCGGCGCTGTAGAGGCAACGAAAGGCGCGCCGGCTATGGTTAGCATTTCGTCAAATTAGGTGCCGCCCTTAACCGAGCGGTAACTCTAATGCGCTTTAATCATTCCACAGCGAGTTGCGTTCGGAGTGGGTAAGCGTCATGCGTAAATTTGTATCTCCCAGTGCAGGGAAGTCCACGATCCGCCTGTGTGCGGCGATCTTGCTGGCAGGCGCTGCTACCGGTTGCAGCTCGGATGTCAGCCGCTTCAACGGGCTTTTTTCAAGATCTGACGACATAACGACCAGTTCCATCCCGCAAAATACGATGCCGGTGCCGCAGGGCGATGTCGCCGGCGGACAGCTTGCGGCGGCTCCGTCGGGCGGAGGGGATGCGTCCTATGGACAGCCGTACCCGGTCGCCGGCCAGAGCGCCGTTTATAACCCGGCGCCCGTCTCCAGCGCGCGTGTCGCCTCTACTCCGATGAGCGTGCAGCGCACAGTGCTGGCAGATCCATCCACGGCGGCGCCGCAGCCGCAGACGCTTCCGGCGCAACGGCAGGCGCAACCCGTTGCTGTCGCCAAGGCTGAGACTCTGTCTGCAGCGCCCAGGGAGACGGCGAGCAAGGGCGGTTGGGGCACGCAGAACGCGCCCGCGGTTCTGGTTCGCCAAGGCGATACAGTCGCCTCCCTTGCCAAGCGCTTCGGAGTTCCGGAGAAGGAAATACTGAGGGTGAACGGGCTGAAGTCGGCTGGCCAGGTAGAACCCGGTCAGCGTCTTGTCATCCCGACGTTCGGAGTTGCGAGCAGTGCCGCGAAAGCGGCTGCCTCCAACTCAATCGCCGACATCGATGGCGGCCAGCAGCGGCCGTTGCCACTGCCGGCGGACAAGCGCGAAGCGGCGATCCTTCCCGGCCAATCGCAGTCGCGTGAAAAGAACGAAAGCCGCAGCGATGTTGCCGCAGGCAAGCTTGCCTCCAAGGGAGAAGGTAGTGGCGGCGACGGCCTCTACACCGTCAAGCCGGGTGACTCGCTGAACCGCATTGCCAAGGCGAATGGCGTATCGGTCAGCGCTTTGAAGCAGGCAAACGGTCTGAACGCCGAGGCGATCCGCGTCGGCCAAAAGCTGAAGATGCCGGGTGCCGCGACTCCCGCGACCGATGCGATGGCAACGGCGTCAGTGCCGACCAAGAAGGCGGAGACCAAGGTTGCTTCGCTCGATCAGAGCAAACCTGCCGAATATAAGCCACCGGTCGCCAGGGAGAGCGTTTCGGAAGTCGCGACCAAGACGACGGACACTGATGAGGACCTGCCGAAGTCCACCGGTATCAGCAAGTATCGTTGGCCGGTGCGCGGCGCGGTCGTTGCCGGGTACGGCGCGAATGTCGACGGCAACCGCAACGACGGCATCAACATCTCCGCACCGGAAGGCACTCCGATCAAGGCGGCCGAAAACGGTGTGGTCATTTACTCCGGCAGCAGCCTGAAGGAACTGGGCAACGCCGTTCTGGTGCGCCACGACGACGGCACGGTCACGGTCTACGGCAATGCCTCGGAACTCAAGGTCCAGCGCGGACAGAAGGTGCAGCGCGGACAGACGCTTGCCGCCTCCGGCATGACCGGCAAGGCGACCCAGCCGCAGGTGCATTTCGAGGTGCGCAAAAACGCTACCCCGGTGAACCCCACAACCTATCTCGAATAGAGAATTTCAGGAATTGATCCGGACCGGCAAAACTATGCCGGGTCGCCGAGTTGTCGACGCAGCCGGCCGGCCAGATCCTGAATGAACTGCCAGGCGACGCGGCCGGATCTCGATCCGCGCGTCGTTGCCCATTCCAGCGCATCAGCGTGGAGCGTCTCTCGGTCGACCTTCAAGTCGTAGTAACGGGCGTATCCGTCGATCATCGCGAGGTAATCGTCCTGGCTGCACTTGTAAAAGCCCAGCCAAAGACCGAAACGGTCAGACAACGAAACCTTCTCCTCTACCGCCTCCGACGGGTTTATCGCGGTCGATTGCTCGTTTTCCATCATGTTGCGCGGCAGCAGGTGCCGGCGGTTGGAGGTGGCGTAGAGCAAGACGTTGGCGGGGCGGCCTTCCACACCGCCGTCGAGAACCGCTTTCAGCGACTTATAGGACGTGTCGTCGTGGTCGAAGGAAAGGTCGTCGCAGAAGACGATGACCGGCATCGGTGCCGCTTTCAGGATCTCCATCAGAGCTGGCAGGGTCGCGATGTCTTCGCGGTGCACTTCGACAAGTTTCAATGACGTGCCGGTTTCGTGCGCGACCCGCGCGTGGACCGCCTTGACCAGCGAAGACTTGCCCATGCCGCGCGCACCCCAAAGAAGCACGTTGTTTGCTGGATAGCCCTCAGCGAAACGAAGCGTGTTGTCGAAAAGGATGTCGCGAACGTGATCGACGCCGGTGATCAGTGCGAGGTCGATGCGGTTCGGCTTTGCGACCGGCTGCAGATGGCGATTGCTCGGGGCCCAGACGAAGCATTCCGCCTGGCTCCAGTCGTTCACGGCCGGCGCCGGGCCCGCGATCCGCTCGATAGCCGCCGAAAGCTTCTGCATCTCATTGATCAGTGTGTCGATCTTGTTTTCCTGCATCGGCCTGCCTCCGGTATTCGCCCTGCGCTTGCGGTCGCGCTGAGTGCGTCTTTAATTCTTTGAATTGCCGTAGGGTTTGCCTCCGGAAATCGTCCGTGGAGGAAGCCGCGCGGCAGCTTTTTTCCGGTAGCACGGCGGTTTGCGCTGGAAAAGGCCAAGCGCGCGTGTTCAGGGGGTTCTCCTCCCGCGGAATTTGTGTCAGAGGCAGGGGAAACGGATAGGGGCAGGCGATTTGCGTCGTGGCATCGCACCCCTATATTCCGGCCGATTTCGCGCGGGGAGGATCCGCGCAATTTGAACTTAAGGAGCGATCGATGTTCATTACCGAAGCTTTTGCGCAGACCGGTGCCCCAAGCGCGGGCGGCGCAGACATTTTGATGTCTATTCTGCCCTTCCTCCTGATCTTCGTTGTTATGTATTTCCTGATCATCCGCCCGCAGCGTGCGCAGATGAAGCGTCGCGAAGAGTTGCTGAAAAACATTCGTCGCGGGGATCAGGTCGTCACCGGCGGCGGCATTGTTGGCAAAGTTACCAAGGTCGTCGATGATGCGGAACTCGAAGTCGAGATCGCCGACGGCATCAAGGTTCGCGTCGTCCGCAGCGGGGTTTCCGAGGTCCGCGTGAAGGGCGAACCGGTCAAGGAATAATCCGGGCACGAACCGCAACCGGCAGAGCCGGCGCATGGAGCATTTAGAGCATGCCCAAGTTGTCGCCGCTGAAAATCGCGATTATTTGGCTCGTCGTTCTGGCCGGCTTTGTTTTTGCCCTACCGAACCTTTTTTCAAAGGAAGAGCTTGCGGAATGGCCCGATTGGGTGCCGCAACGGCAAGTGCCGCTCGGGCTTGATCTCCAGGGCGGTTCCGATTTCACACTGAGAGTGGTCCGCGATGACATCATCGCCGAACGGCTCGAAACCACGATCGACGCGATCGGCAAGGCGCTGAGGAATGCCGACATCGCCTACGCCGGCCTGTCGGGCAGCGGGCAGGCGATCCAGTTCCGCCTTCGCGATGCGACGAAAATGGCGGCTGCGCGCGATGCATTGCGCCAACTGACCGCTCCCGTCGATAGCGCCGGCCTCGTTCGCAATCAGATACAGGAACTGGTTCCGGAAGGGGCGGAGCAGGGCGATGTCGTTCGCCTGCGGCTCACCAACGAGGGGATAGACCTCAGGATGGCCTCGGCTATGACCGAAGCCATCGACGTCGTGCGCCGGCGCATTGCTGAAGTCAGTATCGCGGATCCGTTGATAAGGCGCCGCGGCAATGATCGTCTTGTCGTTCAGGTGCCTGGGTTGGACGATCCGCAACGGTTGAAGGATTTTCTGAGTCAGCGCGCCGAGCTCACCTTCCGGTGGCTCGACCCATCGATGCCGGTGCAACAGGCGGTTGATACGAGGCCGCCAGCGGCAAGTGAGATCCTCTATTCGCTTGATGATCCACCGATTCCCTATCTGGTCGAAAGGCGGGCCTTCGTTGCGGCCGAGGATTTCGCCGACGCGCAGCCTGATTACGATCCGCCAACCGGTGAGCCCGTTGTCAGCTTTAAGCTCAACGCCGACGCGCTGGCGCGCATCACGCCGCTTGTGGAGGCCGATTCAAAAAGGCAGTTCGCGATCGTGCTTGATGGGCAGGTGGTGTCGACGCCACGGCTTGCCGAGGCGGTTACCGGCGGCACCGGCCGGATCGCCGGAAATCTGTCCGAGGACGGTGCCAAGAACCTCGCGGCCTTGCTGCGCGCGGGACCGCTACCGGCGAACCTGACCGTGGTCGAGGAGCGTACCGTCGGCCCTGGTGTCGGAACCGACGCGATCGCAAGCGCGCTCAAGGCCGGCACGATCGCCGCGCTCGCCGTCGCAGCGTGCATGATCGCATTCTATGGCTTCTTTGGCGCAATTGCGGTGGTCGCCGTCATCGTGAATGTAGTGCTGATCGTTGCGGTGCTCTCTCTTGTCGGCGCGACTTTGACCTTGCCGGGGATCGCGGGGATCATTCTCACCATCGGCGTGGCAGTCGATTCGAACGTTCTCATCTACGAGCGCCTTCGTGAGGAGGCGCGCGGCCCCGGACCCTTGCGAAAAGCGCTCGACACCGGCTTTTCGCGCGTCTTCAGCAGCATCGTCGACGCCAACCTGACGATGGCGATAGCCGGCGCCATTCTGTTCTATTTCGGCTCCGGCGCCTTCCGCGGTTTTGCCGTAACGCTCGCGATCGGAAGCGTGACGACGATCCTGACAGCCCACAGCCTGACACGCCGCTTGGTCCGCGGATGGTATCGCCGCCGCCGGCCCACGCGATTGCCCCGGGGCATTCGCACAGGCTTCTTCAGCGAGGCGGACATCCGGTTCATGGCGATCCGCAATCCGGTTTTTATTCTGATGGCAGCGCTCTCGCTTGCTTCGCTGATCTTGATGGTCAGCCTGGGCCCCAACTTTGGGGCAGATTTCAAGGGCGGATCGATAATCGAGCTTCGCGCGAAGTCCGGTGTGGCCGACAGCGCGGACATCCGCGCTCGTCTTGACGAGCTGAACCTCGGGGAAGTCCGGGTTCAAGAACTCGGCACGGAACGAGATGTCCTCGTCCGCGTTCCTTCACAGGAGGCCGGCGACAATGCTGAGCAAACCGCGATCGGATTGGTGCGGGCTGAACTGGAGGATCAGTACACATTCCGTCGGGTGGAGGTTGTCGGACCGGCCGCTTCCGACGAACTGACACGCGCCAGCAGCCTGGGTATTGGCGCGGCCGTCCTGGCCATTCTGCTCTATGTCTGGATCCGGTTCGAATGGCGATTTGCGCTCGCTGCAATGATAGCAATCTTTCATGACGTCTTGCTGACCGTCGGCTTCCTTGTCGTAACGCGTATCGAGTTCAACCTTGCGAGCATTGCCGCCTTGCTGACCATCGTCTGTTATTCGTTGAACGATACCGTCGTGATTTACGATCGCATTCGTGAGAATTATGTGCGCTATCAAAAGATGTCGCTTTCGGTACTGATCGATGCGTCGATCAACCAGACACTTTCGCGCACTGTTCTGACGGCTCTAACGACGATATTGGCGCTTGCGGCGCTCTACCTGTTCGGCGACGGTTTGCTTCGCTCCTTCAGCATGACGTTGCTTTTCGGCGTGGTTGTCGGGACGCTCTCGTCGATCTATATCGCGGGCCCGGTTCTCATCCTATTCAACCGCCGGGGCGGCCGCGGGCAGGATCCCGCTCGCGGCGGCGAAGAGCCGGCGGACACAGCAGCAGGGACGGCCTGACCATGGCAAAAGGCATCGAAATTCGCGAAGCGCACTTTCCCGGGCGGGCGCCGATAGACGCCTATGGAAACGGCGGCTTCCGGTTTGCAGACATGTCTCACCGCGGCTCGGTCCTGATGTTGCCGTCCGGCATCTATGCCTGGGATACAGTCGAGGGTGATCCGCTTTCGGTGGACAAATTCAAACGTGTGTTGGACGAAGCGCGTGAGATCGAAGTGCTGCTTGTGGGGACGGGGCGCGAAATCCGACCCTTGCCGGCCGAGCTGAAGGCGGCCATGCGCGCTCAGAACATCTCCTCCGATCCGATGAGCACCGGGGCGGCGGTCAGAACCTATAACGTGATGCTCGCCGAATCGCGCGCCGTTGCCGCGGCCCTGATCGCGGTGTGATTTCGAAGGAAGCTCAGCGTGCAAAAGGCCGATACCGAGATTCTCGCAACCTTGCGGGACACAGATCGCGATCGTTACCTGGCTTGCCTGCTTTCCCCACCTGAAAAGCGACGTTCGCTCGCAGCTCTCTATGCCTTCTACGCCGAAATCGCCCGCGTGCGCGACTTGATACACGAGCCGCTTCCCGGCGAAATCCGCTTGCAATGGTGGCGTGACATTCTGTCGAACGAGCAATCGAGCGGCGAGGGACATCCGCTGGCCGAGGCGCTTTTGGAGTGCATTCGCGAACATCATCTGCCCGCTGCAGTGCTCGAGAACATGGTCGATGCGCGGATTTTCGATCTTTACGACGATCCGATGCAGGACAGATCGGCGCTGGAAGGCTACGCCGGTGAAACGGCGTCCGCCCTTATACAGCTTTCCTCGTTGATCCTTGATCCGCCGAACGCCGCCAAGTCGGCAGAGGCCGCCGGACATGCCGGAGTCGCACAGACGATCGCCGGCCTCCTTTTGCTCCTGCCAATTCATCATCGGCGTGGCCAGGTCTACCTTCCTGCAGATCTCTTGCGTGCGACCGGGCTGGACCGGGATACGTTTTTGGCAGCCGACGACAGCGAAGCCATAGGTAGAGCGATTCACGCATTCTGTGGCTTGGGCAGAGATCATCTTGCCAAGGCGCGGCAAGGCATCGGCTCGATCTCTCCGCAGAATTTCCTCGCTTTCACCCCGGTGGCGTTGGCCGAGCCGGTGTTCGACCGGGCGGAAAAAGCAGGCGCGCGTCTGCTTCGGCAGCCTTTCCAGCCGCCCCAATGGCAGCGGCAATGGCGGATGTGGCGCGCGATCCGTCGCAAGCGGTTCTGAACCGGCGCCGGAGTTGCATTTGGTCAAGCTGGCGCAAGTCTCACATCGTATAGGCAGGAGCTACCGGATTCATGCCGTCCGAAAGGGGCTTGTGTGATGTTGTGGCTGTTGCTCATCGCGGTGGTCGTCGCCGTCGGAGCGTTCTACATGCGGATGAACGCCCGTGCCGAACGGGATTTCGAAAATCCTGACGCAGGCTCCGCAATGGTCGAGTTTGGCCGCGCTTTCCCTGACGAAGCAATCCGGGCCTTGCACTCGACAATCGACAGGAAGGCGATCTTCCTTCGGCTGCACGACGGCAAGGCGGGTTTTATCCAGTCGCACGGCACCCACTACGTTTGCCACGTTATCCATCCTGGCAAGGTGCGGGTGAACAGTTCCGAAAGCGGACGCGGATTGATCGTGCACTTTCCGGATTTCGCCTATCTGGATAACGCGTTTGAGTTCCGGACCGCCGAAGAGGCGGCAGAGGTCTCGCTCTGGCTGCTCGGCAGCTTCAGCCCTCAGTCGGACTTCAGCGATGAGCCATCGGTGCAGGCGGCCCAGGCGAACGACCACTGCGTGATTCCTTAAATCGGAATCGATTTAAGGACAAAAATCATGCAGCAACTCAAAGTGCTACAGCGACCTTTGCGCGTCCGATTGGACGCGCGGCGCTGTAGTGTATGTCGCCCGAAAGTGTGCAGCGGTTTCGGGGCAACGAATGCATGAAAAAACGTAAAGCACGTCGCATGCCTCGAGATTGAATGCGACGTGCTTTAAGCAGTCTTGAGGGCCGGAAGGGCGAGCCAGTTTGCGCAATCGCTGAGAGCCCGCGAAGCCGTCGCCTGCTTCTTTGCAAGCGCCTTCTCTTTGCCGCGAAAACGCTTGGCGCCATCCGGCTTCGTCAGAGCGCCCGGCTCCAGCGGCGGAAACAGGCCGAAATTGACGTTCATCGGCTGGAAGGAGCGCTTGCCCGGTTCGTCGTCGGAGACGATGTGTCCGCCGGTAATGTGATTGAGAAGCGCGCCGAAGGCGGTTGTCTCCGGTGGCGGCACTGGGGTTTCGCCCTTTCGCTCGGCTGCCGCGAACCGGCCGGCAAGGAGGCCGATGCTGGCGCTCTCCACATAGCCCTCGCAACCGGTGATCTGGCCGGCAAACCGTAGGCCCGGTCGAGACTTGAGCGTCAAGGTCGCATCGAGCAGCGTCGGCGAATTGATGTAGGTGTTGCGATGCAGGCCACCGAGGCGGGCGAACTCGGCCTTTTCAAGCCCGGGGATCATCCGGAAGACTTCCGCCTGCGTGCCGTATTTCAGCTTCGTCTGGAAGCCGACCATGTTGTAGAGCGTGCCGAGCGCATTGTCCTGGCGAAGCTGTACGACGGCATAGGGCTTGACGGCAGGATTGTGCGCATTGGTCAGCCCCATAGGCTTCATCGGACCGTGACGCAGCGTTTCGCGGCCGCGTTCGGCCATGACCTCGATCGGCAGGCAGCCGTCGAAATAGGGCGTGCCTTCCCATTCCTTGAAACCGGTCTTGTCGCCGGCGATCAAGGCGTCGACAAAGGCGTTGTACTGCTCCTCGGTCATTGGACAGTTGATATAGTCCTTGCCGGTGCCGCCAGGGCCGACCTTGTCGTAGCGCGACTGGTGCCAGCAGATATCCATGTCGATCGTATCGGTGTAGACGATCGGAGCGATCGCGTCGAAAAACGCGAGTGCATCAGCGCCGGTTTCCTCGCGGATCGCCTCGGCGAGAGCCGGCGCGGTGAGGGGACCGGTGGCGATGATCGCAAGATCCCATTCCTTCGGCGGCAGCCCGGTGATCTCCTCGCGGACGACCGTGATCAAAGGGTGACTGTCGATCGCGGCGCTGACGGCTGCAGAGAAGCCGTCGCGATCGACGGCGAGCGCTCCACCGGCGGGCACCTGGTTGCGATCGGCAGCCTCCATGATCAGCGAGCCCGCGAGTCGCATTTCCGCATGCAGCACGCCCACAGCATTGCTGGTCGCGTCGTCGGAACGGAACGAGTTGGAGCACACGAGTTCGGCAAGACCGTCGGTCTTGTGGGCATCGGTGCCGCGCACGCCGCGCATTTCATGCAGGATCACCGGCACGCCGGCTTGGGCAATCTGCCACGCGGCTTCTGATCCGGCGAGGCCGCCGCCGACGACATGAATGGGGGAATAGGAAGTGTTTGCAGTCATGGGCGGCTTCCTATCACAGCCGCGTTCTGGTTCCAATTGCGAAGAAACGAAAACGGCGCCATCAGGCGCCGTCTTGGATGTTTGGATGTTCGTTCCGATTAGCGGAAGGAACGGGCCGCAATGTTGCGGATATCGTAGCGGGTAATGCCGATATCGCTGAGCGCGTGGTTCGAGAGGCTGCCGAGCTCGGCAACGGTGCGGCGATAGTTGATCCAGCTTTTTGCAATGCGAATCGGGTTCATGGTCGTATCCTCAAGATCGGTTTGTCGCGACAGTGATTTGTCTGCGTCGTTGAGGTTCTTATACGCTTGTCTAATTGGAAGATGGAGTGCAAAGAAAATGCATCTGCTATGCGTTTGTGCAGTGCATCGCCGATTTCGTGAGCACCGCACTCCCGCCGCTCGAAAACGCGTCAGAAGTTAACAGTGCCTAAATTCCACGGCTGCGCGTTAAACTCTTGGGGTTTTAAACAGTTTTTCGTGCTGCGCCGGCACTGAAGAGCTTGCGAACCCGAGCAGTCGATGGGCGCTCGATTGGGCGTCGAGAACCGCTTTCGCACGTGCGAAGCGGGCGCTTTCACGCGATGGTCGAGGACGAAAGAAAAAACGCCCTCCGGGTGGCCGGAGGGCGTTTCAGAAATGGGGTATTCGGTGCTCGGGCTTACTTGACGGCCTGGCGCGCGACATAAGGAATGTCGCTGCGGCCGATGCCGAGGTCGTTCAGCTCACGGTCGCTCATGCGGCCGAGTTCGTTGCAGGTCTGACGATACTTGCGCCAGTTGTTGAAAGAACGTGCGAGGTCCATGATCCTATCCTTTCTAGGGTCGTTTGCCAGCGCTCTATCTCTCTTGCTGGCCGTCATCTGATGGTCTGAAATATAATCGATTTGATCGGCAGATACAGAGACAATGCTGCATCGCACCCATGCGCCGATTGCAATCCTTCGTCTGGCCGTTGACTCGCCCCTGACGGCAACCGTGGGCTCGGCGTCGCCGACCTGCATCGACGGTCGCAGGTGCATGAATCCAACAGCGAAAAGAGGCGCAAAAAGCAACGCCCGCTGGGGGAGGAGGTCCAGCGGGCGTTGCTTTGTTCTGATTGGCAACCGGGAGGAGGAGTGTCGCCAATCCGTATCGGGGTGCGCTGGGAGGAGGAGTGCGCCGCCCCGATCGATGGCTGTAAGGTAAGCTGCGATACGCGTTTTGTGTAGAGGCGCGCACCGAATGGCACCCATGCATAATGCGCATGGCTTGAGAGCGCAATGCCGTGGAACTGCTTCAATATTGTGCAAATGGGCTCTCGCGAGCTAATGGTCAGGCGGAGCGGCAAACAGCAAAACGCCCGCTGGGGGAGGAGGTCCAGCGGGCGTCATGTAAGTGATTGGCAACCGGGAGGAGGAGTGTTGCCAATCTTATCGGAGAAGCGTTGGGAGGAGGAGTACGCTGCTCCGAATTCGTCGAGCTTTCGCTCGGGTCTTTCCGGGGTTTCCGGAGGCGGGCGACCAGTCCCGCCAGCGTCCGTTCGGCTCGTCACCTCTCGTCGCCTTTGATGATTTGAATATAGCCATCTTAAATCGATTTGTGCAGTGCAATATCCGCATGGAAGATATGCGGCGCGCGCAATCCCGCTACGGGGCCCCCGACAAGTGAAATCATCTCGCGGCAGGGAAATAGCTCCGTTGATTTTTCTCGCCATTTTCACCGATTTGCTGTTCTCTAAAACCGGCCGGGCGTCGGGAAGGCGTCGCCGAGAGTACGGATCCGGAGGTGGGATGTATCGCGGACGCATGGAACGAGATCTGAAGCGCTGGGTGGATCTCGGCCTGCTTCCGCATTCCTCCGCAATTGCAATGCTTGCGGAATATGATGCGCGCGAATCCACGTTCAGCGTCGGCCGGGTCCTCCTGGCGCTGGCAGCGCTTCTGCTATCGGCCTCGCTCTTGCTGCTCGTCGCGGCGAACTGGGAAGCATTGCCGCGTCTTGCCAGGGTCGCAGGCGTTGTCCTGTTGATCTGGCTCTTCCATTTTCTCGCCGCCTATTTCCTCGGGCGCGGAGCCAAGGCGGTCGGCGCGGCTCTGCTTATTCTCGGCACGATGTCCTTTGGTGCCGGCATCGCGCTGGTCGGGCAGATGTATCATCTCTCTGGCGACGCGGCGGATGCGATGCTTCTCTGGTTCGCCGGGGCATGCCTGTCGGCGGCGGCCTTCGCGTCGGCTGCGGTCACGACGATTGCCGCGTGCCTTGCCTGGGCGTTTCTCATTACGCTGTTCGAAAGCGGAGGACTTGTTCCGGCGATCGAATCTTATTTCTGGCTCGTGCCGGTCCTGGCGGTCATCGTGCTCACGCTGGTCCGGTATACCGATGCGGGGCGCACGCGCCATTTGGCATATCTTCTCTGCGTTGCATGGCTCGGCGCGCTCTACGTCGACAACCCGGAGCTCTGGCTCGCAATCACCTTCTTCGCCGCCGGGTTCATTGCCTTTCTGCTCGCGTCGCTGCCGCGATCGCCGTTTTACCGTCTGGCGTCCGAGACCGGTTCCGCGCCTTCGTTCTACTCCTTCGCAGTCGCCGTCATCGGCCTTGTGGCCCTGCAAAGCGAAGCAGAAGGCGCGTGGGCGGAGACCGCCGTCGGCGTCGGCCTGCTTGCCTTGGCCCTCGTAGGCATCGGTCTTGCGGGCGCGCGTAACGGGGCAATTCGTTATTTGGCCTACGCGGTATTTGCAGCGGAGATCTTGTATCTAGCGTTCGAGACGCTCGGATCGATCCTCGGAACATCGGGATTCTTCCTGATTTCAGGGGTGGTCGTTGCACTTGTGGCGTGGCTCGTCATCCGTGTCGAGCGCAGGCTTGGGCGAGTGGGGGAGGCTTCTCAATGAGCGGTGCTTTGCCTGTCTTCCGCTGGCGCAATCCCTTCGTTGCGGCCCTGGTGGTCGCTGTGCTGCAGACCGCCGTGCTTGGATACATGATCGAAAGCCGCGCTTCGATCCTGCGCAACGGCAAGGATGTGCTCCTGCGGAGCGCACCTATCGACCCGCGCGATCTCCTGCGCGGCGAATGTGTAACCCTGACATACGATATTTCCCGCATTTCGCCCGACATCATTGTGGCCGGTTTGCCTGACGAGGCTGTGAAGGCGGAGCTGTTCGTGCGGCTAAAGCAGCAGCCGGATGGTTTCTGGGGTCCGGTAGAGGCATCGTTTGGGCCGCTCGCGCAAACTGCGGACAGCATCGTCATCAGATCACTACCGTTCTCTTACTATCCGTCAAATGGCGCGCCGCCGCCAACGCTCTATCCGAATTTCGGTATCGAGCGCTATTACGTGCCGGAAGGAGAGGGCCGCGTCCTCGAAACGGCACGCAGTGCCCATGCGCTTTCCGTCAACGTGCGTGTGGATTCGGATGGGCGTGCACAGGTCCGGAAGGTTTCCATAGATGGAACACAGGTCTACGAGGAGCCGCTCTATTAATGGTCCGCGTTACCGCGAAAGAACTTCATTTTATTGCCGGTTTCTTGGTGGAGAATAATCAAGGCAACGGCGAAGACGCGGGCGTGCATTATCGCGCATTTTCTCTTTGATCCGGCAAAAACGAGTGATATAGAGACGCCGCGCTCGGGAAAGCCCGAACCCTTCGCATGTCCAGAATATCCGCGGTGCTCCCGCTGGTTGTCTTGCGGGAAATGCGATCAGGCGGTGTGGTTGTCTGAACGCGGGTATGGTGAAATTGGTAGACACGCCAGATTTAGGTTCTGGTGCCGCAAGGCGTGGGAGTTCAAGTCTCTCTACCCGCACCAGGACAACAACTTGCCAAACGTCGGAATTCGGCGGTGAAGAGGGTAGGCGGAGTGCCATTTTGCTTGCAAAACGGTCAAGGAATTGCGTAAAGCCACTCCCGGCAAATGGATCGGCTCACGTGCTCGCCAAGCCTTTCGAGGCAAGAGCACTGTCAACGTGAAGTGAAGGTTTGAACATGCAGGTTATCGAAACGCTCGCTCAAGGGCTGAAGCGCGAACTCAAGGTCGTTATCCCGGCCAAGGACATGGAAGCTCGTATGAATGAGCGTCTGGCCGAAGTGAAGGACCGCGTCCGCATCAACGGCTTCCGTCCGGGCAAGGTGCCGGTCGCGCATCTGAAGAAGGTCTACGGCAAGTCGATCATGGCTGATCTGGTCAACGAGATCGTTCGTGAGAAGCCGACCGAAATCCTGACGGAGCGTGGCGAGAAGTCGGCAACCCAGCCGGAAATCGCGATGACCGAGGACGAGGCGGAAGCCAACAAGATCCTCAATGCCGAAGCCGATCTCGAATTCACGGTTGCCTACGAGGTCATCCCGAAGATCGAACTCAAGGATGTGAGCGGCATCAAGGTCGTCCGCGAAGTCGTCGACATCGCCGAAGACGAGGTCAACGACCAGATCCTGCGCATCGCCGAAAGCGCCCGCACCTACGAATCCAAGAAGGGCAAGGCTGCTAACGGCGACCGCGTCACCATCGACTATCTCGGCAAGGTCGACGGCGTCGCCTTCGACGGCGGCAAGGACGAGGATGCCGAACTGGTGCTCGGCTCGAACCGCTTCATCCCGGGCTTCGAAGAGCAACTCGTCGGCGTCAAGGCCGGTGACGAAAAGACGATCACCGTAACCTTCCCGGCCGACTATCCGGCCGCAAACCTCGCCGGCAAAGAAGCGACCTTCGACATTACGGTGAAGGACGTCGCTGCCGCCGCTCCGCTCGAAATCAACGACGAACTCGCCACCAAGCTGGGCCTCGAATCGGCAGACAAGCTGAAGGAAATCGTTCGCGGCCAGATCGAAAGCCAGTACGGATCGGTCACCCGCCAGAAGGTCAAGCGCCAGATCCTCGACCAGCTCGACGAGCTCTACCAGTTCGAGACGCCTGAGCGCCTTGTAGACGCCGAGTTCGAAAACATCTGGCGCCAGATCAACACCGACCTTGAGCAGGCCGGCAAGACCTTCGCCGATGAAGAGACAACGGAAGAGGAAGCTCGCGCCGAGTATCGCAAGCTTGCCGAGCGTCGTGTCCGCCTCGGCCTCGTTCTTTCCGAAATTGGTGAAAAGGCCGGCGTTCAGGTGAGCGACGACGAAATGCAGCGCTCGCTGTTTGAACAGCTGCGCCAGTTCCCGGGCCAGGAAAAGCAGATCCTCGATTACTTCAAGAACACGCCCGGCGCCGCTGCTTCGCTGCGCGCGCCGCTGTTCGAAGAGAAGGTCGTGGACCATCTGCTTTCCGAAATCTCGGTAACCGACAAGTCGGTCTCCAAGGAAGAGCTGATGGCTGACGACGAGGAAGCCGATGGCAAGCCGGCCACCAAGAAGGCGCCCGCCAAGAAGAAGGCTGCGGCAAAGGCCGAAGCTGCTGAAGGCGAGGAAGCTGCCGCACCGAAGAAGAAGGCTCCGGCAAAGAAGAAGGCTGCTGACGAGAGCGCCGAATAATCGGCTTTTCTTCTACGAGAGTTCAAAGGCCGCCTTTCGAGGCGGCCTTTTTCGTTGGGAAAAAGCCGCCGAAACGGCGGCTGACGCGAGCGAATTGCCAAGGGCCAGCTACAGCGCCGTGCGTCCTTTAGGACGCACAAAGGACGCTGTAACTCTTTGATTCCACGCATCGTGCTTTCCGAAAATCGGGTCCGATTTTCGGGCCGATGCGCTAAGCCGTCTTGATTTCGCCCATGCGGTTCCACGCATCGAGGCCGGCGATCTTGTAGGCTTCGGCGAGAGTCGGATAGTTGAATGTGTTTTCGACGAAGTACTCGACGGTGCCCTTCAGATTGAGAACCGCCTGGCCGATATGCACGAGTTCGGTCGCGCCTTCCCCGATGATGTGGACACCGAGCAAACGCCGGGTCTTGAGTGAGAAGATCATTTTCAAGAGGCCTGAATCGAGCCCCATGATGTGCCCGCGCGACGTCTCCCGGAACCGCGCAATTCCACATTCGTAAGGAATGCCGCGCTCTTTGACCTCTTCTTCAGAGAGGCCGCAGGTGGAGATTTCCGGCACGGCATAGATGCCATAGGGGAAATATTTCTGCGGCTCCTTCGCGATTGCCCCGACGGCGACGCGAGCGGCGACGCGCCCCTGTTCCATGGAGGTCGAAGCAAGACTCGGGAAGCCGACGACGTCGCCGGCGGCGTAAATGTTCGGAACCGAAGTCTGGAATGTTTCCGGGTTCACCTTCAGCCGCCCGCGGCTGTCCGCTTCGAGCCCGGCCGCGGGCAGGTTGAGAGCGTCGGTCGCGCCGATCCGGCCAGCGGCAAACAAGACCATCTCGGTCGTAATCTTGCGGCCATTGTCGAGCGTAAGCAGAACCTTACCGTCTTCGAGCCGCTCCACTTTCTCCGCCTTCTGGCCGAGATTGAGCTTCATGTTGCGATCGCGCAATTGATAGGTGAAGTCCTCGACGATCTCCTTGTCGATAAAATCGAGCATCGTTGTCTTGGGATCGATGACCGTGACCTGCGTGTCGAGGGCGCTGAAGATCGTGGCGTACTCGATGCCGACAACGCCAGCGCCGATCACGACCAGCGAACGCGGCAATTCCCCAATGTCGAGCAACTCGTCGCTGTCGACGACGGTCTTACCGTCGAAGGGGATGTAGTCCGGGCGGAAAGGTTTCGTTCCGACGGCAAGCAGGATGCTCGTTGCGGAAACGGGAATGCTCTCGCCGTCGTCCTTGAGGATCTCGAGCGTCGTCGGGCTCACAAAACTTGCCCGGCCGCGGACATGCTGGACGCGGTTTCGCGCGAACTGGTGTTCGAGCACCTCGACCTCGTGATTTAGGGTGATGATGAGACGGCGGCGCAGATCGTCGGCGCTGATTTCCTGCTTCACCCGATAGGAGCGGCCGTAGAAGCCGCGCTCGCGCCACCCCGACAGGTTGAGCGCGGTCTCGCGAAGCGTCTTCGAGGGAATAGTTCCGGTATGGACGGAGACGCCGCCGACGCGCTTGCCCTGCTCGACGACGAGCACCTTCTTACCGAGTTTCGCGGCCTGGATGGCGCCCCTGCGCCCTGCCGGGCCGCTTCCGACGACGATGAGATCGAACTGGTTCATGAACGCTTCCCGTATGCGAAGAATCGTTGTGCAATGCGGCAAATTTCATCCGCAGGCGTTTATACCGTCAATTGTGCCGTTTGATGAAGCACCATGCGCATTGTTCTATCGTGGATGCGCCCGTGCCGAAATAAAGCTATGTTTGCGTATGACGTCGCCCGTTCGTTTTCTTGCGCGGCGAAGCACAGGTGGAATAGGAATGGCATCAGAAGCGACGGCGATCCCCGGCCATTCGGCTGGCGTGATAAAGGTCGAGACGGCGGTTCGGCCGACCCGCCCGGGAGTCGTCGCTGCCGCGGTCTACCAGGACGGGCAGCGCCTCCGCGACATTGAGATCGAAGAGGCGGGACAATGGCGTGACCGCGAAAACGTCGTCATCTGGATTGGCCTGCATGAGCCGGATGAGGCACTGTTGCGGCAGGTTCAGGCTGAATTCAATCTCCACGATTTGGCAATCGAGGACGCCGGAAAGGCGCACCAGCGTCCGAAGCTGGAAATCTACGGTGACGCGATCTTCGTCGTCGCGCGCACGGCCCACATGGCCGACGATCAGATTTCCTTTGGTGAGACGCATCTCTTCGTCGGTCGCGGCTACATTATTTCCGTTCGCCACGGGGCATCGACCTCCTACATGGCGGTCAGGCAGCGATGCGAATCCTCGCCGGCAGCGCTCGCCCATGGTGAGAATTACATCCTCTATTCGATCCTTGATTTCATCGTCGACAACTACATGCCGGTGGTCGAAGCGATCCACGGCGAGGTCGAGGAACTTGAGGATCGCTTGTTGCGCGGCCGGTTGGACAAGGCGGACATAGAACGGCTTTACTTGCTGCGTCGCAACCTTCTGCGCCTGCGCAATGCCGTGGTGCCGTTGGTGGACGTGTGCCGCCGGCACGAACACCTCGAACTTCCGGGCATGGATGCGGCGATGCAGCCCTTGTTTCGCGATGTGACCGATCATGTTCGACGGGTCCAGGAAGACATCGATGCGCTGCGCGAGGTGCTTGCCTTCACCTTCGAGGCGAGCCTGATGATTGGCCAGTCGGAGCAGACGGAAATCTCGCGCAAGCTCGCTTCGTGGGCAGCGATCCTGGCGGTTCCGACGGCGATTGCCGGCATCTACGGCATGAACTTCGAGGACATGCCCGAGCTTCGGTTCCGCTACGGCTATTTTGTCGTGCTGGCCGTCATCATCGGGCTGTGCGTTACACTCTACCGCTTCTTCCGGCGTGCGAAATGGCTTTGAAGCAAATGCCGGGCACGCACCCACGCTCAGCCACCGGTTCACTTTGTCGATATATCCTAGATAGCCCGGCAACGATCAGCTGTTACGGCTGCCGAATTCAACCCAATCCGAAGAACGACAAGACAGCTATCACGATCACAACTAGGCCCACGAGGTAAATGATTTGGTTCATCGGTCACTCCTTTCATGGGAATGAACGGACGCCACCGTAGGGAAGTTCCAAGCGAGTTGTTCAACGCGGCCTGCCACTGGATGGAGAGCAACTGTGGCGCACCTGACAGCTTCAGCGAGATGGCCGTAATGAGAAACAGGGTCGAGCGCGCGCCGTTGCGGGCCGCGGCTCACGACCACGCTAGAACAGTCGAAGGCCCTTGAGGCTCGCGTGCCCGTCCTTGCCGATGATGATGTGGTCATGAAGAGCGATGCCGAGCGGTTTGGCGGCTTCGGCGATCAACTTGGTCATCTCGATATCTGCACGAGAAGGCGTCGGGTCGCCGGAGGGATGGTTATGGACCAGGATCAGCGCGGTCGCTGATAGCTCGAGTGCACGCTTGATCACCTCACGCGGATAGACCGGCGTGTGGTCGATCGTGCCTCGCTGCTGGACCTCGTCGGCGATCAGCGCATTGCGCTTATCGAGGAAGAGGATGCGAAACTGCTCCTTGGTCTCATGCGCCATCGCTGCATGGCAATAGTCGATAACGGCGCTCCAGGATGACAGGACCTGCTTGTCGCGCAACTCGCTCTTCAGCATCCGGTGGCTCGCTGTGGCGATGAGCTTGAGATCAAGCGCGACCGACTCGCCAACACCCTTGACCTCCTGCAACAGATTGAGCGGCGCGCCGAAAACGCCTGCGAGCGTTCCGAAGCGCGCGAGCAGCGCCTTGGCAATCGGCTTCGTATCGCGACGGGGG
Organism: Sinorhizobium terangae; assembly: GCF_029714365.1. Classification (NCBI taxonomy): domain Bacteria; kingdom Pseudomonadati; phylum Pseudomonadota; class Alphaproteobacteria; order Hyphomicrobiales; family Rhizobiaceae; genus Sinorhizobium; species Sinorhizobium terangae. Next base: position 1,249,647 of record NZ_CP121659.1, read on the forward strand.
ATCAGCCTGAACAGAATGAGTTCCAGCACCTCGTAGTCCGCGAGCGCTGCATCGCCATGTTCGCGGTAACGGTCGCGCAACCGATCGCGATGGCCGTGATAATGTGCCTCCGCGGAAGGAGCAGAGATCACTTCGGGGTCGCCGACGCGCGGCTTTTGCTGTGCAAAGAACTGCCGCTCGTCCGTCGGCTGCAGTTCGCCTTCGGAGAGGGGCGGGGTCCTCGTCACGCGTTGCCCACTGCAGCAATGCCGGGCTTGAACAGGCCGGCTGGCGAAAGCGTGAAGATTTCGCAGCCATCCGCAGTGACGCCGATCGTGTGTTCGTATTGTGCCGAAAGCGAACGGTCGCGCGTGACGGCGGTCCAGCCGTCCGACAGAACCTTCACGTGCGGCCGACCCAGATTGATCATCGGCTCGATCGTGAAGATCATGCCTTCGCGCAGTTCAGGGCCTTCATTGGCGCGCCCATAGTGCAGGATGTTCGGCGCGTCGTGGAACAGCCGGCCGACGCCATGGCCGCAGAAATCGCGCACGACCGAACAGCGCTCGGATTCCGCATAAGCCTGTATGGCCTCGCCGATCGCGCCGGTGCGTGCGCCGGGCCGCACAGCCGCGATGCCGCGCATCAGGCATTCGTGTGTGACTTCGAGCAGCCGCTCCGCGGCACGTTTTACCTCGCCGACGGGATACATGCGGCTGGAATCGCCATGCCAACCATCCACAACATAGGTGACGTCGATGTTGACGATGTCGCCTTCGCGCAAGGGCTTCTCGTTCGGAATTCCATGGCAGACGACATGGTTGATCGACGTGCAAGATGATTTCGTATAGCCGCGATAGTTGAGCGTGGCGGGAAGCGCGCCGTGGTCCATGCCGAATTCGAAGACGAAGCGATCGATCTCTTCAGTCGTTACGCCAGGCTGTACGCGGGGCACCAGTTCATCCAGGCAACGCGCCGTCACCTGACAGGCCTTGCGCATGCCTTCGAAACCATCCGGCCCGTAAAGACGGATGACGCCGGTGTTCTTGTAGGGGGCAGCGCCGGCCTCGATATAGGTTACCATTACAGAACTTTCATTGTTTCAAGCGCATGTCATAAATCAGCGAGGGCGGGTTCGTCCACAGCCATCGCCGCAGTGGCTACTATTTGCGAGGGCGATATCGTGCATTTGATGGCATAAGCCTCAACGCCGCGTGTCGCAGCGCGCTCGAATGCGCGAGCATAGACCGGATCGAGTTCGCGGCATATCCGGAAGACATCGCAATCGTGTCTTTGGACAAGATAGAGCATGATTGCGCGGTGGCCGCTTTCCACCATGTCGCCGAGTTCTTCCAGATGCTTGGCGCCGCGCGCGGTCGGGCTATCGGGAAATTCAGCGAGGCCGCAATCGCGGCTGAAGTGGACGTTTTTCACTTCCACATAGGCAAGACCCTTCGTGGGGTCGCTGAGGAGGATGTCGATCCTGGAGTTGCGGCCGTATTTCTGCTCGCGCCGCAGTAGCGGGTAGGTATGAAGGTCGCCGACGAGGCCGGCCGCGATCGCTTCCTCGGCAAGCCGGTTTGGCAGTCCGGTATTGATGCCGACCAATGTTCCGTCCGCTTCGACGATCTCCAGCATATGCCGGTATTTCCGCGTCGGGCTGTCGTGCTCCGAAAGCCAGATCGGCGATCCCGGGGTGGTCAAGCCGCGCATCGAGCCGGTGTTCGGACACGAGCCGGTAATCCTCGTTCCATCGGCAAGAACGGCGTCAAAAAGAAAGCGCTTGTAACGCTGCACAAGCGTGGCTGGAACGAGCGGACGGGAGAAGTTCACGTGTGACCCATCAGGCCCGTGCGCGGACATAGGAGCCCGGCGCTTCCTCAAGCGAGTTGAGCGGCCCGCCGGGCTTTCGGGCCGGAACGCGTTTCTTGTCGAGCTTTTCAACCCAGCTGTGCCAGTGCGGCCACCAGGAGCCCGGTGTCTCCTTTGCCTTGCCGAGCCACTCGTCGACGTCGCCCTTGGCGGGACCGCCGGTCCAGTATTGATATTTGCCTTTGTCCGGCGGGTTGACGACGCCGGCAATATGGCCCGAGCCTGACAGAACGAACGTTACCTTGCCGCCGAAGAAGCTGCTGCCGAGGAACACCGATTTGGCGGGCGCGATGTGGTCTTCCTTCGTTGCTAGGTTGTAGATCGGTATCTTGACGTCGCCGAGCGAGATCTTCCGGCCGGCAAGCACCATCTCTCCCTTGGAGAGCTTGTTCTCCAGGTAGCAGTTGCGAAGATAGAAGGAGTGGTTGGCTGCCGGCATCCGGGTTGAATCGGAGTTCCAGTAAAGGAGATCGAAGGGCAGGGGCTCCTGGCCCTTCAGATAGTTGTTGACGAAATACGGCCAGATCAACTCGGACGCCCTGAGCATGTTGAAGGCGGTCGCCATCTTCGAGCCTTCGAGATAGCCGGTCGCGCTCATCTTGCGTTCGATTTGGCTGATCTGGTCATCGTCGACAAAGACCTTTAGATCTCCCGCATAGGTGAAGTCCACTTGCGTCGTGAAGAGTGTCGCCGAGCGGATGCGCTCATCGCCTTCGGCGGCGTGGAGCGCCAGCGTGGCAGCAAGCAACGTGCCGCCAACGCAGTAACCGATGGCATTGACTTCGCGCTCGCCTGTTGCCTGCTCGATGATGTCCAGGGCAAACCCGATCCCTTCACGGGCATAGGCCTCCCAGTCCTTCGAGGCATGGCGTTCATCGGGGTTGACCCAGGAGATGACGAACACGGTGTGCCCTTGGTCGACCGCCCATTTGATGAAGGATTTTTGCGGGTTGAGATCGAGCACATAGAACTTGTTGATCCACGGCGGGCAGATCAGCAACGGCCGCTTGAGAACTGTCTCGGTGCTCGCCTCATACTGAATGACTTGGCAGACATCGCTCTGGGCGATCACCTTGCCCGGCGTGATTGCGATGTTTTCGCCGATGGCGAACTTGCTGGTATCCGTCTGCCGCAACCTGAGATCGCCGCGCCCGGCAGCGATGTCTTCCGCAAACATCTGCATGCCCTTGACGAGGTTGGCACCACTTGATGCCACGGTTTCGCGATAGAGTTGCGGGTTGGTCGTTACGAAATTGGTCGGCGACAGGGCGCTCGATATCTGGCGCACGTAGAATGCCGCCTTATGCTTGGTATGGTCGTCGAGCCCCTCGGCGTCATTGACCATCCTCTCCGCCCAATCCGAGGTAGCGAGATAGGCCTGGCGAATGAAGTCGAAGAACGGATTCCTCACCCAGTCCTCGTCCGCAAAGCGCTTGTCGGTGCGCTCGATGCTCGTCGGATCCGTGGCAACATCGCCGGCCATGCGCTGAAGGCTACGCGACCAGATGTCAAAGAAACTGCCCATGAGATGTGTCTGGGCTTCCAGCGTTCGACGCGGGTCGGAGAGCCAGTACTCCGAGATCTTCGATAGCGTCTTGACCATGTCGGAGACGGGCTCGGCGAAGGTATCGGTCTTCTCGCCAGCTTCGCGCGGAGCAAGCCACGCAGACGCTGCCTTGCCGAGTTGTTCTGCTGCGCGGGCCAGGTTGACGGCCAAGCTTTCTGGATCCTTGACGATGTAGGGCTCGACCGATTTCGGATCAAAGCCGGCAAAGCCGCTCTTGCCACCGCCGTCCTCGGCCTTCCTGTCTGCTGTCACCCGGCGTCCTCCACAGCATCTTATCTGTTTTGCATTTTTACATTCTGCCCGAAAATGATTACAAGGGCTAGAGCGTTCAGCTTTCCAAAGGAATCACAGGAAGCGAGTAAATCGCTTTGAATTCAAGCGGTTAAAGTGTCATTGGCGTGTCTTTTTCGGGCACCCGGTGCACTGGCCATCGTCGCGCCGGAAAAACAGGGGTCATCGCCAGCATGCTTGTCGTCGGAAAACAGGGCTCGGTTTCTTGGGTTTTGGGATTGCTCCTCGCGGGCGCTCTTACCGGATGCAGTTCGACAGCCCAATTGGCCTCGTATCCATCCGTTTATGGGCAAAAGCCGGCCGCGGCCCCCCAGATGACCGAGGAAGAGGCGGTCTCGATGCAATCCCGGTTGACGGCGCTTGCCACGGCCCGCCAATCCGGCTCGATCTCCGAGGCCGAATATCAGCGGCGCTTGAAGGAATTGCAGTTGCTGGCCGAGCAACACGGGGCCGACACGCTGAAACAGATCGCGAATTAGCGCTTGCCTTTCCGGTGATTTGGACGCAAAGCGTTGAATGGCCGCGATGACGGCCGTTCACCACCGCGTTTGCTTCCGCGAAAGCCGAACGGCTTGTGGAGGCTTGCGCCAAACGAGGTTTGGAGATGGAAGAGTTTCATAAAGTCCGGCGTTTGCCGCCCTATGTTTTCGAACAGGTCAACCGTTTGAAAGCAAGCGCGCGAGCGGCCGGTGCTGACATCATCGACCTCGGAATGGGCAATCCGGATCTTCCCACCCCGCAGTCGATCGTCGACAAGCTTTGCGAGGTTGTCCAGGATCCGCGCACACACCGTTATTCGTCGTCGAAGGGCATTCCCGGTCTGCGTCGTGCTCAGGCCGCCTATTATGCCCGTCGCTTCGGCGTCAAACTCAATCCCGAGACACAGGTTGTCGCGACGCTCGGCTCCAAGGAAGGCTTCGCCAACATGGCGCAGGCGATCACCGCACCCGGCGATGTCATCCTGTGCCCGAATCCGACCTATCCCATCCACGCCTTCGGCTTTCTGATGGCGGGCGGCGTTATCCGGTCTATCTCAGTGGAACCGGACGACAGCTTCTTTCCGCCGCTGGAGCGGGCTGTGCGGCATTCGATTCCGAAGCCTTTGGCGCTGATTCTCAACTACCCGTCGAACCCGACGGCGCAGGTCGCTTCGCTCGACTTCTACAAGGAAGTCATCGCGTTTGCGAAGAAGCACGACATCATCGTGCTTTCGGATCTCGCCTATTCTGAAATCTACTTCGATGACGCGCCGCCCCCCTCCGTGCTGGAAGTGCCTGGCGCGATCGACGTGACGGTCGAGTTCACGTCGATGTCGAAGACGTTCTCCATGCCCGGCTGGCGCATGGGCTTTGCTGTCGGAAACGAGCGGCTGATCGCGGCGCTGACGCGGGTCAAGTCCTATCTCGACTACGGCGCATTCACGCCGATCCAGGTTGCCGCGACGCAGGCGCTCAACGGTGACGGCAGCGACATTGCCGAGGTGCGTAACATCTACAGGCGGCGGCGCGACGTGATGGTCGAGAGCTTCGGCAAGGCGGGCTTCGAAGTGCCGCCGCCGCCGGCGACCATGTTTGCCTGGGCAAAGATCCCCGAGAAGTTCCGTCATCTGGGCTCGCTCGAGTTCTCGAAACTTCTCGTCGAAAAGGCGGACGTTGCCGTCGCGCCCGGCATCGGCTTTGGCGAGCAGGGCGACGACTATGTCCGCCTGGCGCTCGTGGAGAACGAACACCGGATCCGGCAGGCTGCACGTAACATCAAGCGCTTCCTGTCCGCGGCCGATGAGACGATGCACAACGTCATCTCGTTTAACGCACACCGGTAGGAAATCGGGTCGGTCCGGTTTCCAAACCAGAATAGTCCCGCCACGCCTGGCGGGGCCTCTACATGTTAGGAACTTGCTATGTCAGATGCCCTCAAAATCGGCATTGCGGGCTTGGGGACCGTCGGTGCCTCGCTCGTGCGGATTCTCCAGGATCGTCATGAGATGCTGGCAACCACGTGCGGTCGGGCGATCGAGATCATGGCGGTGACGGCGAGGGACCGATCCAGGGACCGCGGCGTGAAGCTTTCGAACATCAAGTGGTTCGATGACGCGGTTTCGCTGGCGTCCGAAGCGGACATCGACGTTTTCATCGAGTTGATGGGCGGAGCCGGAGATCCGGCCTATTCCGCCGTGAAGGCTGCGCTGCAGCGGGGCATCCATGTGGTCACCGCCAACAAGGCGCTGCTCGCCGCCCACGGCATCGAGCTTGCGGGAATTGCCGAAGAGCATGGCGCGCTGCTCAACTATGAGGCCGCGGTAGCTGGCGGCATTCCGGTTATCAAGGCGCTTCGCGAGTCCATGACGGGTAACACCGTCTCGCGCGTCTATGGCATCATGAACGGCACCTGCAACTACATCCTGACGAAGATGGAGAAGGAGGGGCTTTCGTTCGAAGACTGCCTGAAGGAAGCCCAACGCCTTGGCTATGCCGAGGCGGATCCGGCCTTCGACATCGAGGGCAACGATACGGCGCATAAGCTGTCGATCCTGACCAGCCTCGCCTTCGGCACCGCAATCGCCGCCGATGACATCTACCTCGAAGGCATCACCAACATCTCGATCGAGGACATCCAGGCGGCCGCCGATCTCGGCTATCGGATCAAGTTGCTCGGGGTCGCGCAACGTACCGAAAGCGGCATTGAGCAGCGCGTTCATCCGACGATGGTGCCTTACGATTCCGTCATCGCCCAGGTCGACGGTGTGACGAACGCGGTTGCGATCGAGTCCGATATTCTCGGCGAACTGCTGATGGTCGGCCCCGGTGCTGGCGGCAATGCGACCGCGTCGGCCGTGCTCGGCGACATCGCCGATATCGCCAAGAGCCGCCCGGGCGCGCAACACGTACCGGCTTTCGGCCGCCCGGCGACCGCACTGTTGCCCTACAAGCGAGCCCGCATACAAAGCCATGAAGGCGGCTATTTCATTCGGCTGAAAGTTCTCGATCGTACCGGTGTCTTCGCCAACATCGCGGGGCATATGGCCGAAAACGATATCTCGCTCGAATCGATCATGCAGCATTCCAAGCACTACGTGGATCCCGCCGAACCGAAGACGATCATACTGGTCACGCATGCCACGCATGAAGCTTCCGTGCGCAAGGCGATCGTCGCCGTCAAGGGCGAGGGCTATCTTGTCGGGGAGCCGCAGGTCATCCGAATCGAGCGGCCAAAGGCGGGCTGATCGCCCACCGGCACATTAAAACTGTTGAGAAACGGCTCCGACAGGCCTCTGGCCCGCCGGAGCCTTCTTCATTCGGGTTCTTCCAGCCTGAAATGTCCGCTAAGAACAGAAGAATGCGGGCGGACAAATAACATGGACGTATTGGCGGACCCGATCCAAAGGGCATTTCTCGGCGTCGAGCGCTCGGTCAGCGGGCAGCGCTGGGTGTCGCGTCTGGATCAAGCCGGGCAAAACCGGGCCTTGGCGATTAGCCAGGTCCATGGCTATTCCGAGATGATCGCCCGCGTGCTCGCCGGCCGCGGCGTAGCGCTCGACGATGCTGCCGCGTTTCTCGATCCGACGCTTCGCGCGCTAATGCCGGATCCGGACACGTTGACCGATTGTCGCAAGGCGGCCGAGCGACTGGCACTGGCGACGCGCCGCCACGAAAAGGTGGTGATATTCGGGGACTATGACGTCGACGGCGCCGCCTCTTGCGCGCTGATGGTCCGCTTCCTGCGCCATTTCGGCATCGAGGCCGACATTTACATTCCGGACCGCATCTTCGAAGGTTACGGGCCCAATCCGCAAGCGATCGAACAACTGGTCGACAACGGAGCCGATCTTATCGTTACGGTCGACTGCGGTTCGACCAGCCACGAGTCCCTTGAGGTTGCCGCCCGCCGCGGCGTCGACGTCGTCGTCATCGACCACCATCAAGTGGGGTCATCCCTCCCGCCGTGCCATGCGCTCGTCAATCCGAACCGCGAGGACGACCTCTCCGGCCAGGGGCATCTTTGTGCTGCCGGCGTCGTCTATCTTGCCCTCGTCAATACCTTGCGGGTGCTGCGCGGCCAAAGGGATCCGCGTGCTGCGTCGTTCGATCTGTTGGCGCAGCTTGATCTTGTCGCATTGGCGACCGTCTGCGATGTGGTGCCGCTCAAGGGGCTCAATCGCGCCTATGTGGTCAAGGGGCTGATCGCCGCGCGTCACATGGGAAATAAGGGCCTCGCGGCGCTTCTCCGCAAGGCTGCAATCGGCGGCCCGGTGACGCCCTATCATCTTGGATTCCTGATCGGCCCGCGTATCAATGCGGGTGGACGAATCGGCGATGCCGCCTTGGGCAGCAGGCTGTTGGCGCTCGAAGATGCGGCGGCCGCCGAAACGATTGCCGGCCGGCTCGACGAGCTTAACCGCGAGCGTCAGGCCATGGAGGCGGCGATGCTCGCCGAGGCCGAAGCGGAGGTGCTGGCGGAATACGGGACCGGCGAGGGGGCTTCGGTGATCGTCACGGCGCGGGAAAGCTGGCACCCGGGAATCGTTGGGCTCATCGCGGCACGCATCAAGGAAAAATTCCGCCGGCCTGCCTTCGCGATCGCCTTTGACCCGAGTGGGCGAGGAACGGGATCGGGGCGTTCGATCAATGGTTTCGACATGGGCCGGATGGTGCGGGCGGCGGTCGAAAGCGGTCTTCTCGTCAAGGGCGGCGGCCATGCCATGGCTGCGGGCTTGACAGTTGAGCGCACAAATCTCGGCAGGCTTCGGCAATTCTTCGAAGAGCGGGCCGAAGCGGTGGTGCGCGATCTTGTGTCCACGGAGACCCTGAAGGTTGACGGCGCGCTCGGTGCGTCGGGTGCGACGATCGAACTGGTCGATCTCCTGGAGCAGGCCGGCCCCTATGGTTCTGGACATCCGCAGCCGATCTTCGCCTTTCCGCAGCACCGGCTGCGTGACTCCCGACAGGTCGGCGCCAATCACGTCAAGGTAACGCTCGAGGGCCAGGATGGCAGCCGGATCGACGGCATCGCCTTTCGCGCCACCGAAACGCCTATCGGCGACTTCCTGCTTGGCAGCCGCGGCTCCACCATTCATGTGGCGGGATCGGTTTCGGCGGACCTCTGGCAGGGAACCCGTCGCGTCCAACTGCGTGTAGCGGACGCAGCAAAGGCGATCTGACGAATTCGAGAATGGTGGAGCGTGATACTCCTCGCTTGGTCCAAAGCCCTTCCAACCATGCCGACCCGGCGGTTATCTCAGTAGCGTGACCGCCTCTATCGGAAAGCGAATCCCCCGGGTGCACCGCTCTGCGGTACGATAGTCGGGTCGGAGAAATTGCGGTAACCGAGCAGCGGAACGTCGCATTTCAGATCAAACTGGCCGACGGGCGCCTTGCGGACACAATCATTCGTCGTGCGGTACGGATGGCCTGCTATCTGATGGGTTCCAGGCGTAGGCCCGATGCTGCCGGTCGTGGTGGTGCACGAGACGAGCGCTGCACTGGAAAGCACGCTGGCCGTAATCAATGTCGAAGCGCAATAATTCATGGATTCCCCCCAATTTCGTTTTCCGGCTGGTCAGCAGTCGGATCAGGCTTCCAATATATCAGAAAGTGCTCAAATATAGGGGCAAGGCCTAAGTACAGTATTCCTAAGGCGAATTGCTATCTGGCCGGAACCTTTGGTCAGGTTGGCTTACGCCTGTGTAACTGTAAGATTTGATTGGGATTATGGCACGCCCAACGGGACTCGAACCCGTGTTTCCGCCGTGAAAGGGCGGCGTCCTAGACCGCTAGACGATGGGCGCCCAAGACGACGTGGCTTATAGTAAGCGCCTCGGATTCCCGCAAGTGATGAAGAGCCATTAAATTCAAATTTTTGCGGAAAACTTGTAGTGGTTCGACGTCATCAAGCCGCGAGCGTTCGTCGCGCCATGTTTAGCGTCAAGAGCGAGATGGGATTGGTACGCCCAACGGGACTCGAACCCGTGTTACCGCCGTGAGAGGGCGGCGTCCTGACCGCTAGACGATGGGCGCGCGGGACGAATTGCACATATAGCTCAAGCCTTGGGATTTCCCAAGCCCCGGCGCGAGCGGCGACGGTAAAAATCACTCGGCAACATACAATAATTGGGAAAACGGGAGGAGTGGCACGCCCAGCAGGCGTGCCACCACCTTTGGGAACATTTTCTCGGGGACATTCCGGCCCATCCTTTCCAGTGCTTCCAATGGCCTGCGGACGCCACCGCAGCCGTGCCCACCGGAGTGCCGGCACTGTTTCTTGTATCACGAGGAAGAACTAGAGCCGCTGTCTCTCAGGCCATAATCCTTACCGCGCGACGGCGGATGCTTACTTGAATGAAACACGCAGTCTTGGCGAAGACGCGGCTGGCAAGTAATTACATCGTGCAACTCGCTCGTACTCACCCACCGCGGCCGCGTCGGCCTCCTTGAGAGAGCAAGCAAAAAGATGCTGCGGAAAAGCGCAGCCGGCTAGGAATGGAGCAAATGACTACAAGCGTGTTGGCAGCCAGCGGCGGCGTTAAACAAGTGATCTGCATCAATTGGGGAACGAAGTATGGAGCCCCGTTCATAAATCGACTTTACGCGATGGTGGCTCGCAACATTACGCCGCCTTTCACCTTCACTTGCTTTACCGACAACCGCGCAGGTTTGAACCCGGAAATAAGTTGCGAGGACCTACCGCCACTCGACGTGGAGAACATGCCGATAAATACCAGAGGCATCTGGCCAAAGGCCCGACTCTGGGGGGCGACGTTGGGAAAGCTGAGAGGTCCAGTTCTTTTTCTCGATCTGGATCTCGTGATCGTTTCCTCTCTCGACGGTTTTTTTGAGGTTGGTGAGGCGGATGACATCGTCATGACGAGAAATCAGACGACGCCCTTTGAGCGCCTAGGGCAAACGTCACTCTTCCGTTTTCCGGTTGGGAAGCTCGTGCCGCTGCAGGAAAGGTTTCGATCCGATCCACAGGGTGTGGCCGACGAGTACCGTTACGAGCAACGCTTCGTAAGCCGCAACGCGCCCGGGGGGATAACATTCTTTCCACGAAAATGGGTTCTCCACTTTCGCCAGGACTGCCGTTGGCCATTCCCGCTCAACTATCTTCTTGCTCCACGTCTGCCGAGCGATGCGCGTGTCATTATTTTCCCGCGCGGTCTGCACCCACAGCACGCGATCGAAGGGCGATATGGAACCAAGGCTCCCCATAAGACGGCGTTCAAGCACATAGCGGGTGTCTTCGATCCGAAGCAAAGGAAGAACAAGGGCGCGCTGCAGTACCTGCGGCACTATATTCGTCCGACGCCTTGGGTGGCCGAGCACTGGCGCGAATAGGCGTGCGGATGGCCGCACTTGAGGTCTTACGGGCGATTGAGCTGCGAACGGATTACCGAGGCGATACGGCGCGTTTCGTCGAGTGGCTCGTAGCTGTAGGGTTCGATTTTTCCTTTGAACGGCCGCGTCAGCTGCAGAGTTTCGTTGAGGTCCCTGTGATAGCGCTCGAACTTGTCCAGCCGCGGACCCACGACGGGGGTTAGGTCAAGCGTAAAGACCGGCTTGCCCGTCGCCAGAGCCTCGCAGGGCATTGTGATCGAGTCCTTGGCGATCACGAAGGCGTCGGCGGCGGCCATATAGTCGAGGTAGGGGTTTTCGCTTCGCCTGTCCCACACGGCAATGCTTTCGCTGTTGAGTGCCGACAGGGCCTGCTGAGTGTGGTCTTCAGATCTGCGTGAGACCGACACAACGATGCGCCAGCCTTCTTTCTCCAATTGCTCGATGGCCCTCTTTATATTCTGGTGCGTTCTGTCGTCATAAACATATGCGCCATTCGAGCCGCCTACGAAGACGGCAGCTATTGGCTGCCCGTCCGGCGACAAACGTCTGCGCGCGGCATCCCTAAGAGGTGCCAGCCGCGCCGAGGTGATCTGATGCGGTACTCCGACCATCGAATGATAATTCGGCCGCTCGTTCAATTCGTCGACCCAATCGTGGCGAGAGACGAAGACGAGATCATATCCTTCGATGCGCGGCCGCTGGAGGTGCACGGTCAGAGGCTTGCCGCCATAGGCCGCCTTGATGTCAAGAACTGCGGGTTCTGCCCGAAAACCGCAGGAGATTACCAGCTCGGGACGCTGTTCCCTTTTGCGAAAGAGCCTGGGTTCGAACAGTTTTCTCAAGCCGCGGGCCCGACTGATCAATTTGACGACCGGCTCGTGGTGAAACTCCTTTCCAACGCCAAGGCACTGCGTAAGCGTTCCCGCCTTGCTTTCTGCCACCGCCCACACGCAGCGCTCCGACGCTTTCGTCGCCTTGTCGTCGTTGTCTTGCAAACCTGAACTCCGAATCTGACGCTATTTTGTACCGCGCGTGCCTTGCGCCGGCTTACTGACCGAGATCGATCCCATTTTTGTCGATGAATTCGAGCATGCCGCGGTCTTCGACGACATTGGTTTCGATATACCTGATGGTGGTAGCGACCTTGTTTCGGTATTTCGCCGTTGATCCATCGAAAGACCAGCCTCTGTCTGTCTTTTCCTTCAACTCCTCGATCGACTTCGCGTAGTAGTGATTGAGCTGTACGAACTCTGCAGAGTAAAATTCGGCAGCCTTCCGCTTATTCCTTGGTACCACTTTTCCCGCATCATTTGCGGTTCTGTCGCCATAGGAACGTGTTTGAAAGTGGTGCACGCCCACTTTCGTCACCTCGACCGGATCGACAATGCATTTGAAATTACTTGCGTCGAGGTTCTGCTGCATCGGATCGGAGACCCGCATTTTGTAATTGAGGCATACGGGCCCTGCTGGTCGCGAGACGTGACCGCTATGGCCGAACATGTGCCACGGCAAGGAAATATTCGGAAATCCGCCTGCTCCTCGCAGGGCTTCTTCTAACGTCCGGCCTTTCTTGGGAAGCAAGAATTCATCGACGTCGATGAACGCCATACGATCGTACCTGCCGCCAAAGTTTAGAATCGCATGTGCGAAGGCAATCGTCTGCCCGTTCAAAAACTCACCACTTTCCTCATCCCGCATGCGAAGTTTCCAGGGGACGACAGTCAGTTCCTCGGGCTTCAACGCCCGCTGAAGCACCTCGCGCGTGCCATCAGTCGAGCCGTCTTCATAGATGTGAAAATGTCGAACCCCGACGGCTTGGTGAAAACGCACCCACTCCTCGATGTAGCTAGCTTCGTTTTTCACGCAGGCGACGATCGCAATGCCGTGCCGGCTCAACTCTGCTGGCGGAGGTGTGATGGCAAGTTCTCTAGTAAGATGCCGATTAGCCTTCAGTCCAAACATCTACGACCCTTGGTTGCTAACATGGAGTGGCTCTTTTGTTGGCCGCACCCTAGGTCGGCGCAGAAGGATGAGGAACGTTGCGCCTACTTGAACATGCATTTTCTGGTCTTATCAACTGTGCTGCTTTGATTTGGATAGATCACCATTTATAGATGGGGCAAGCCGGACTTCGAATCCGAGCCTCGGTAATATGGAGAAAGCGCGCTGAAAGCACGTTAAGGTTGGGATGGGTGTCCATGGACTTTCCCGCTTCCGGAACGACGGAGAAGTTGACGACAACGGAGCAATGGCGTGCACTGTTTTCCACGTTCTCACACATCGTTCTCGTCGCCAACAGCGACGAGGTTAGCGTCAAGGAACTTCAGGCCGAATACCCGCGGACGGCTCTCTTTGTATTCTTCAACAAGGTCTACAAGGTTCTTGACGAACAATTTTCCGGGCGCTCCCTACTGATATCACGCGCTCAACCGCGAGGCGCCAACATCGTCTACCGACAGGAAGTCGCTGACGTCCTCAAGCTGTTCGCGCCCCAGGAGTTCCTGGGTATCATGAACATCCGCCTGGCCGCGAGCGAGAGGTTGAACACAAGCTCGGATTACTTGGGAACGCCCACCGGACATTTGGACTTGACGGGCTTCTGCGCTGACTTTTATCCGCAGGATAAAGTTCCTACGAGCGGCTTCGCCATCGCCCTGTGGCTGGTGGACCAGGCACTTCCGGCCGAGATCGTTCTGGCGGGCTTCTCGGCAAAGCGCAGCGAAAAGTGGCGGGTGGTGGCTGTGCACGACTGGACTTTCGAGCAGGTCTTCTTGCGCCTCTTTGCAAGAGTGGGCAAACTGACAATGCATGGTGGTATCTCGACAAACAGTTACAACTCACTCGCTTCGCGTTTCCCGGAGTTGCCCGCTGCTGAAATCTCCTCGACGATCGCCGAAGTCTTGTCGTCGCGACTGAGCCAGACCGATGCGCAAGTTGACAAGTTAATTTCTTTAACAAACGTATTGCGGTCCATTGACGAATATCTACGACGGCTGAAGCCGAAGTTTCTGAAGAAAACGAAGGTGTAGTAGTATTACATTGGCAAGTGCCGATTTCTGGTGAGGATAAATGGGGTCATGGGTCTCCGACGCGCGCAAGCGCATATACCGAAATCTGAAGTACCGCATCATACGCCCGGATCCGCCGGCTGCCCCGTTTCGATTCAATAGCCCCGTTGTGGTCGTCGGGTCCGCTCCTGTGTCCCATAAGCCGGCCGGATTGGACGGGAGCTTCAGGATCATTACCGTGAACGGCTCGCAATCGGTCATCGCCAAGTGGGGCGTCGATGCGCCTGACATAACGATGATGATGTTCAACCAGGTCGAAGGAACCACCCCGAACGCGGTTGAAGTCAGGCGTGTGCTGACGAGACAACGCACCGGCACGCTCTATGTATTTCTCTGGCGAAAGGACGATCGCGCGCGGCTGGAGGAGGGATTGCGGGCGTTCGATTATCAATACGACCGACTGGAGATCGTTGATCGCTACGAGCGGATGGCGTTGCTGGACCGCGTGGCGAATTTGCGTTCCCTTGAGATGGACGCAGATTCCAAATGCTCAAATGGAATGAACGCGGTTCTCTTTGCCCTTTATAACGGAGCCCCCGCCGTCATCATAACCGGGATAAACCCGAACTCAACGGGCCATGTCTACAATTCAGCGGGCCTGACTCGACTTCATGTCCACATGGACAAAGTCCTCGTTTCGAAGCTGGTTAGTGAGGGGCGCCCGGTCTTCACGGCGGATCCATCGGTTTCGGAAGAGTTGGGTATACCATTGTGGACCGCTACAAGCCGCTGAAATTACTTGAAACTTACGTTGCTGCATTTGCCTGATCAACGCCTGCGATAGGAAATCAATGCGTTCAAACCGTCCCTTTTCCCGTTCTTGCATCAAGATCGCCGTCCGCCTGCTGTTAGGACGATCAAGGGCACATGTGCAGGACTGGTTTCCCGGCCTCAAGATCGAGCGTGCGACTGCAGATCGAAAGGGCGCGATCCGGTATCGGGGCAAGTTGGTGGGACATCTCACGAGCTCACGCGCTTTGGAGGCAAAATCCTCGAGGGTGCTTATCGTCGGCTCCGGTCCCTCGATCGCGCAATGCGACCTCACCCGCGCAGAGGAGTATTCCTGCCTTCTTTTGAACGGCGCGGTGCATCTTTTTCCCGCCGTAATAGCAAAGCCTCTGGCAGTCGCAATTGAAGACGAGCGGTTCGTATGGAGACACTTCGATCTCATGAAGCGGATCCCGGCCGGATGCGTGTGTCTCTTGTCAGTGAGCGTCATAAGGGCAATCTGTGAATTGGACAGCACATGGTTGCGAGACAAGCCGATCATATTGATCGATAACTTGCGAAAGCCATATGGGCTGCCACGCCGAGACGCCGCGGAACTGCGCAAGCGGTCCCATGTAAGGCTGAGCGAGGATGGTGCGATAGGGTTTTCTGAAGATCCCTCCGCCGGCATCTTCCAAGCAGGTTCAGTGGCCGTTTCAGCGACACAGTTTGCTGTCGCCTGGAAGCCTCGCGTGATCGGGTTCGTGGGGATCGACATCAGTAATGCCGATGAGCCCAGGTACTATGAAACAACCGATAAAGCCTATTCGGGCATCATCACGGCCCAAAAGTGGATTATCGATCATCTGGTAATGGCCCGGAGCATAGCCGTTGAAAGCGGCATCGAGATTGCAAATTACTCGCCTGTCTCGGCGCTCATCGAGGTGGGCTTTGGCTACGACCCCACCTTTGCAAAAACTGACTGACCTTTAGCGGGGATTGGAAGCGGAAGGTGCATCGAAGAACTGAGATCGGGGCGGCAGTTCGTCTCCACCGCCCCGATGAAAATGGCTCATGGTGCTGCGGTTAAGCCGAGCGCTGCGTCACATGAAGAACGCGATCACGTGCAGCGAACCACTCCTCGGCGTAGTCATCGTTCCTGTACTCATCGAAGTAAGGCCCGCCATCTGTGAAATGGACAAGCTTTGCATCCGGCGAGTATTCGTACTCGTTGACGAGCCAGTTCCAACTCGGCGGCAGTTCGCCGATAAGGTCGTCGGAATCCAGCCATTTGAACTGATGCAATTCAAGCCCAGTAGCAGTGTTGACGTAGTTCAGATCCAGCTTTCGGCACGTGGCATTGTTGAACAGGATCACGCTCGACCAGTTCTTCTTTTCGTACTTGGTTTGGACTTGCCCCAGGAATTTCGTTTCGACTTTCGGAACATAGTTGTGCTTTACGCACATCGCGGCATAGCGATCGTCTCTCAACTCCCACAACTGGGCGATGTCAGTTCGCATCAGCATATCGCAGTCAACGAAAAGCGACCAACCTTCGTAGCCGCTCAAATAAGGTACGAGGAATCGCGAAAAGGAAAACTCGGTAGATTGGAGAGGATTCCGCTCGCGTGTAAAAATCCTCTCGACGTTGTTCAAGGATATCGGCGTGAACGAGACCGGGATGGAGCTCTTTTCCAGAATACTTTGGCAAAGAACATGATAGGCAACGACTTCCTTGCTATCGAAGCCGATGAAAATGTGAGCATTTTGCGTCATTACACCTCCGATTATAGGTAGGCTTCAAAACGTCCTGGGCCTGGCTTGTTCCTCTATGCGGCGAAACGACTTGAACTGACTTTGATTTGCGTCTCGTCCCGATATCCGGTTTATCCAAAAAAGGCGTCGGCGTGAAGCCTTGGGGCAGCGGATAACGTTCGCCGGCGACAGTGCTTCCGTGTCGCATTGTCTCGTCCTGCCAATGAAGCGAAATTTTGCGCTTTGTAGTTCACAGCCACAGGAGGGCGTCTGGCAAATTCCTCGAACTTCGCCTAGTAGCTTGTCGCTTGCCCGTGCTATTGCGACCAGTATGGGCGAGGACGATGGGGAGGGGGAATGCGCAGTCTCCTGGTGCGAAGACCGGATCTCTTGTACGTTCTGATTGCCGGTTATTGCCTGCTAAGCATCGTCTTGAAAATTCTGCGCCCGGACTCGCTCGAGATCGATGAGTCAGAGCAGGCTCTGCTCTCTCAATATCTGCTGCTCGGATACGGAGCCCAGCCGCCCCTCTACAATTGGCTTCAATACGGAGTCGTGGCCCTATTTGGAATCTCCGTCGCGTCGCTGACTGTCGTAAAGAACGTTCTTCTGTTCCTCTTCCTTCTATTTTACGGCTTTACCGCGCGTGTACTCTCCCGAAGCCAGTTGAGTCCTGCGGTGGCGGTGCTGGGTGTGCTGACGTTACCGCCGGTTTTCCTTCTGTCGCAGCGCGACCTGTCCCACACCGTCGCAGCGCTATTTGCGGTGTCGCTCTTCCTCTACGGCTTCTTCCGAGCTCTCAAGAAACCGCCCAATCTTGGCGACTACTTGCTCGTCGGCGTTGCCATAGGGCTCGGGGCGATCTCGAAATACAATTTCGTGATACTCCCGGTCGCGGCGTTGCTTGCCATTTTGCCGGAAGTGACGCTGCGCAAACATTTGTTTGACTGGCGTGTACTCGCTTCGGCTGCAGTTTGCGCGGTAATCGTGGCACCCCATGCCTTCTGGATCGTCAACAATATAGGCCATGCCACGGGTGTCACTGTGGCCGAGATGAAGGAGGGGGCGGGCAGCGCGCTGCCGCACGCCATCCAGGGGCTTGTCTCCCTGACGGTTGCGGCACTCAAGGGCGTCGCACTGACGCTTGCCGTCTTCGGGTCGATCTTCTTTGCGGATCTGGGGAAGATCCTGCGCGCCGAAAGTCTATGGACGAGGGTGGTCGGCAGGATGCTTCTTGCCTGCTTCGTCATGGTGGCGTTCATCGTGGTCGCAATGGGTGCGACCCACATTCGTCCGAAGTGGCTGGCGCTTTTTACGGCGCTTCTCCCGCTTTATCTGACGCTCAAAATCGATGCCGCAGGTCTGAATCCCGCCCGGCGCTTGCCCGCGCTCCTTTCGATAGCGGGCGTCCTCTCAGTCGGCGTCATCCTGATGCTTTGGGCAAGGGTCTTCATCGGTCCAATGATCGGCGACTATTCTTTCGCACACACGCCTTACAACGGTTTCGCCCACGCTGTGCGCGCTGAGGCCGGCCCGCCCCCGGTCGCCATTGTAGTCGACGACCGGATCGTGGCGGGCAACCTCAGGATTCAGTTTCCCGACACCCCGATTATACTGACCGGGTTTTCTCAAGGGGCGGAAAAACGGCTCCCGGCAGGGCGAATTATGGCTGCTTGGTCGGCAGAGAGTAGCGGGCGAGAAGCGATTCCTCCTCGCATTGCGGCCCTGCTGGAATCCATGCTCGTTCGAATGGCCGATTCGAAGCCCACGATCATCTCAGTTCCCTACAACGCTGGGCGCCCGGGCGACGTGTACACCTTTGCCTATGTTTGGGCGGACCTCCGGTGAAGCCGGTCCGGCCCGATCGAGCCGTCCATGTTGGCGGCGATGTCGCTTCTATCCCGAACGAAACGCAGGCCGATATGCTCAGAGAGCTCCAACTCGGTCGTGAAGACATTTCCGCGATCTCTCAAGCGCGTCAGAACGAAGGTGTCTTCAGCGATCTGCCGCCGAATTCTCCCCTTATCGTCGTAAGAATGGCCCATCTTCGTGACTGAGAACCCCGCGAGGGTCACAGACGGCACGCCCATGAAAAGTCCGTAGCAGACGGCGGCAACTCCGTTCGTCACTTTGCCCAACTCTCCAATATCAGGGGGTAGCCCGCCACTCACGACTTCGACGATCGCCTCGCGCTCATCTTTGGTGGCGCGCATCAGGCTCTTGTAACGCACGCGCGGCATTGAAAGAAGTTTCAGGTACATCACCCAAAGAGGCTTCGTATGGAGCCATAGAAGCCCTCTCGTCCTTACATAGGGATGCTCTTCCCATGACTTCTTCCGTTTTCGGAACGTCAAATCGGCGGGTGGCAGACCGAGTGCGTTGGCTGTCTTGCCCGAGTTATTGACGTCGACGCGTGCGCAATGTCCTATTAGGTCCGGCGGTATCGTGGGGTCCGGCGCGGAGCCGAGGATCAACCACGGCTTATCGAGAATCCCGAGCCGCGAGAGCCAGCGACGGTGTTTTTCCCGCAGTGTTTCAAGCGCGTCAGGTTCAATCGTCATCGCGAATCCATTGACCAGGTATCGAGGCGAGATTTACTTAGCGGCTGTCATCCCATTTCTCGCACAAGCTCGGCTAAGTGTCCATTCGCCGCCGCGTCATCGTCTTTGGGAGGCCAGTGTGGCAATATCTCGAACCTTCTGGCGGTCACGCCCAAGAAGGCATGGGTACCTCTCAAACGCACAATTTGGCCGTCTTTATTTGATTTCGAGCGCTTCACGCCGATCATCGATAGATTCGCGCAGGTGTCCCAGGGAGAGCACCGCACCATTCCGCGGTGAACGTAAACGCTCTGGCTTTCGGCGGTAGGTCATGGCAACGGGGAGCAGCGTGGCAGGAACCCATCAGAGCTTCGAATATCGGCCGGACCTGGACGGTCTGCGCGCCGTAGCGATCTTGCCGGTGCTCCTCTTTCACGCAGGCTTCAGGTCGTTCTCCGGAGGATTCGTCGGCGTTGACGTTTTCTTTGTCCTGTCCGGCTTTTTCATGGCGAGGATCATCCTGACAGAGCTCGAGCGCGGCAGCTTCAGTTTCGGGGCGTTCTATCTCCGGCGGATGAGGCGTATTTTCCCGGCTTTGTTCTCGATGATCGCGGTTTCGACTGTGGCGGCGTGGTTTTTGCTCATGCCGCAAGAGTTCCGTTACTTCGGCGATAGTGTCCAGGCGGCTGCGTTATTCACTTCGAACATTCTGTTCCGTGGCGAAAGCGGTTATTTTGATGTCGCCGCAGAGATGAAGCCGCTGCTTCACACCTGGTCTCTGTCTGTCGAAGAGCAGTTTTACCTGATTTTTCCCGTCGCCGTATTTCTTGGCTACAAATTCGCACGCAGGCACATTCTCACGGTTGTGCTGGTGGTGGCACTCCTGTCCTTCGGGGCCAGCACTTGGGGGGTCGCACACGCTCCGGAAAAGACATTCTACTTGCTCCATTTCCGCGTTTGGGAGTTGCTGACCGGAGCTCTTGTTGCCATTGCTCCGCGTCCGGCCTATGCGGCCCGCGGGTCAAAGGCATTGGCGGCACTCGGGCTGCTGGCGATTTTGCTGCCCGTTTTTACCTATTCTCCTGATACGCCCTTTCCCGGTCCCCATGCCGCCGTGCCCTGCCTCGGTACGGCCCTCGTGATCCATGCGCACTGTCGAGGCGGGTTGATCGCGCGCTTTCTAGGTAATCCCGTTTCTGTCTTCATCGGACGCATCTCATATTCCCTTTACCTCTGGCATTGGCCCACAATTGTGTTCTTGCGCTATGGCCTCGGCCACGAGCTGACAACCGGGTGGGCGCTGACCGCGGTGGCGATGTCCTTCGCGCTGGCCTACGTTTCGTGGAAGTTCGTCGAGCAGCCTGCGCGGTATGGCGGACTGGTATCCTCGCGCGGCGCGATCGTCGGCGTGAGCAGCGCTGCGATTGGTTCGGCGGTCGTCTTCGGAAGCATCGTAAACGGTCTGCAAGGCATTCCCCAAAGGTTGCCAGAAGAGGCCCGCACGCTCTACCAGGCCACCTATGATGAGAGCCGATTCTCTTCAGCGCGGTGTTTCGCCGACACAAATGGAGAAGGATTGACACCGGCGCAGATAAGGAGAGGGAAGCTTTGCAGGGTGGGCGTCGAGACGGCAAGCGAGCCGCAGTTCCTTGTATGGGGCGATTCTCATGCCGCGGCCATCGCTCCGGCAATCGACGTTGCAGCTCGTCAAATGGGCATGTCGGGCATGTTCGTGGGGCGCGCATCGTGCCCGCCTTTGCCGAATACGGATTTCGGTCGTCCGGCAGCGGTTAAGCGGTGTATCGAGCACAATTCCGCCGTGATGTCGCTGATTGAGCAGAAGAAGTTCGCCTTCGTTTTCATGGTTGGCTATTGGCCGAAGTACGTTCACCGGGCGGGGCTTCCAGGCGAGGGCGTCTTTTTTGATCCTCGCGTCAAACCCTCCTGGACAGATTGGTCCGCGCCGGTCAAGGCGGGACTCAACACGACGTTAACGAAGCTCGCTCGGCAGGGAACGAAGGCGGTTCTGGTGATGGATGTGCCAGAGATGGGATACGAAGTCCCCGAAGCCCTCGCACGAGCCGTTGTTTCGGGGCGCCCGCTCGACATAGCTCCTCCTCTTGATTACACGAAAATGCGCCAAGCACTGGCTCGGCGAGTTTTGGAGGAAGCGGCAAAATCCAGCGGAGCTTTGGTCGTCGATCCGATGAGTGTGATGTGCGACGCCGCCAAGTGTCACGTTATGCGTAAGGGCACCGTTCTCTACAGGGACGGAGATCACCTGTCTGCGAAAGGCGCGGAAAGTCTCTCGGCACTCTTCCACCCCGTGCTGCACATAGTGCGAGAGGGTGCCCAATCTTGGGTCTCCGCACCGAGATCTTGATTGCCCTCGCTCAAGGAAGACGCCGAAATGACACGCGTGCGCGTGTTTGTCGTCTAATCATCGACCGATGGGCCCATTTCGCTCCTCTAGCGCATCGGCCCGAAAATCGGACCCGATTTTCGGAAAGCACGATGCGTGGAATCAAAGAGTTACAGCGTCCTTTGTGCGTCCTAAAGGACGCACGGCGCTGTAAGAGGCTTTGCCTCCAATCAAGACCGCGAGTCTAAATTGCAAACGATAAACGCCGCTGTTAATCTGCAAGCATAAGTGCAACCACCGGGGGACGGAAGTTTGCATATCGACGATGACCGGCTGCGGGTTGCGACCCTCGAGTTACTGGTGAAAATCCTAGTAACCAGTAAGGTCAGGGACAACTCTTTTGCAGAACTGAAGCACGAAGTTCTCAATGCTCTTGAGCGTATTTCGCCGCAATGCGCCTCCAATGAAGTTGAGGCGGCCGAGATCAGAGCAAGGATGCATGCCGAAGCGGATGCAATTCTGAGATGGGCAGTGGGTGGGCGGACGAACACGATTTCACCGATTGAGGGTAGGCCATTGTCTGGCGCCCACTATCGCCAATGGCGATAGTGGGCGAAAAGCGATGGCACCGGCCTTGACGACGCAGCGTCTGCTGAGGTCGGGCGTCATCATCGAAAATCTTGCCTTGACCAGACCTCACGGCGTCCGGCGACTCCCAGGCGTCGCCGCTCTCATATGGGAGAGTTGTCAGTGAGAGAGGGACGACAGGCGAGAGAATTCATCGGACCCTTCGACTTCCGAGCATGGCGCGGCTCAACAATAGGCGCCTTTCAGGAAACGAAGATATTTATCCGCCATATCTGTTTCGCGATGGTACTGGGACACGCCATCCCTCAGTGTAACGGCTGCCGCCGCGAGATCTGTGTGCGGATGCACAAGTTTTATCAGAGATGAGTATTGCTCTAGCCATTGGTTTTTGTGCGTTTTGACGTCGAAGAGGAGAGAAGGGACGCCACAGAGGAGACTGAATATCGCCATGTGGTAGCGGCCACCAATATGCAGGCGGCATTTTGAAATCGTCCCGGCGGCATGTTCTATGCCGGCTGTCTCAGCAAAAACGCCGCCCCGAGCAATGATCTCGGCCTCATGAGCGTTGAAGCGCTCAACCGCATGCGTAAGAACAACAGGCCGAAGCCTCAACGCTTCGCAAGCTCTCAGTGCAGCCTTGAGGATTCCAACATCTTCCTCGGCATTGTTTCTGGCCCCGGTGGTTATCAGGCAACCATCGCGTTCGGCCGAGGGCCCTGGCGATATCCGAAGGAATGCAGCATCCGCCAGAAATTCGATTCCGTAAAATTCCGCTGAGATTTCGTCGCGGGCGGCGACATGCCCGAGTTCGTGGAAGAGCGTTCTGAGATAGCCGGATCGTTCATCGTCGTAGATCGGTATCGTTCCGTTCAATACCGCGAATGGTTTCCCCAGCTTTCTCGCGGTAAGGACAGGAGTGAAGAACGTCGCAAGTCCTTCTGCCGTTGTCCTGTGGTCCAACGATCCCTCTGGCTGAAGAATTACGAAATCGGCGGCCGTTATATGATCTATGGCGTCTTTGCCATACGCAGCTGAAAGTCGGTTTCCGATGTCCGGGAGCTCAAACGGTTCAGTGGATGTGTTCCTCTCGAATTCCTGTCTGAAGGCTGCGAAGTTGAAACTGATGGGCGTTATCTCGGCCTCCGGGAACGCATGCAGAATCTGTCGCTTCAGACCCTGGCTCGTCAGCCGGCATCCGATATTCACTCTGAAGTCTGTATCGTTGAACAGGGCAACCTTGATTTTCGAGCGGGACCCTTTCTGGTGTCGGAAAGAGCTTCCGAGCTCTTCGACAAAGGTCTCGTAATGTCGCCAAAAGCCGGACGGATCGCCTCGAGAAATATGCTCTCGGCAAATAGTGCGAGCGTCCGAGTACCTTTTGTCTGCAACCAGAAATCCAACGGCCCGCCTGGCTTTGGAAACGTCGGCGCCGCGTGCCGTTGCTGCCAGCAACAGGTGCCGTGCAGCCTTGTCAGGATCCGATTTCCTCAGGTCCTTCGCCAGCCGCCAATGTATGGCGGACTTTATCCCCTCGAACAATTTTCTTGCTTTCAAAGAGTTGAGGATGATTGCTGTCTTATAGAGTGCATAAAATATGGTCCGACATCAAGAAATTGCGGAAAGGATCCTTCAAATCCTTCCCTCTCGGCAGAATCGACGCGACGAAAGCATGGGAAGACACAAATTATTGGCAAAGCGAAAGCCTCTTCGACCTTTCCCGCGCCGAGAGATTGCGGGAGTGGCGCCAGTGCAAGCTGCGCGGTTGGGCTCTGCCAAGACTCGCCAAAATGGTATCAAGGCACTATAGAGACGCGGAGCGCGGCGCCAGTGCACAGAACGCAATGGATGGTGGCAGGGACGGCTTTTTGAACGTCAAGGATCGAAAACAGCGCGAGATCGATTCCGAAACGACCACCGGGATCCTGAAGCGCGTCATTGCCGAAAACGGCCGCGACCATATCCGCGGCTACGCTTTTGCGGTCGCCTGCCTGATAGTCGTGGCTGCAACGACGGGCTTCATCGCCTGGATCAGCGAAACGGTGATCAACGAAGCTTTCGCCAACAGGCGGGGCGACACCGTTATTCTTATCTGCTTCTCGATTTTTGCTGCCTTCGTGCTGCGAGGCTTGGCGACTTACGGACAAGCCGTCGCTCTATCAAAAATCGGCAACAGCATTGTCGCACGCTACAAGCGCCGTCTCTATGTGCACCTGATGGCGCTGAGCGTCGGCTACTTCCAGGAGAAGCGCTCGGCACAGCTCACCGCCAAGATCAACCAAAACGTCGCCGGCATCCGCGACGTGCTCAACATGACGGTCACGTCGATCGCTCGCGATCTCCTGACGTTGATCGGTCTCGTCGCCGTCATGGTCAGCAAGGACTGGCTGCTGTCGCTTATCATCGTTCTTGTGGCTCCGCCGTTGCTCTTCGGTCTTCGCTACATTTCCAGGCGGCTGCGTCTGGCGACGCGCGAAGCGGTCGAGGCCAACAGCCGCGTGCTAGGCGCGTTGCAGGAAACCATTCAAGGTATTTCCATCGTCAAAGCCTTTACGATGGAGGACGAGTTGCGCCGCAAGGTCGACGGGATCATCGGGCGCGCGGAAGGACGCGCCAACCGCATCGCGCGCTTGAGCGAGCGGACAGCGCCATTGACCGAGACCTTCGCAGGACTGGCGATCTCGAGTGTGCTTGCTTATGCCGCGCTCCGCACAATCTACGGCGGCGTGGCCCCGGGTGCCTTGTTTGCCTTTGTGACCGCTCTTCTCATGGCCTACGATCCGGCCCGGCGCCTGGCTCGCCTGCAGCTGTCCCTGGAGCGCGCCGCCGTCAACGCGCGCATGCTTTATGAAATTCTGGACACGGTGCCGCATCAGCGAGACCTGCCCGGCGCCAACGAACTGACCTTCAGCAAGGCGACCGTCGGGTTTCGCGACGTGCGGTTCTCCTATGGCAATGGCGAGGAAATCCTGAAGGGGGTCAGCTTCCATGCGGAAGGTGGCAAGACGACCGCGCTTGTCGGCCCGTCCGGCGCCGGCAAGTCGACGATCATCAGCCTCATTCCGCGCTTCTACGATCCGCAGTCGGGCGCGATCCTGATCGACGGGCAAGACATAGCAACCGTCACCAAGCAGTCGCTACGCAGCGGACTCGCCTATGTCTCGCAACAAGCTTACCTTTTTGAAGGTTCTATCCGCGACAACATCCGCTACGGCCGACCGGAAGCAACGGACGCAGAAGTCGAAGAAGCGGCGCGACTTGCCTATGCGCATGATTTCATTCTCGCGCAGCCACAGGGCTACGATACGCCGGTCGGTGAACAAGGCATGACTCTTTCCGGTGGCCAGCGCCAGCGCCTGTCGATCGCCCGTGCGCTCCTTCGCGACGCGCCCATTCTGCTTCTGGACGAGGCAACCTCGGCCCTTGATACCGAGTCGGAAGCAACGGTCCAGAAGGCACTCGATGAGGCGATGAGCGGCCGCACTGTCATCGTCATCGCCCACCGGCTTTCCACCGTCGTTAATGCTGACAAGATCGTCGTGATGAAGGAGGGCATGGTCGTTGAGGAGGGGACGCACGAGGAACTTTCGCACCGTCCGGGCGGTCTCTACGCTCGCCTCCACAATCTGCAAGGTAGCGCTTTGGAATTGTCCGTGAGGGCCGATGTCACCTAGCTCGAACGCTTAAACCAAAAGGTGGTGTGGGCATGGGGGAGAAAAGTTTCCATTGGCGCTCAAGCAGAAATCTAGGGTGGGGCGGCCGCCCCGCGGCTTACGGAACCGAGACAATGCACAGGATGCGGATACGGAGCATTGGTGTCAGCTTGCTGTCGTCGCCGCTTTTCATAACCACCAGCGGGTTCAACGTTCCGGGCTAAGGAGTTGGCCAGGTAATGATCATATCCCATCGCCATAAGTTCATTTTCATCCACGTACCAAAAACCGCCGGCAGCACGATCTCTGCGTATCTCGCTCGTGAATTCGGGCCTTGGGACCTGCAACTGGGGTCCTGGAAGGATGCGCTCGGCAATGGAGCGAGTCCCAATCGGCTGGCGATGATCGCAATCTTCCGCCATCTCTCTCCATTCAGGATCGCGCAAACGCTCGTCCGCAATGGCAAAGTCGATTCATTGGCGGGTGCTGCTCTCAGCCAGCGCTTTGCAGGCAAGCTCGCGGATCATTCGGGCGCGAGTGAAATCGAGGCCTTCGATCCTTCTGCCTGGAAACAGTATTTTAAGTTCTGCTTCGTGCGCAATCCGTTCGAGCGCGCCGTTTCTCTTTACAATTGGCACTACAGGAAATCGGAAACCCGACCCAGCTTCTCGCAAATGCTCCGCTTGATCGAAGAAGGCGCCGCCGAGAGGGAGCGTATCAACTGGAAGTCCTGGCAGCTTTACACCAAGAACGACGAGATCGTCGTGGATTTCGTAGGCCGGCAAGAGTGCCTGTCGGATGATCTACGCAGCGTATGCGACAGACTCGGCTTGCCGTTTGATGATCGCTTTCTGGTCAGAGCGAAGGCGAGCGCAACGAGGCCCGATATCCGCAGCTACTATAAACCGGGTGATCGTGAACGCATCGAACGGCTTTTCGGCCCGGAGATCGAGCATTTTAAATACCGCTTCCCCGATTAGCGTCTGCATCCTTGGAGAGGATGGGTGCGCGGCTACATTGCCTGTGCGGCGCTTCAGTTGCACCGGAAATGCCTGAGCTCGCGGCCAAAAGCCGATGCCGGCACATCTCTAAGTTTTTGATAAATAAAGACAGTGGCACGCCCAACGGGACTCGAACCCGTGTTTCCGCCGTGAAAGGGCGGCGTCCTAGACCGCTAGACGATGGGCGCCCAAGACGAGCTGGCTTATAGAGAAGCCTTTTCATTCCCGCAAGGGATCAGTTGTCGCCAAATCGATTTTACTTGCGGAAAAGCTCTTGAAAGTTTCCTGTCTTCTTCGGGCAAGCATAAAGGCGATGCGAAATCGCAACACCAAAGTATCCAGCAACTATATCGAAGAAGGAATGGCACGCCCAACGGGACTCGAACCCGTGTTTCCGCCGTGAAAGGGCGGCGTCCTAGACCGCTAGACGATGGGCGCCCAAGACGAGGTGGCTTATAGAGAGGCCTTTGGATTCCCGCAAGCGGCTAAATTCATTTTTCTCAAAAAAATGACAGCGCGATCGAGCGGGCTTTCTTCGCGCTCCATACGGCCTTTTGGCGCCCCGCCGTTCGGCAGCCGTCAGCCCTTGCGCCGGCGGCAGCGCCAGTTCCAGTCCCGTTCGGGGCCGATATCGATGTGAACTGATTCCGTATGGCAATAGGTGCCGACGCCGCCGCGGCCCGGAATGCTGCGCAGGAAGCTCGCAAGCTCCCACTTGTTGACGCCCTTGACCTGGATGTCGGCGGCTTCGCATCGCGTGTGGAGAGACTGGCGTTTCCGGTTGACCTTGATCGCCCTCAGTCCGGACGTCACCATGACCTTTTGGCCGTAGTGCCTCTCGACCGTCTTCAACATCTCGAGAAGTTCCGGCCTGAAGCAGCCGGTTTCTACTTTCTCTGTCTGCAGGATGAGGCCGTTTGGCGCCAGGCGGGCGAGACCGGATAGCGCCGCCGTTTCGACTGGTGCATCCTCCTCGTCGGCGACATGATCTTCATGCTCCATGCTGAAAAGCGGATTCATGTTGACGCCAGGCAAGGAGGTGTAGGCGAGCGAGGCGACTTGCGGCTGGCTCGCATTGCTCGTCGTCATCATCTTCTTCTCCGCCCGCCGGACGGTGCTTTCTGCGTCGGCGCGGGGCTTCTCCTTCCGCTTCGGGGCAAAGAGGCCCGCGAACGTCCAGGTCTTGGTCCTTGGCTGCGTTTCGCTTTCTTCCTTCGCCGGATCGGCCGGTTGACCGGAATTCGCTTGCGGAAGCGTCGCCGCATCCACCGAGGCAACTTCTACCGGTTGCAACTCGACCGGCATTTTGCCGGTGAGTGCCGCTTGCGCGCTGAACGGCAGCGGGACGACCAGCGGAAGTTCGTTTCCGGCCGCTGTCGCCGGTCCGTTCGCGGCTTTGTCTGCGACGGTTTGCGCTTCCGTTGGTGCCTCGTTGGTCGCGCCCTGTTGCAACGGGGCGGCAGGCTCGAGCATGGTTTGGCCGTTGCTGAAGAGGCTGCTGCTTGTCGCATTGACCGCTGATGGCTGCGGCAGGATAGCGCCGCCGGATGCTGCAACTGCCGGCTGGTTGGTTTGGCTATCAGCCGTGTTCGCGGGTGCTTGTCCGTAAATGCTGGACGAGGCGGCGCGGAGCCCAGTGCTCTGCATCGTCAAGGACTGCTGTGTCGCTGCCGCGTCGGTCTCGGCGGCAACGCTCGCAGCCTGCGGCGCGATTGTTCCGGGGTTGGTCGCTGCCTGATTCTCGCCGGCATCGCCTTCGGTCTCGGCCGTCTCGGATAGCGTCGCCGATTGCTGCGTCTTCAGGGAAGCCATCTCGTCGCCGGTCGACGACATGCAACCTGCCAAAGCGAATAATGATACGGATAACACGGCCGCGCGTCCGTACGTCACGAACGCGCATTTCCCCTCCAGATGTTGCAACGTCTTATCCCCGCTCTCCGTGCACGTCCGAGGCTTCGCCATCGTACATGCATTAAGTCTCAGTTCCGAAACATCGCCCCAGAACAAACAACTCATTTTCCTCGCGGTGAGCAAAAGCCACACCACGGGAAAGGTCAGGCCAAGTAAAGGGCTTACGCCGCAATCGATTGCGAAGCAGAACCCCGTTTCAACGTCTGGTGCGCAAAGTAATGAACATCGCGCAATTTGTAAACCTGCACTAACCTTTTTGTGCCTTCACAATAGATACGCAAAGGCCCGGCACCTGGCCGGGCCTAAGATCATTCGTCGATATTTCCGATCTTTGGGCTTCGCCTTGGGTGCCGCGCCGGACGGACCGAGCCGAAGGCACGGCTGGACGCTAGTCAGCGGGAATTGCGCGGAGCTTACCAGCTGCCGGTATTGGCCATCGAAGCCCAGGGCTCCTGCGTAGGCAGATGCTCGCCCTTCTGCAGGATCTCGATCGAAATTCCATCCGGTGAGCGGACAAAGGCCATATGGCCGTCGCGCGGAGGACGATTGATGGTCACGCCATTGTCCATCAGATGCTTGCAGAAGCCGTAGATGTCGTCCACTTCGTAGGCGAGATGGCCGAAGTTGCGGCCGCCGGTGTATTCCTCCGGGTCCCAGTTATAGGTGAGTTCAACGCAGGGGGAGCCTCCTTCCTTGGCCTGGTCGAGGTCGCCGGGCGCGGCAAGAAAGACCAGCGTGAATCGGCCTTTTTCGTTTTCGTACCGGCGGATTTCCTCGAGGCCGAAGAGCGTGCAGTAGAAGTGAAGAGCCTTGTCCAGGTCCTTTACACGAACCATCGTGTGCAGATAGCGCATTGGGTTGTCCCTGTTTTTGAGAATATGGCGTATACTTAGCCTGCAGCAAGCCAGAGGCAAGGCTGCGTCCCCATAAATGACCCCGGCCAAAATATGTCGAGGGACTTGCGCAGGCGCGGCGGGACGATGTTATTCTGGTCAATAAGAATCAGTTAACCGTATCAAGAGTTGCGCGTAAACGAGGGGCTGGGAGAATGGCGGATAGAACATCTTCGAAAGACGTCATCCATAATGACGACTTTGGCAACGACGCCCTTGACCTCATCGAAATTACCGGCGTTATCAAGTGGTTCGACGTTGCGAAGGGCTTTGGTTTCATTGTGCCCGACAACGGCATGCAGGATGTATTGCTGCACGTTACTTGCCTGCGGCGCGATGGCTACCAGACGGTTCTCGAGGGCGCGCGCGTCGTCGCACTTGTTCAGAAACGGGACCGCGGATACCAGGCTTTTCGCATTCTCTCCATGGATCAGTCGACCGCCGTCCATCCGTCGCAACTCCCCCCGGTCAGAACGCATGTTCAGGTCACGCCGACCAGTGGCTTGGAGCGCGTGCTCGTCAAGTGGTTCAACCGCACGAAAGGTTTTGGTTTCCTGACGCGAGGCGAGGGGACCGAAGACATCTTCGTGCATATGGAGACGCTGCGCCGCTTTGGGCTCACGGAACTGCGGCCAGGACAGGTGGTGCTGGTGCGTTTCGGCGACGGCGAAAAGGGTCTCATGGCAGCAGAGATTCATCCCGACGGCCCGACGCCAACCAACCGGTCGCACTGATGGCTTTGTCTCTCCGCATATTTGCAAGAAGCGCCATCGCGGCGCTTTTTTTGTTGTCGCTTTTCGTTTCCGCGGTTTTTGCCGACGTCTCATTTGGGCGTGACAAGCTCCGCCTTTTGACGGGCGCGGGCACCCATGACCTGACGGTCGAACTCGCGGTCGATCCTGGCCAGCGCGAGCAGGGGCTCATGTATCGCCGCCAGATGGCGCCGGATCACGGCATGCTGTTCGATTTTGGCGAGACGCGCCGGGTGATGATGTGGATGAAAAACACCTATCTGCCGCTGGACATGCTCTTTGTCGCGCGCGATGGAACTGTGCGTACGATTCATGAAAACGCCGTGCCGTTGTCCGAAGCGATCATCGATTCCGGTGAACCGGTTGCTTTCGTGCTCGAACTCAACGCCGGTACGGTGAAACGACTCGGCATAAAGCCGGGCGACCGCCTGGAAGGGGCCCGGATCCCGGCCGCAAACTGAGCGCGTCACGGTTTGCCACGCACACCCGCCGGGCACAAAATTCATGTTGCAGGCAAGAGGCGAAGCGTGTATCTCCGGGCCTCGTTGGTACGGAGTGTAGCGCAGTCTGGTAGCGCATCTGGTTTGGGACCAGAGGGTCGGGAGTTCGAATCTCTCCACTCCGACCATCTAACTTCACGAAAATAATTGATATTTTGGCGTCTCATTTGACGACTTCAGCACGCCTGCGTGTGAGAGCACCGGGAGCGCTTTGCCGCAGAAGAGAAGCTCTCCTTTGGTCCGCTTCAGCCGGATGCAACCAATCGATTCTCCGCGCGGTCGCGCATTTTCAACGCGGCACGGGACGTTGTCGGAAAAGCTTCATTTTCCGATCATCGGTCATTCCGTTTTACGTCAATCTGCGCTAAGGGAAGACGCACGGCGGGGCCAAAGCCGGCTGTGCCGCTGCACAATTCCTTAATTGGAGTCGATCTAAACTCAGGAATTATGCAGCAAATAAACGAGTTTCAGCGATCGCCGGCGTGTGAGAGCCGCGGCGCTGCGATGGATAAACGGGAGTCGCTCGAAACTATGTCCGCGAAGATCTATCGTCCCGCAAAGACGGCCATGCAATCCGGCAAGGCCAAGACGCATCTGTGGGTGTTGGAATTCGATCAGGAAAAGCCGCGTACCATCGATCCGATCATGGGATATACAAGCTCTGGCGACATGCGCCAGCAACTGCGGCTCACCTTCGAAAGCGCGGAACAGGCAATCGCCTACGCTGAACGCAACGGCATAGACTATCGCGTGATCGCGCCGAAGGATTCGACGCGCAAGAATGTGTCCTATTCGGACAATTTCCGTTTCAACCGGATGCAGCCCTGGACCCACTGAGGTCCTTGGCAAGTCCGCAAGAGGGTATCGCCCAACGGCCCCTTAGCTCAGCTGGATAGAGCACCTGCCTTCTAAGCAGGTTGTCGCAGGTTCGAGTCCTGCAGGGGTCGCCATCTCGCCATCTAAGTAATTGATTTTGCTATAGATGTGACCAGGCAAGTTGCTGATGCGACTGAGGTCTGTTCGCAAGGCGCTCCGAAGCGGGCTTCGCGAGCCGCTTCCTATTGGCTTCCTTCGGGCAGACCTCGGCCATCACGAGCCGAGTCCAGCCGTACAGAGCAACGGTCGGTTTCGGGTTCGTCTATGGCTGGTCGCTCATCGGAGGCGCCGCGTATTCCTTTGGGCTGTGCTCGGCCGGTACGAACATCGCCGGCAGCGGCCTGACTGAATTTGAGCGGCAGTCCTTCCTCCTCGAACTTCCTTACGTGCTGGTCGTAGTTTGGTGAAATCGTGCCGAGCACGCGGTCCCAGAAGGAGAAATAGTTACCGTAGTTGTATCGAAATCCCGAATGATGCTGATCGTGGAAAGTCGTGCACAGCAAGGGGGACGGATAACGCGTTGTCGATGAGGCGAAGTACTCGAAGCCACAATGTCCGATCATGCCGTTGAAATGCTCGAACAGCCTTTGTCCGATGAGAATCGCTGGCGGAAACGGCACGATGAAAACGATCACGCCTGAGAAGCCTTGCAATAGAAAATTGTCGAAGACATCCTCCGAATAGGTGCTCCAGATCGTCGGGGCGACGCTCTTATGGTGAAGTGCGTGCAGTGGGTAGAGCCACTTGGTGTGCAGCAGCCGGTGCATGAAATAGAACCAGGTATCGTAGAGAAACATGCACAGGACAAAGAGCGGTACCGCCGCCCACCAATTGAAGGTCCACGGTGCCGGTGCCCAGCCCTTTTGCTGGGCGTAGAGGCCGATGGTCAGCGGCAGGCAAGCGCTGAACATCGAAGCCAGGCTCTGGCGAATCTCCGCATTGCGACGTTTGTCGGAACCGCGCCCCTTCTGGATCTTTCGCCCAGCATTGCAGTTGTTGACCCAGGTGAGGCCATAGCCAAAGGCGAAGTAGGTAACGACTGTCGTGGCGTAGAATCCGAACAGAAACAGAAGATGGAAAGTTTCGTCCGACATCGGCACCTGCAGCCCCCGAGCCAAAACTGCGCCGTCGCAACATGCCATGCCGGTTTGGCAATTCAAAGTGGAAACGCGCGCGTCGGCAAGACAGCGTCGCGGCCCCCGCGGACGAGCCCGATGCGTTCGGCCTGGTCGTCGTAGCGGGACAGGCCGCAGTCGGCACTACAGCTTCAGCTGTTCACGTTGACAAATCTAAATTTAGCGCTCTCTAAACGTTGAATGAACGCAAGGCGAACAATCGCCAAACGGTTGCGGAACATTCGGAATTCGTGACATTGGTGTAATGCCAGCGCGTATGCATGGTTCCACGTGCAGGCCGCGACCACTAAAATCTGGGAGTTGAGCCCAGGCGATTGAACCGCCAAAATCTCTCGTGCCTAAATTCGGGGAGATGACTATGGACGCCGATCTGACCGAGTTGTTTATGGGAATAGGTGCGGCATTGCTTGTGCTTGCGACATTGGTCGCGATTGCACCCGAGCTCGGAACGCCGACGGATACGATTGCAGTGTCTATTGCCTCTGCATAGTAGGAGGTCTTTTCCCGCTGGCATTTCGACGTGTTGGTCGACCGGGTCGAAGCGTTGCATTACAGCGCCCTCCGTCCAATCGACGCACAAAGGTCGCTGTGGCACTTTGGATTGCTGCGAAGAAGGTCCCAGAGCGGGGCAGAAGGGACTATTGGGGCGTCGCTCTGGGACCTCGCGCTGACGTGGGCATTGGGGACAACCCGCCGTTGGCGCTCAACGGTTGCAATATGTGTCAGGAGGAACATTCCGCAACGGCCCTAGGACCTATGGCTGCGCCATTTCGGACTAAGGTCTGATACACGCGCTTTTTGGCTGCCTTCGGCGGGGATCGCGGGAACACTCTTGAGCCCGACTGGTTCGGATTCAGAAGGGACTTTATTTGGAGTACTTCTGATGAAAGGTATCCTCATAAAGAGCGCAATTGCATTGAGCCTGGGCGTCACCTACGTGCCGGCTCTCGCGCAGACCGAACAGCCGGCACAAGGGCAATCCACCGACTGCCCGGCAGGTACCGAATGTCCGCAGGGCGGTGCCCAGGGCCAGCAACCCGATGCGCAGGGCAGCCCAGATCAAGGTACCGGACAAGACCAGCAAGGTCAGCCCATGGAAGAACAGCAGCCTGGCGCTGAGCAAGGTGGGACCGGACAGCAAATGCAGCAGGATCAGCAGCAGCAACCCGATACCGGCACGCCGAAGCAACAACAGCAGCAAGATCAGTCAGAGCAGCCGAGCCAACCCGACACCGAACAGCAGCCTCCAGAAGGACAAACGGATCAGCAGCAACCGGATCAAGGGCAGACCAAGCAGCAGCAACCCGATCAGGGGCAGACCAAGCAGCAACCCGATCAGGGGCAGACCGAGCAGCAGCAGGACCAGCCCACTGAGGGGCAATCGCAGCAGTCCCAGCAGGGCGGGACCAGTGGCGGCGATGTCAACGTGACGGTGGAGCAGAAGACCGAAATCACGCAGATCGTGAAGGAAGAGAAAGTCGAACCGGTCGACGTTGATTTCAACGTGACGGTCGGCGCAGTCGTGCCGGAAACCGTGGAATTGAGGCCTCTCCCGCAGCGTATCGTGAAGATCGTCCCCAGATACAAGGGTTACCGCTTCTTCGTCTTGGCCGATGGTCGGATCGTAATCGTCGAACCCTCGTCGCTTAAGGTCGTCGTGGTCCTGGCATAGTGCTCACGAGGTCCGGTGCAGTTTGCAGCGAGCCTCGACTTCGCACCCAACCAATGCGATCTATCCGCCTTGACGCACAGACAGCCGGCAGGCTGGTGCAGCAAGGCGGCGGAACTTCTGGGCTTTGGTCTTGTTAGGCTGGTGAGGAGGAGCGCATGCCACCGCCAAAAGAGATGGATTTTGTGTTGGCCAGTCTTCCCCTGAGGATAGGCACCTATGTCCCCGACGATCTCATCGAAGACTGGTTCGGTCCAGGCACCGGAATGAATCCGCTGGCTCCTGCAGCACTGGCGGAAGCTGTGTCTTACGGTCGTCGTTTCGAGTGTGAATTCAAGCATTATCCCGAGCGCAAGGAGGGCGTTTTCTGGAAATGGGTACCAGCGATCTAAATCAGGGCGCACTGGAGGCGAAGGCGATCGCTGCGGTCACCGAAGAACTTGAACGGCAGGCCGCAGAAAATCCCTCAAAACTCAGTGTCCGCCGAACAGGAGGCAAACTCACCGTCAATGGTGAAATCGATGTCGACGCGGTGGTGATGGTGGTCGTCGGATCGATGGCAGGTGGCCCCTGAGAGACAGCATGACAGTCCGAGGGACCGACGCGCCGCCACGGTATTCACGAAACGGTGCGCGATGAAAGGGCCGCCCTGACTTGGGGCGGCCGCATCTGGAACTTATCCGTCGCAGCACCGTTCAGCCTTAGCAACAACTTAATAAGGACATGGAGGAGAAGCCATGAACATCGGCAAGGTTCTCGCGACCGGATTAACTGTGGCCGGTGCCCTTATGGCCCTGCCATCTGCTTCGCCGGCCCAGTCTCTGGACTTGTATCTTGGCCCGGGCGGCCCCGACGTGCGAATGCGCGATCGAGATTATGACCGCGATTATCGTCGCGGTTGCAGCGAACGCCAGGCCATTCGCCGCGCCTACAGCCTGGGGTTGGACGATCCTGAGATTGAATCCGTTACCCGCAGGCAGGTTGTCGTCGACGGAGTCGGCCGCCGCGGCCGATATACGACGGTGTACTTTGCAAATCGACCAGGCTGCCCTCGCATAGGCTAGGGCTTACAGCGCTGCGCGTCCAATCGGACGCGCCAAGGCCGCTGTAGCACTTTGATTTGCTGCATGATTTATCCTTAAATCGATTCCGATTTAAGGAATCATGCAGTAGAGCGGCGCGCAAACGCGAAGGTCGCTGTAGCACTTGGAACCGCTGCATGATCTTGTCCTCAAACCGATACCGAGGACAAGAACATGCAGTGGCGATCGTCTCCCGATCTGCCAAGCCGTAGGGCGTTGGGCGCCGAGCCAGGCCCGGGGCACCATTGGTCGCCAATTCTTGCGGGATCGCACCTTCATCGACTTCTGTGGACGTTCATGCCCGGTTCAGTCACGGCAGGGAAAGATCGCCCGATCGGAAACAGAATCGGTGAAATGAATGAAGAAGGTCGGTGTATTCATCCTTGCGGCGGTTACGGCATTCACAGGCTACGCTCCGGCTCAGGCCATGCCCTTTGCGCCCGTATCGCAGTCCAACCCGAGCGGGATAGAACTGATCCACCATAGGCCATGGCACCAGGGCGGACCGCGTCACGGTTGGCATGACGACGGGGTCCGTTACGGCCATTACAACGGTTATCGCGGTTATCGTTATCGTCGGGAAGGATATCGTCGGCATAGCGACGGATGGTGGTATCCGTTGGCGGCGTTTGGAGCGGGCATGGTCATTGGAGGCGCGATTGCAGCGCCGCCACCACCGCCTCGACGCGTCTATACCAATGCCAGCCGGGCTCATGCCGATTGGTGCTATGCACAGTACCGCTCCTACCGAGCGTACGACAACAGCTTCCAGCCTTATTACGGGCCTCGCCAGCAGTGCGTCTCGCCCTACTACTGAGCGTGCCGAAGCTCCTCGGATGCTTCCTTAAATCGCACCGAATTCAGGGATAAAAACATGCAGCAATCCAAAGTGTTGCAACGTCCCTCTGCGCGTTTGATAAAACGCACGGCGCTGTAAGTATCGCGTGATTTCCGGAATCGGTAGCAGTTCAAAGTGATTCCGCGCCGCACGTCTCAAAAGACGTGCGGCGCGGTCTCATGCAGCAAGCGAACGCAGCGATTAAGAAAACCTACTGTGCCGGAGCAGCTGGCTGCTGTGGCGTCGCGGGCTGCTGTGGCGTTGCGGGCTGCGCTGGTGCAGCGGGTTGCTGCGGCGTTGCTGGTTCCGTCGTCGTCGGAGCGGGAGTCGTTTCGGTTGTCTGTGGGCCCGACCCTGGCATCAGATACACTACGGCAAGGATGATGAGTGCGACAACAATAATGCCGATGACCACATTTCTGTTCATGGCGACTCTCCTCGGGTTGGTCGTCTCAATGTGAATATTGGCCCAGCATTCGGATTTTTCAACCAATAGAATTGAAGGCGTCTCCAATCTACCGAAGACTGCACCCGCGTTCTCAGGCCATGCAATGCAAGTGGTAGAGGGGTCTGCGACCAACACGCGCGAAACACGCATCGCGGGAGGTCACCCGCATTCAGCCTCTCATTCGGTCTTTGGCGGAGCGCGGCGATCCAAGAGTTTCTGGAAGATCTCCGCCTGCTGTTCCGCAGCTGAACGAATCGCGGCAAGATGGTCGAGCATCGAGCCGAAGGCTACCAGAATGAGCCCGCCGGCTATAGCCGGGAACGCCCAAGGGAGCACGGCCAAGAGGGTCCTGATATCGAGAGAGGGTATCAGCGTCATTGCCAGCAGTGCGAGCGTGCCGATCGCGATGACACCGCCCAGAAATTCGAGAAACTTTCCCATTGTTCCTCCCGTTTTCGATTGCCTTCGTGTGTTGCTCCCCAGTCCTAGTACCTGTCTTCCGGTTTATCCGGTCCTCAGAAAAAACCCCCGGTAGTGGGGCCGGGGGGCGTCGATCAAAACGATCTTACTGCATGTTTCCTTAAATCGTAGCCGATTTAAGGAAACATGCAGTAATTCAAAGTGCTGCAGCGTTCTTTGCGCCTCTGACAGGACGCACGGCGCTGCCGCCGTCAGAATTTCACCCCCACGCCGATCGTGAATTGATGCTGGTCGAGATCGACATCGACGCCACCGACATCCTTGTCGCCAAAATCGTTGTAGCGATACTCTGCACGACCGAAGACGCTGTCGGTGAAGCCGTAATCGACGCCGGCCCCAATGGTCCAGCCGTTAAAGGTCTCCTTCTCCTTCGGCGCGCCGGCAACATCGACGAAGCCGCGAGTTACCGCCCAGCCGCCGGTTGCGTACAGCAAAGCCTTTTCGTTCAAGGTGTAGCCGACGCGACCGCGCACCGATCCGGAGACGTCGGTTCCGACTTCAGTGTTCGCGCCGAAGACGTTGAAGGTCTTGTCGTTCCAGTTGTAGGCAACGTCTGCTTCGATACCGAGAACCCAGTCACCCTGCTGGTAGTTGTAACCGGCGAAGGCGCCGAACAGGCCGCCGTTGAAGTCCCTCGAGGCGCTTGCGCCGGGGACGCTTAAATCGCTGTTGAGCCATCCGCCGCCGCCCTGAAGGCCGACATAACCGCCGGTCCAGACGAATGTGGGGGCTGCTTCGACAACCGGCGCTGGTGCTGGAGCTTCCGTCAGGTCTGCTGCGTAAGGCGTTCCCGCCAGCAGCGACGCGCCGAAGATCGCAACAAGCACGGTTCTCATTCCCGATGCCTCCTGTTGTCTAGTCGCGAAGAGTATCAACTAATGGAGAACGAGTCTGCCAAAAATCAGTTCAGTCGAATCGCACGCAGGGCGCAAAGAAAAAACGGACCGGCGGGTTGGATCCGACCGGCCCGTCCCGGAAAATCGCGGAAAGGGGAACGTCTCTGCGCGGGGCTGCAAAATGCCGCGCGAAGGGAGATCGATTGCCCGTTGATAATGCCTGAACGGCGATTTTGGAATTGACATATCGCGCACAAAATTTGACGTTATCCGCATGTCACAACGCGTCGAAAAACAATCTCCGATTGAGGTCGTGGTCGTCGTCCTGCCTGAGTCGTCGATCATGTCGCTGGCCTCGGTACTGGATCCGATGCGCGCGGCAAATCGCGTGGCCGGCAGGCAGGTCTTTCGCTGGCGGCTCCTGTCCGGCGACGGAGAGGCGCCGATACTGACCTGCGGCGTTCCGATCAATGTGGAAGGTCGGTTCACAACCCCGCTCGGCGGCGACCTTCTCCTGGTGATCGGAGGCTTCAATCTCCACAAGCATGCCGGCAAGCGGTTCGTCGCGACACTGCAGGAGTGCGCCCGCCATTTCGATATCGTCGCGGGAATCGAATCCGGCTGCTGGCTGCTCGGGCGGTCGGGGCTTCTCAATGGCCGCAAGGCAACCGCCCATTGGGAAGAACTCGAGGATTTTAGCCAGACTTTTCCGGCGCTTACCGTCATCGGCGAACGCTTCGTAACCGACGGCAAATATTGGACCTCAGGCGGCGCTTCGCCGACGTTCGACATGATGCTGCATCTGATCACCGAGCGGTTGGGGCCGGCTCTGGCGCTCGATGTGGCGAGCATCTTTGTCTACGACCAGATGCACAGCCCCACCGATGTGCAGCCTTTCGTGTCGCTCGGCCGCATCGAGGCGCGCGATCCGGAACTTGCCGGCGCGATAAGACTGATGGAACGCACGCTGGAGCGGCCGTTGACTGTCGCGGCGCTGGCGCGGCGGTTGTCCATCTCTCGGCGCAAGCTCGAACTTCTCTTTGCAAGGGGGCTCTCGATCAGTCCCGCCGCCTATTATCTCCGCCTTCGACTTCAGGTCGCGCACCGGCTTGTTCGCGATTCGGCGGTTCCAATACGGGACATCGCGTTGCGTTGCGGCTTCGACAGCCTCTCGGCCTTTTCGCGTGCTTACAGCCGCGAATATCAAGCGAGCCCGTTGAAGATGCGAAGTCTCACCCGCGGAGAAACTTCACTGCGCTCTGAGGTGGCCCGCGGTGGTGGAGGGAACTCCCTCCCGGTTTCAGACGCGGGATGAGGCGTCAGCGGGACGATCTCGCCGACACACTCGCTGCGCAGGCCTGTTCGAACTCCTTGACCGTTTCCGGCGTGTTGTCCTCAGGCAATACCGCGTCGGCGGCATCGGCCTGTGCAGCGGAATCGCCTTCATAGACATAGGACTGAATGTAATAGGCGATTTCACCCTTCCAGACCTTGCGGCCATCTATCTGCTCGCAGGCGACGGCGTGTTCGAAGTCCGCTTGCAAGTCGTCGACCGAGGCGACATTCGAAAGCGCGTTCGTGGGAGCCAGGAGCGAAGCGACGAGCAGGGCGGTAAACATGATGGCTGTCCTTTTGACGCAGGCTGCGGTGGGAAACAGTTGGAGGGCTCGTTGGTTCCATTTGATAGAGAACGGATTGCGCGGTTACGGAAGGGCGAATTTCGCCAGCCCGAGCTTTATCCGCCGCGCGATGTGTATGAGCCACAGTTCGAGATTCGTCGAATGTTGGGCGTCGCCATATGGGGCGTGCGCCGAGGGGAGCCAAAGGGGCTTCGCCGTAAGCGCGCTGTCGCTATGAAGTTTCGTCATCACCCAAATGTCGCCTTTATGCGAAAGCAAAGATGACGCTTTACGTGAACTATCTTCGATATATCGTTGATTTTTTTGGTGAGCGCGCAGGGATTCGAACCCTGGACCTACTGATTAAAAGTCAGTTGCTCTACCGACTGAGCTACGCGCTCCCGCGCCGCGGCCGCAAAGCCCGGTGGAAGTGGGCGGACATATGCACGCGAGCTTGGCTGCGGTCAACCTAAAAAATGCATATATCACGCTTATGGATCCGGAGCGAGGCGACCGGAAAGCGAGAATGCAGTGGATTTGTATAAATGGCGTGGCTGCACTCCGCGGACGTCGACTCCATCGATCGCGCTTCGATCAAAGGGCCGGGGCGCGTGCGGCAAAATGATCGCCAAAAGGTGATTGGTTTCACTGTATACGTATATTTATAGAGAGGCGATATGCCGAGTGCCGGAGTTCTAGCCGTTGTCGATTGCCGATATTTCCATCTGGACCGCCATCCTCGCGGGCGCCCTGTCCTTCCTTTCGCCCTGCGTCCTGCCGCTTGTTCCGCCTTACCTCTGCTACATGGCCGGCGTCTCCGTCGACCAGTTTCGCGGTGGTGACACCGTCGCAGTTGCCAGTACCCGGCGCGCCGTGCTGCCGGCGGCTCTGTTCTTTACGCTCGGCTTTGCGACGGTCTTTGTGGCGCTCGGGGCAGGGGCATCGTCGATCGGCCTCTTGCTGCGACAATATATGGATCTGCTGTCGCGCATCGGCGGCATCATCATCATCGTCATGGGGCTGCACTTCCTCGGCGTCTTCCGCATCGGCCTGCTTGCTCGCGAGGCGCGCTTTCAGGGCGGCGGCAAGCCCGCGACGCTCTCCGGGGCCTATATCATGGGCCTTGCCTTCGCCTTCGGCTGGACACCCTGCATCGGCCCTGTTCTCGGCACGATTCTCGGGGTCGCTGCGGCGCGCGACACCGTAAGCGACGGCGCGTTGCTGTTGGCGATCTATTCGCTTGGTCTTGCCGTTCCGTTCTGGATCGCTGCCGGGTTTTCCGGGGCGTTCATGCATTTTCTCTCGCGCTTCCGGCGACATCTCGGTCTCGTCGAGAAACTGATGGGCGCGCTGCTCGTTTTGGCGGGCCTCGCCTTCCTCTTCGGCTTCATCAGTTCGGTCGCCATCTGGTTTCAGCAGACCTTTCCCATCCTGATGCAAATCGGCTAAGCACCGCCGCAAGCAAGGGGAGGGGACATGACGGAAATTGCGGGCCTGGTGCTGCCCTTCTTCGGGCTGATCTTTCTCGGCTATCTCACTGCTCGCCTTGTCGATCATCCCGGCGAGGCGATGGGTTGGCTGAACACGTTCATCGTCTATCTCGCCTTGCCCGCGCTGTTCTTCAAGCTGGTCTCGCGCACACCCGTCGAAGAGCTGACGCGCGCAGAGTTTATCTTGACCAGTGTGGGGGCGACCTATGTGGTCTTTGCCCTGATCTTCTCGGTCGGCCTGTTTCTACGGCGCAACACCGTCGCGGAGGCGACGATCCAGGGATTTGCTGCCGCCTATGGCAATATCGGCTATATGGGACCGGGCCTGGCGCTGCTTGCGCTCGGTGAAGCCGCGGCCGTTCCGGTTGCCCTGATCTTCTGCTTCGAGAACGCGGCGCACTTTACTGTTGCACCGGCAATGATGGCGACGACGGGCGGCCGGAAAGAGCGGCCCGCCGTCCTCGTGCTCGGCATTGTGCGAAGGATCGCGCTGCATCCCTTCATTCTGTCGACATTGGCCGGTGTCGTCGCGGCGTTCCTTGCCGTACAGCCACCAGTGCCGGTTCAGCGGCTGATCGACTATCTGGCGCAGGCGGCTGCTCCGTGCGCGCTGTTTGCCATGGGCGTTACCCTGGCGCTCAGGCCGATCAAGCGGATCCCGGTCGAAATCGGCTACATCGTTCCGATGAAGCTCATTCTTCACCCGATCATGATGTATGTCGCGCTCAGCCTCGGCGGTGGGTATGATCCCGTCTGGGTGCAGACGGCAGTGCTGCTCGCATCGCTGCCGACCGCGACGAACGTCTTCGTGATCGCGCATCAGTATCACGTCTGGCAGGAGCGCGCCTCGGCGACAATCCTCATCACGACGCTGCTTTCGGTCGCGACCGTGACCGGCTTGCTTTTTCTGATCCGGTCAGGCGCTCTTCCGGCTGATCTTTTCCCGTAGGCTCTCCTTGATCGCGTGAATGGCGCTGCCAGGATGAATGCCTTCGCGCATCAGCAGCCCGCGAAGCGGACCGGCGGAGGAGAGCAGGTGCAGGCCGACGGCACGCAGCGCCTGAACCGGAAGAAATCCGGAGAGCAGCGAACGATTGAGAAGGTCGACGCTTGCAGTTCTGCTGACAATATCGATCCGCCTGCGGCTGTCGAACCGATCGCCGGTATTGGCCGGCAATTTACCGCCGGTTGCCGGTCCCACGAGTTCTACGAGCGTCATGACATCGCGCAGGCTCAAGTTGAGGCCCTGGGCGCCGATCGGCGGAAAGGCATGGGCCGCTTCGCCAACCAGCATCGTGCGCCTGTTGCCGAAACGGCGGGCCGTCATGCCCGAGAGCGGGAAGGATTGCGGGATGCCTGCTGCTGTAACCTTGCCGAGTATCGATTGCAGCCGATCCTCGATCGTCTGCGAAAGCACGTCCGGCGCGAGCATCAGCGTCTCTTCCGCATCGCGTGGTTTCTGCACCCAGACGAGGCTCGAACGGTTGCCGGGAAGCGGAACCTGCGTGAACGGACCGGCTTCTGTATGGAACTCGGTCGATACGTCCTGGTGCGGGAGCTCATGGCTAAAATTCAGCACGACAGCCGTTTGCGGATAGGACCATGTGTGCACGGAGATGCCCGCCGCCTCGCGCACGACAGAGCGCCGGCCATCGGCGCCGATGATCAGGTCAGCAGTGATCGCCCTCCCGTCGTCGAGCCCGATCCGGACCTGCTCTTCTTCGAAGTCGAAGGTTGTGGCGGCCACCGTTATACGATCGAGCGTCGGCAGGCCGGCTTCGTGCTTCTCCAGAATTTCGAGGAAGGGCGCATTTGGAATATTGTAGCCGAAGGCGTCCAATCCCACTTCCGACGCCCGGAAATTGACCGGCGGAGCACGCAGCAGCCGCTTTGTGCCATCAATGATATGAATCGCGACGAGCGGCGCCGTCAGCGGCACGGTCTCGTTCCAGAGATCGAGCTTCTTGAGGTATTCGATCGACTGGTCCATGAGCGCGGTCGTGCGCCCGTCGGCGATCGCGGGCTTCGGGCCGATCAGCGCGACCCGATGGCCGTTCCGCGCCAGCGCGATCGCGGCGAGCGAACCCGCGAGGCCCGCTCCGATGATGACGATGTCATAGTGATCCATAGTCGACGCATTCCCCGCGCAATCTTTTCCTGCAGCCATTCAAAGCGCTTCAGCGATCTTTGCGCGTCCGACTGGACGCTCGGCGCTGTAAAGTCGCGGTAGTCGTTCTACTCGCATAGCTCATTGAAATAAATGGGCGGAATCAGCGCGGAAGCAAGCGCCGCATGTCCACAGGACAATTCCATCGCGATAATTTTGCAGTTGAATTTTGCTGGCGATGCATTGCAAACGGTGCATATTACGGCCAAAGCGCCGGCGATGTGGTCGAGGTGTGGCTTCTTGGTCGCGCAAAAGCCGGGATGTAGGGGATAGGCGGCGTCGCCCATGAAGTTCTTTAACTACAGAAGAGTTCCCTATGCGGAAATAAGGGCCTTCTCCGTACACATTCTGACGGCCTCCGGTTCGTTCCTGGCTTTCCTTGGGGTCGTGGCGGCCGCTGAACATCGCTTCGTGGACATGTTCTGGTGGCTCGGACTCGCCCTGCTCGTTGACGGCATCGACGGACCGATTGCGCGCAAGGTGCAGGTCAAGGAAGTGCTGCCCAACTGGTCGGGCGACACACTCGACAACGTCATCGACTATGTGACTTACGTCTTGCTGCCCGCATTTGCGCTCTATCAAAGCGGTATGATCGGCGAGCCGTGGTCGTTCGTGGCAGCCGGCGCCATCGTTGTGTCGAGCGCGATCTATTATGCCGACATGGGCATGAAGACCGACGAATACTTCTTTTCCGGGTTCCCGGTCGTCTGGAACATGATCGTCTTCACGCTCTTCGTCATCCAGGCGAGCGAAGTGACGGCGTCGATCGTGGTTTTCCTTTCCGTCGTGCTGACGTTCCTGCCGATCAATTTTCTCCATCCCGTGCGCGTCAAAAGGCTAAGGCCGCTCAACCTCGGCGTTTTCCTGGCCTGGTCCGTGCTCGGCATGTATGCTCTGCTTCTGCATTTCGAGACACCCGATTGGGTGGCTATTGGCGTCGTGGTGACCGGGCTCTATCTCTACGTCATCGGTTTTGTTCTGCAGATTTTTCCTAATCTCGGCCGCGCGTAGGAGTTGACCATGGCACAGGCGATCGTTGTTCGCGAACTCGGTGGACCCGAGGTCCTGAAGATGGAAGGGGTGACGCTATCGCCGCCCGGGCCTGGCGAGGTCCAGATCCGACAAGTGGCGGTCGGCCTCAACTTCATCGACGTCTATTTCCGCACCGGCCTCTACAAGTCGGCAACGGGCTTGCCGTTCATTCCGGGCAAGGAGGGGGCAGGCATCGTCACCGCCGTTGGCGATGGAGTGAGCCTGTTCTCGATCGGCGACCGCGTTGCCTACGCGTCGGCCGATGGCGCCTATGCAAGCGAGCGCAACGTCGAGGCATCGCAATTGGTAAAGGTTCCCGACGGGATAAGCCTGGAAACGGCGGCCGCGATGATGCTCAAGGGCATGACCGCCCAATATCTGCTCAACCAGACCTTCAAGGTCGGCCCGGAAACGACA
The DNA here is from genome assembly GCF_029714365.1 of Sinorhizobium terangae. Classification (NCBI taxonomy): domain Bacteria; kingdom Pseudomonadati; phylum Pseudomonadota; class Alphaproteobacteria; order Hyphomicrobiales; family Rhizobiaceae; genus Sinorhizobium; species Sinorhizobium terangae. The sequence goes on from NZ_CP121659.1 coordinate 1,294,505, forward strand.
TTGCTCTTCCACGCGGCAGCCGGCGGCGTTGGCCTGATCGCCGGGCAGTGGGCGAAAGCGCTGGGCGCGACCGTGATCGGCACGGCCGGCTCGCAGGAGAAGATCGATCTGGCGCTCGCGCACGGCTACGACCACGTCATCGACTACCGGACTGACAATTTCGTCGCGCGCGTCAAGGAGCTGACGGGCGGTCGTGGCGTCGACGTCGTTTACGATTCGGTCGGCCGCGATACCTACCCGGCCTCGCTCGACTGCTTGAAGCCGCGCGGGCTCTGGGTCAGCTTCGGCAATTCGTCCGGGCCGGTCGACGCGTTCAGCATCGGTATCCTGGCGCAGAAGGGCTCGCTCTTTGCAACACGCCCGACGCTCTTCAGTTATGTCTCGACGAGAGCGGCATTGGAGGCGTGCGCAAATTCCCTGTTTGATGTTGTGCAAAGCAACAAAGTGCGTATCAATATCAACCAGACCTATCCGCTCGCCGAGGCCGGCCGGGCGCATACGGATCTGGAAACAAGAAAAACGAGTGGAACGACGTTGTTGATTCCGTGACCGAAACCCTGAAGGTGGGCGGGGATCAATAGAGGGGAAAAGAGGGCAGCGTGCCTGGTAAGGGACAAACTGCGAGCGGTCCGTTGTTGGCCGTGAGCAACCTGACGAAATTGTTCGGCTCGTTCGCAGCCTGCAACGCGATCAATCTGCAGATAGAGCCGGGAGAAATCCACGCCTTGCTTGGCGAGAACGGGGCGGGCAAGTCGACCCTGGTGAAAATGCTGTTCGGCGTGCTCGCGCCCACGGCCGGCGAGATCGCGTGGCAGGGCGAACCGGTGCGCATCGGCAGCCCCGGTGATGCGCGCAAGCTCGGCATCGGCATGGTTTTCCAGCATTTTTCCTTGTTCGAGGCGCTGACCGTCGCCGAGAACATCGCACTTTCGATGGATCGGAACGTCTCCCTTGCCCGCGTCGCCGACGAAGCGTCGCGGCTTTCGCGTGCCTATGGTTTGCCTCTCGACCCAAAAGCGCATGTCGCGGATCTTTCTGTCGGCGAGCGCCAGCGCATCGAGATCGTGCGTGCGCTCTTGCAGAATCCGCAGTTGATCATTTTAGACGAGCCGACGTCGGTGCTGACGCCGCAGGAGGCCGACCGCCTGTTCGAGACACTGCAAAAGCTGAAGGCGGAAGGCCGCTCGGTCCTCTATATCAGCCATCGCCTCGAGGAGGTTCAGCGCATCTGCGACCGGGCGACGGTGCTTAGGCACGGCAAGGTGACGGGGAACTGCGATCCGCGTCGGGAAACGCCAGCCTCGCTCGCCCGCATGATGGTTGGCAGCGACGTGGCTGTCGTCACCGCGGAAGGAACCAATACGAAAGGCGACGTGCAGCTTGAGGCGCGCCATCTTTCCGTTGCGGCACGCACGCCCTTTGCAGTTGCCCTGAAGAATATATGTCTCAAGGTCCGGTCAGGCGAAGTCCTCGCCATTGCCGGTGTGGCGGGCAACGGCCAGAGCGAACTCTTCGACGCCTTGTCGGGTGAGTATCCGGTTGCGGACGACAACGCGGTGCAGATCCGACAGAGGCCCGTTGGAACAAGGAATATCAACGCGCGACGCCTGATGGGCGCCGGCTTCGTTCCGGAGGAGCGGCACGGGCACGCGGCCGTCGCAGCGCTGCCCCTGTCGGACAATCTGGTCCTCGCACGCAATCAATCGGACAAGCGGGCGTTTCTCGGTGGTGGCTTCCTCAGAATCATTCGCCAGAATGCGGTGAAGGCTGCGACGAGGCGGATTTCCGAGGCGATGGATGTTCGCAAGAGCGGCGAGGACCCGCCGGCAGGATCGCTCTCGGGCGGCAATCTGCAAAAGTTCATCGTCGGCCGCGAACTTGACCGGCAGCCGGCGGTGCTCGTCGTCAACCAGCCGACCTGGGGCGTCGACGCGGGGGCGGCCAGCCGCATCCGCCAGGCGCTCGTCGATCTCGCCAAGGCAGGTTCCGCTGTGCTCGTTATCAGCCAGGACCTGGACGAGATATTTGAGGTGGCGACCGAGATCGCGGTGATCAGCGAGGGGCGCCTTTCCGATCCCTATCCGGCGCGCGAACTTTCGCGCGAGAAGATCGGTCTCCTGATGGGCGGCATACACGGCGAAACCGGAGCCGCAGGAGCTGCGCATGCGCATTGAACTCGAAAAGCGGGCGAAGATTTCGACCCTGTTATCAATTCTCTCGCCGTTCATCGCCTTCGCGCTGACCATCGTCTTCGGTGGCCTCATGTTCGCGCTGCTCGGCAAGAACCCGGTGACGGCGCTCTACAGCTTCTTCGTGGAACCGTTGATCGAAGTCTGGTCGCTGCACGAGCTGGCGATCAAGGCCGCACCGCTGATCCTGATTGGCGTTGGTCTCTCCGTCTGCTTCCGTTCCAACAACTGGAACATCGGTGCCGAAGGCCAATTCATCATGGGGGCGATCGCGGGATCGATCCTGCCTGTCGTCTTCTACGACTGGCAATCGCCGATGGTGCTGCCGCTGATGCTGCTGCTCGGCATGCTTGGCGGTGCGCTTTTCGCGGCGATACCGGCCTTCCTGAAGGCACATATGAACACCAACGAGATCCTGACGAGCCTGATGCTGGTCTATGTGGCTCAGCTGTTTCTCGATTGGCTCGTTCGTGGACCCTGGCGCAACCCACAGGGCATGAATTTTCCGGAAACCAGAACGTTCGGGCCCGATGCGATCCTTCCCGAAATGCTGGCTTCGGGGCGGACGCATTGGGGCTTCGCCTTCGCTATCATTGCCGCGGTTCTGGTCTGGTTCATGATGCGTTATACGCTGCGAGGATTCGAGATCACTGTGCTTGGCCAATCCGCGCGGGCAGGGCGCTTTGCTGGCTTTTCGTCGCGCAAGATGATCTGTTTTTCGATGCTGTTCTCGGGAGCGCTGGCTGGCCTTGCCGGCATTGCGGAAGTCAGCGGCGCCATCCAGCAATTGCGGCCGGTGATCTCGCCCGGCTACGGCTTCACGGCAATCATCGTCGCCTTCCTCGGTCGCCTCAATCCGCTCGGCATCATCGCCGCCGGCCTCGTCCTGGCGTTGACCTATCTCGGCGGCGAGGCAGCTCAGCTTTCGATCGGCGTATCGGAAAAGGTCACGCGCGTCTTTCAGGGTCTGCTGCTGTTCTTCGTGCTCTCGTGCGACACGCTCATTCATTACCGCATCCGGCTGGTTTGGCAGAGGCTCGCGGCAATTAAGACGGATGAGGCGCATTGATGGGTATCGTTGCAGCAATCCTCTTGAGCGTAATCACTGCGGCGACGCCGCTTGTGCTTGCGGCCATTGGCGAGCTCGTCGCCGAGCGATCGGGCGTCCTCAATCTCGGCGTCGAGGGCATGATGATCATGGGCGCGGTTTGCGCATTTGCCGCCACGCAGCTTACGGGCTCCCCATATCTGGGAGCTCTCGCCGGTACGGCTGCCGGGATGCTGTTTTCTCTTTTCTTTGGTTTCCTGACGCTGACGCTTGTCGCCAATCAGGTTGCGACGGGCCTCGCGCTGACGCTGCTCGGTCTCGGCGTGTCCGGCATGCTCGGCGAGAGTTTCCTCGGAATGCAGGGCATCAAGCTGCAGCCGATCGTGATCCCGGTCCTTTCGGAAATTCCGTTTATTGGTCCGCTGCTCTTCAGGCAGGACGCGATCTTCTACGCGTCGGTCGCGATCGTCGCGGGCGTTCACTGGTTCCTATTCAGGAGCCGCGCGGGGCTGAAGCTGCGCGCCGTGGGTGACAGCCATGCCTCAGCCCATGCCCTTGGGGTTGATGTCATTCGCACCCGATACCTGGCTGTCTTGTTTGGCGGCGCCTGTGCCGGTCTCGCCGGCGCACAGCTCTCGCTGGTCTATACGCCGCAATGGGTGGAAAACATGTCGGCCGGCCGTGGCTGGATCGCGCTTGCCCTCGTGGTCTTCGCGTCCTGGCGCCCCTGGCGCGTCGTCGCCGGCGGATATCTGTTCGGGGCGGTCTCCATCAGCCAGCTTCACGCGCAGGCTTTCGGCATCGGCATTCCTTCGCAATTCCTTTCTTCTCTTCCCTATGTTGCGACAGTTGTCGTACTTATCCTCATCTCACACAACCGGCGCATGACCCTGATCAACACGCCGGCATCGCTCGGCAAGCCGTTTGTGCCGGACCGGTGAACAACAACAAGCCAGACGGACGTACTCAACCGACAGAGGTAAAAATGAAAAAACTACTGCTCGCCCTCGCAACAACAACTGCCGTGCTCGGCTTTACATCCGCAGCAAGTGCCCAGGAAAAGGCCAAGATCTGCTTTGTCTACGTGGGCTCGAGAACCGATGGTGGCTGGACCCAGGCGCATGACCTTGGCCGTCAGCAGCTCGAGAAGGAGCTCGGCGACAAGATCGAGACGCAGTTCCTCGAAAACGTGCCCGAAGGCCCTGACGCTGAACGCGCGATCGAACGCCTGGCGCGCTCCGGCTGCGGCCTGATCTTCACGACGTCCTTCGGATTCATGGAGGCGACGGTCAAGGTCGCGCCGAAGTTCCCGGACGTGAAATTCGAGCACGCAACAGGTTACAAGACGCTTCCGAACGTCGCGACGTACAACAGCCGCTTCTATGAAGGCCGCTACATCCAGGGCCAGATTGCCGCCAAGATGTCCGAGAAGGGCGTTGCCGGCTACATCGCGTCCTTCCCGATTCCCGAAGTGGTGATGGGCATCAACTCCTTCGTGATCGGCGCCCGCTCGATCAATCCGGATTTCAAGATCAAGGTAATCTGGGCGAACACCTGGTTCGACCCCGGCAAGGAGGCTGATGCCGCGAAGGCACTGATCGACCAGGGCGTTGATATCCTGACACAGCACACCGACACGACCGCGCCGATGCAGGTTGCCGCCGAACGCGGCATCAAGGCCTTCGGTCAGGCCTCCGACATGATCGCCGCAGGCCCGAACACGCAGCTCACCGCCATCGTAGACACTTGGGGCAACTATTACGTGAAGCGCACCAAAGCCTTCCTCGACGGCAAGTGGGAAACCGCTTCGAGCTGGGATGGCCTCAAGGACGGCATCCTGACCATGGCCCCTTACACCAATATGCCGGATGACGTGAAGGCGATGGCCGAGGCAACCGAGGCCAAGATCAAGTCCGGCGAACTGAAGCCGTTCACCGGACCGCTCAACAAGCAGGACGGCAGTGCCTGGCTGAAGGCGGGCGAAAGCTCGGATGACGCGACGCTGCTCGGCATGAACTTCTACGTTGAAGGCGTCGACGACAAGCTGCCGCAATAGGCGGCCAAGCCTGTTTCAAGCGGTAACGTCATCGATTTTCAGGACCTGGCAAACCCCGCGTGGCCACGCGGGGTTTGCCAATTTGGACGGTCGTCGTCAGGTGCGACAAACCGACCTTCGCAATCGTGTCAGTCCGACTTTGAGGAATCGCTTATTAGAACTAGAGTTGAGTTATTTTCGCGCCGTGGATGAAGATGGCGGTGAACGCCACCCACCGATTGACCAGCGCGCGGCCTCCGCGGAGGTATTCTTGGGAGGGGGAACGGGTTGAGCAAGAGCCTGTTTGAAACAGTGATATCCGGTGCGCCGAAGCGCACCAGCCATGCGCAAGTGGTGGACCAGCTCGGGAAAGCGATCGTTTCAGGGGAGTTCCCGGTCGGCAGCATTCTTCCGGGCGACCCGGAACTGGCGGCTCGCTTCAGGGTCTCAAGGACCGTCCTGCGCGAAGCAATGAAAACCTTGGCGGCCAAGGGGCTTGTGGTGCCGCGCGCGCGCATCGGCACGCGTGTGAGGCCGAGAAATGACTGGAACCTCTTCGACAGCGATATCCTGACCTGGCATTTTGTATCCGGCGTCGATGACGAGTTCCTCTATCACCTGAGCGAAGTGCGGCTTGCGTTTGAGCCGCATGCAGCGGCGCTGGCGGCGCGAAACGCGACCGATGCGGAGATCGCTGGCATGATGCGCCTTGCGGTTGCCATGGGCGACGCGAATCACACCGCCGAAAGTCTCGCCGTTGCCGACCTCAAGTTCCATCTTTCCGTACTGGACGCTTCTGGAAACCCCTTCCTGCGCACGGTCGGTAGCTTGATTGAGGCGGCGCTTGTTGGCGTATTCAAGTTGAGCTCACCCACCGCTGAAAAAAGCGGTATCGATGAGGTGGCCCGCAATCACATTCGAATCGTCGAAGAGATTGGCAGAAGGAATGAGGCGGGCGCGCGTTCCGCGATGGAACACGTCATCAAGGTCGGGCGCGATCGCATTCGACAGGCGCTGCATGCGGATACCGTATGAGCCGACCATCGCTCGCCACGAAATTGTAGCGTGACCTTGCCCGATCTCCGCGCGTAGCCTATCTGGGAAACGGTCGTTCCGTTTGGTTCGGCCTTGCATCAACGGCGACCTGGAGACCATGTCCGAGATTTTCGTAATTTTCGCTTTGCTTTTGATCAACGCTTTCTTTGCGCTCTCGGAAATGGCAATCGTCTCGGCAAGCAAGCCACTGCTTCGCCAAATGGTCAAACAGGGGAATCGACGGGCGGAGGCCGCACTGAAGCTGGCCGAGGATCCCGGAAAGTTCCTGTCCACCGTGCAGGTCGGCATCACCCTTGTCGGCATCCTGGCGGGTGCCTATGGCGGTGCAACGATCGCCGCCAAGATAGCGCCGGTCTTCGATGAGGTGGCATGGATCAGCCCCTACGGCCACACTGTGTCCGTCGGGCTGGTGGTGACACTCATCACCTTCCTGTCGGTCGTCATCGGCGAGCTCATTCCGAAACAGCTTGCGCTCAGGAATTCCGAGGCGCTTGCGATGTTTGTGGCAACGCCGATGACGGTGCTCTCCCGCATCGTGGCGCCAGTCGTCTATCTTTTCGAAACATCGGCTGCAGTCTTTATGCGCCTGTTCGGCATGCGCCCGGACGATCCGGATCACGTGACGGAAGAGGAAGTTCAGGCGATCATGGCGGAGGGCGTCGAAAGCGGCGCGATCGAAAAGTCCGAGCATGAAATGCTGCGCCGGATCATTCGGCTTGGCGATCGCAACGTGAAGTCAATCATGACACACCGGACGGAGATGCGCTTCATCGATGCCAATGACGATCTCGAAGCCGTCCGGCGCAAGGTTCGGGAGTTCGGTCACTCCCGCTATCCCGTCGTGGACGGTCCCACAGGCGATGTTCTCGGCGCGATTCTCGCCAAGGAGGTTCTGAACATCCCGGCGAACGGCTCATTCAATCTGCGTGCCCACGTTCGCGAAATCCTGACCCTGCCGGAGACGGCCTCGTGCCTGAAGGCGCTCGATGCATTCAAGACAACAAGCATCGACATGGCGATGATCGTTGACGAATACGGCAGCACGGAAGGCATCATCACGACGGCTGACATCCTGGAAGCGATCGTCGGCGTGCTGCCGTCGAACTACGACGATATCGAACATGCGCTGATCCGGATACGCGAAGACGGCAGCTATATGGTCGACGGGCGCACGCCTATAGACGAGATTCATCTGGCAATCGGCATCGAAGGCATCGATGCGGACGGCAATTTCGAAACGATCGCGGGTTTTCTCGTTCAGCAGTTGCGCAAGACGCCGGAGGAAGGCGACATCGCCGAGGCGCACGGTTACCGCTTCGAGGTTGTCGATATGGACGGACGCCGGATCGACAAGATTCTTGTGTCCCGCTGCATCGACGACGCAGCCTGAGGCGGAGCACATCGCCAAAAAGCAAAAGGCCGGGCGATACCCGACCTTTCCCTCAAACTGTCTTGGCGCCTGCTAGAGCGTTTCAGGTTTTGACAGAAGCATATCCGGCGTTGGCGAAGTAGTTGCTGCATTCGTCGGGCTGGAGTGAGGGGACAAGGCTGCCGAGGTATTTCCATGTCTCCTCGACGGTTCGCTTCTGAGCCGCCCGCATCCAGTGTTTGATTTTGGCGAAGGCCTGCTCGATCGGATTGAGATCGGGCGAGTATGGCGGGAGATACCAGAGCCGCGCGCCGGCGGCTCGGATCATCTGCCGGATGGCCGCCGACTTGTGCGAGCCGAGATTGTCCATGATGACGATGTCGCCGGGTTCGAGCACGGGCACGAGCTGTTGTTCGACATAGGCGCGGAAACACCGACCGTTGATCGGTCCGTCGAAGACGCAAGGCGCTGCCAGCCGGTCGTGGCGCAAAGCGCCGACAAAGGTCAGCGTGCGCCAGTGGCCGTGCGGGGCAAAGCCGCGCAGGCGCTTGCCTCGTGGCCCCCAGCCATAGAGCGGCGCCATGTTGGTCTTGATCCAGGTTTCGTCAATGAACACCAGCCGTCTCGGATCGAGACCGGACTGCCAGGAGCGCCAGCGTTGCCGCCGGCGGGCAATATCGGCACGGGCCTGCTCAAGGGCGAACAGCGTTTTTTTTAAACCGCAACCCCTCGCGGCGCAGGAACCGCCAGACCGTATCGTGCGACACCTTCACCCCACGCGCCGCCAGCTCTTCCTTCAGCCTGTGCAGCGACAAATGCGGCGTCTGGTTGATCCGCTCCGCGATGAACGCACGGTGCGGCTCCAGCACATGCTTGCGGTGGCCGCCCATCTTGCCGGGCGCCACGGACCCGTTCGAACGATAGCGCTGAGACCACTTCACCGCCGACGATACGGCAATGCCGAAACGAGCCGCCACCGATCGGCAGCTTTCCCCCGCCGAAATGGCGCCAACAACACGTTCACGAAGATCGTTCGAAAGAGGTCGCGTCATCGGATGCTGGCCTCCGCTCCAGCCAGCATCTTGAATCACAAAACGGACTAAAACGGAATCCCCTCCGATTCAGTCAAAACCGGAACCGCTCTAGTCCATCCGTAGTCAGCCGCCGCGACCGATGATTGAGTGACTACCTTACTATAGGCCTTGCATGTCTGCCGTATGACAAAGCAGCGGAAATGGCTCGAGAACGCGACTGTCCGGACTACAGCGCCGCGCGTCCAATCCGCACGCGCAAAGGTCCCTGTAGCACTTTGAATTGCTCCATGATTTTGTCCTTAAATCGACTCCGATTTAGGAGCCATGCAGTAGCTGCGCGTGTTTAGCGCAACCGCAGGACGTTGCATGGATCGCCGTTCGAAGCGGCCTCGGCGTGCGGTGCGCGAACGATGAGCCCGTCGGATTGCGCAAATATATTCATCATCGAGGAATCCTGACGCGCGAACGGATGGGCGGCGAGCGAGCCGTCGGGCTCGACTGTCAGCCGCGCGCGGACATAATCCTGGCGGCGATCGTTGGCAGGCAAGGGGGTCGCAAGCCGCGCCGTCGTCATCCGCGAACGAGGCGGTAGATGCGCCAGGTGCCGCGTCAGCGGTTCGAGGAACAGCAGTGCGCACACGAGGCTCGAGACAGGATTTCCCGGTAACCCTAGGACGGTCATGCCGGCGAGTCCGCCAACCATCAGCGGTTTGCCCGGACGCATGGCGATGCGCCAGAAATCCAGCACCATGCCGCACGACAGAAGAGTCGATTGAACAAGGTCATGATCGCCGACAGAGGCTCCGCCGAGCGTCACCAGGACGTCCGCTCCGGCCTCTTGTGCCTTGGCGACAGCGGCCGATATCGCCGCTTCATCGTCCGGCACGATGCCAAGATCAAGGACTTCGCCGCCGTTCTCGCGTGCAATAGCGGCCACGCCATAGGTATTCGATGCGATGATCTGGTCAGCACCTGGGGAACTTCCCGGTGGCAATAACTCGTCCCCGGTGGCGATGATCGCAATCTTCGGTCGTTCGAACACCGGCAGGCTTTCATGGCTCATGCCCGCGGCGAGCGTCAGTCTTCCGGCGTCGAGCACACTGCCTGCGGCAAGCGCGATCTCGCCTTTCTCAAAATCCTGCCCCGCAAGCCGGATATGACGACCCTTTGCCAGGGCGAACAACGTGCGGATTTTTCCGCCCGAAACCTTTTCGGTGTCCTCCTGGATGATGACGGTGTCCGCTCCGGCGGGCAGGGGCGCGCCGGTAAAGATACGAACGGCTTCACCGGCGCGAACCTCTCCCCGGAAACCATGCCCCGCGGCCGACTGGCCGATCACGACGAGTTGCGCGCCGATCTCGACGATATCGTCGTGGCGGACCGCATAGCCGTCCATCGCCGAATTGTCGAAGGCGGGATGCGTGACCCGTGCGACGATATCCTCGGCCAGCACCCGGCCGAAGCAATCGTGCAGGGCGAGCCTTTCTGTCCGACGGTGCGGGCGAGCTTTGTCAATGACCCTGGCGAGTGCATCCTCGACCGAAAGCAGCGACATTAGCGGTTATCTCCCTGGCGCCGGTAGTCGCCGGAACGCCCACCCGACTTGCTGACCAGCCGAACGCCGCCGATCTCCATTTCGCGATCCGCAGCCTTCGCCATGTCGTATATCGTCAGGCAGGCGATGCTGACGGCGGTCAGGGCTTCCATCTCGACGCCCGTCCGCCCCGTCAGCTTTGCCATCGCCTCGACGCGAAGCCCCGGCAGCGCGTCGTCCGGCACGATATCGACCGAGACCTTCGTCAGCATCAGCGGATGGCACAGCGGAATGAGATTGGACGTCTGTTTTGCGGCCATGATCCCGGCAAGCCGTGCGGTGCCGATCACGTCGCCTTTCTTGGCATTGCCCTTAATCAGCGCGAGCGTTTCGGGACGCATTCGCACAAAGCCTTCGGCGACGGCGACGCGTACGGTCTCGGTCTTGTCGCCGACGTCGACCATGTTGGCTTCGCCGGCGCTGTCGATGTGGGTGAGGGACGGGCCGCTCATTACTCTGCCGCCAATACGCTTCCGGAGCCCGTCAGCAGCGCCCGCGTCGCTGCCTCGACATCATCCTTTCTCATCAGGCTCTCGCCAACGAGGAAGGTAGAGATGCCGCGTCTTTCCAAGCGCCGGCAGTCTTCATGGGTAAATATGCCGCTTTCACTGACGAGCAGCCGGTCCGGTGGAATCATCGCCGCCAGTTGTTCGGACACGGCGAGGTCAACTTCGAATGTCCTCAGATTACGATTGTTGATGCCGACGAGGGGGGAAGTCAGCGTTAGCGCCCGTTCCATCTCCTGGGCGTCATGCACTTCGATGAGGACATCCATGCCGAGCGCAAGGGCCGATTCCTCAAGGCGACGCGCATCGTCGTCGCTCAATGACGCCATGATCAACAGGATGCAGTCGGCCCCCCAGGCTCGGGCTTCGAAGACCTGATACGGGTCGAACATGAAGTCCTTCCGCAATGCCGGAAGCGCACAAGCGGCTCGTGCCGCCGTCAGGAACTCCGGTGCGCCCTGGAAGCTCGGCGTGTCCGTCAAGACGGACAGGCAAGCTGCACCGCCGGTGGCATAGGCCTTGGCAAGCGCCGGGGGATCGAAGTCGGGACGGATCAGTCCTTTCGAAGGGCTTGCCTTCTTGATCTCGGCGATCAAGCCGAATCCGCCCTTCTCGCGACGCGAGGCGAGCGCAGCGTGGAAGCCCCGCGGCGGCGATTGATCTGCGATCCGCGCCTTCAGCTCCTCAAGCGAAACGCTCGATTTCGCCAAGGCGATCTCTTCGCGCTTGTAGGCTTCGATTTTGCACAGGATATCCGTCATGGAGCTATCTTCTCCTCAAGCGGCATTGGAGACGCTGATCAGCCGCTGCAAGGCAGTCTTCGCCGCACCGCTCGAGAGCGACTGCCTGGCGAGCGCCATGCCTTCGGTGAGATCCTTGGCGCGCCCCGCTATCATCAATGAAGCAGCGGCGTTCGCAAGCGAAATGTCCCGGTAGGCATTCTCCGCACCATCGAGAACGGCTTGCAGCGCAACGGCATTGTGCGCTCCATCGCCGCCTTTCAGTGCATCGAGCGTGGCCGTCTGAAGGCCGAAATCGGCCGGGGTCAACTCGAAACTCGTGATCTTGCCGTCCTCAAGCGCGGCGACCTTGGTGACGCCGGTCGTCGTGATTTCGTCGAGCCCTTCGCCGTGAACCACCCAGACGTTCTCCGAGCCGAGATCGCGCAGGACCTCGGCCAGCGGGTTCACCCATTGCGGTGCGTAGACGCCGACGAGCTGTCGCTTCACACCGGCCGGATTCGAGAGCGGGCCGAGCAGATTGAAGATCGTTCTCGTACCCAGTTCGACCCGCGTCGGGCCGACGTGCCGCATCGCGGAATGGTGCTGTTGGGCGAACATGAAACCGACACCGGCCTCGCTGATGCAGCGGGCGATCGCTTCGGGTCCGATGTCGAGCTTGACGCCCAGGCAAGAGAGCGCGTCGGCCGTACCGGATTTCGAGCTCAGCGCCCGGTTGCCATGCTTGGCGACCGGGACGCCGGCGCCGGCGACGATCAGTGAAGCGAGCGTCGAGATGTTGTAGGTGCCGGCACCGTCACCGCCCGTGCCGACGATGTCGATCGCACCCTCAGGGGCCTCGACCGGCAGCATGCGTGCGCGCATTGCGCCAACTGCGCCGACGATCTCGTCGACGGTCTCGCCGCGCACCCGAAGCGCCATCAGGAAGCCGCCGATTTGCGAAGGCGTCGCAGCTCCCGACATGATGATCTCGAAGGCCGCCCGCGCATCTTCACGATTGAGTGCCTCGCGAGTTGCCACTTTCGCCACGAACGGCTTCAAATCAGTCATGAGTTCGTTCCCCTGTCCGCAGCTTTTTTGTCCATCAGCGTTGCGCCAATGCGGTTTCGGCGAGTGTCTGGTTGATCGCCACACCGTAGGCCGTCTGCAGTGTGGAGACCATCTGATCAAGGATGTCGTCTCCACTGGCGCGAGCGATGGCCTCGATTTGACGGCTGTCGTTGTCGAGGACGTTTGCGGGGTCGCTGTCGTCGACTGCCGTGACCTGAAGGAGGACCTGGCCTTCTCCGCCGATGCCCGGCGCGTTGGCAACATGTCCGTTGGCGCCGCCAAAGGCCGCCGCGACGGCAGCTGGGCTCAAGGCAGCATCCTCGGTCGAGCGGGTCAGGCCGGCTTTCGTTTCGACGACGAGGCCGAGTTCGCTCGCTATGTCGGCAAGCTTCGCGCCTTTTTCGACGCGCTGCTTGAGTTCGGCTGCCTTGGTGGCAAGCGCCGCCCGCTGTTGCTCGGCGGTCCAGTCTGCCGCTACCTCATCGCGAACCTCGTCCAGGGTGCGGTCACGGGCGGGAATGATCTCTTCGAGATCGAACCAGGCAGAGCCGTCACGGCCGATGTTGACGGAAAGCGTGTCGAGCCCCACTTCCGCCTTGAAGACTTCCTGGAGAAGCGTACGCGCCTCCGGAATCCCCTGAACCTCGTCGCCGTTTTGGTCCTTGCCGGTGGCGTCGATCGCGTCGATCGTGACAAGCTTCAGTTTCAGCTGATCGGCCACTTGTTTGACCGTTGCGCCGGCGGCGCGCTCGTCCTCGATGCGATCGTGAAGATTGATGACCTCTTCGCGCGCTGCAGAAAGCGCGATTTCCTTCCGCAGTTCCTCCTTCACCTCATCGAAGCTGCGTATGGTTTCCGGCTTGATGTTGGTTACCCGCAGGATAACCGGGCCGAACGCACCCTCCACAACCGGCGTAACACCACCCTCCGCCGGAACGGCAAAGGCGGCATCGGCGAGCTTCGCATCGGGCATGCGCTCCTTCGTGAATTCGCCGAGCAGAACGTCTGCAGCGGTCTTGCCCTCGGCCTTTACCAGATCGTCGAAGGAGGTGCCGGCTGAGAGCTTGGTTGCCGCAGCGTCTGCCGCCTCACGCGAAGGGAAGGCGAGCTGTTCGACGGTTCTCGTTGCCGCCGAGCGGAAGCTTTCCTTGCGCTTCTCATAGTCCGCGCGCAGCTCCTCTTCAGACACGGTCTCGGTCGCTACCAGATCTTCAGGCTCCAGCTTGATATAGCTGAACTTGCGATACTCTGGAGCGCGATAGTTCGCCTTGTGGCTTTCGAACCAGGGCGCAAGCACGTCGTCGCCCGGCGCCTTGACCGCATCGATATTCGCGTTCGAGAGCAGCAGATAGTCGATCGAGCGCTTTTCGTGGCGATATTTGCTGACGGCATCGGCCAGTACCTTGGGAGCGGTGTATCCGTCGGACAGCGCATCGACGATCTGCGACCGGACCGCAACCTGGCTGCGGTTGTTGATGTAGTCCTGCTCACTTAAGCCCGCGTTGCGCAATACGCTCGAAAACGTCAGCCGGTCGAACTGGCCGTTGACACTGTGGAACGCCGGGTCCTCGCCGATAAGCTTCGCAAGCCGATCCTCGGAGAGGCCGAGGTTCATATCCAGTGCGAGCTGATCGAGCGCAGCACCGGCGACCAGCTGAGAGTAAACCTGCGACTCGATGCCGAAGGCACGGGCCTGCTGGCGCGTCAGCGGCGTCCCGAGTTGCCTCGAAAGCAGGCTCAATTGGCGCTCATATGCGAGGCGAAAGTCGCTCGGAGAGACCTTGATATCGCCGACCGTCACCACCGCGTTGGGCGTGCTTGCCACCATCAACGTCTGACCGCCCCATACCATGAACGACATGACGAGAATGGCCATAAGGCCTTTGACGATCCATGTCTGGGAAGCTTTTCTGAGCGATTCGAGCATAGGGGCAGAAACCTTGTTGCAGTACGGTGGCGTCACGCCAAAAACGAATTCGTTCCTTAGAACAAACCAAACAGGAATTGAAGGGCGCTTCGCGGCAAATTGCGACACCTCCGTTCAGGCCGGAGGCATTCATTTCTTCCCGGCGATTTTTGCGGCGCACAGCGTTCGGCGATGGGCTCGCCTGTTCGGAAAATCACGGAGCCCAGCACGATCGGACGCGAACAACAAAGTCGATGTCGGATTCGTTAGCCGGCAATAGAAAACGATCTGCAAGATTGTCGGTTTCGAGCGCATATCGCGTCGAGACGAAACGGGAATCCTGTGCTCGATTATGAGGTAAACTACCCTGATTCCAGTGGCCGTTACGGGAACATGCCATGCAGTCAACGATCGTGATGGTCAATCTATTCGGTGCGGTGGCGCTACTCCTGTTCGGCCTGTCGCTCGTCAAGGATGGCGTCACGCGTGCATTCGGAGCGAGGCTGCGCACCGGTCTCGCACAGGGTACGAGCGGCGCGGTTCGTTCGTTTGTGACGGGGCTTATCGCGACGCTCGCATTGCAGAGTTCGACGGCCACGGCCTTGATGACCGCTTCCTTCGTGGAAAGGGGGCTGGTGCGCGCGCGAATGGCGCAGATCGTGCTTCTGGGTGCCAATGTCGGCACGGCGATGACAGCCTGGATCGTTGCGATCGGGATCGGGTGGCTGTCGCCGGCAATTATTCTGGCGGGCGTCGTTGTGCATCGGATGAGCCGGTCGAGCGCGCGTCAGGGCGGCGGCTTCGCCCTTGTCGGCATCGGTTTGATGCTGCTGTCGCTCGATCTGCTCTCCGCGGCAACGGAACCGATGCGGGAATCTCGCGCGCTCGCGGCATTTCTCGGCATGCTTGACAGCGCCTGGCCGGTTGCCCTGATCATCTCGGCGGGCCTGGCCTTTGCCTCCTCGTCGAGTCTGGCGATCGTGATGCTTGTGCTTTCCCTCTCTTCTGCCGGGGTGCTCTCCGCCGGACTGACCGTCGCATTGGTGCTGGGCGCCAATCTCGGGGGAGCGATTCCGCCGGTTATCGCTACCCTCGGTTCGGCACCTCCCGCGCGCCGCGTCACGCTCGGCAACCTCGTCGTGCGCGGCATGGGCTGCCTCATTGCTCTTCCGATCGCAGGGATTGGGGCGGAGTGGTTGCAACATCTGCCGTTGCCGCGACAGAATCTACCGGTCGACATCCATCTTGTCTTCAATCTCGTCGTCGCGACTGTCGCGTGGCCGTTCGCGGGTTTGCTCGCGCGCCTGATGAGCCGCTTCGTTCCCGACGAGGAAGCTGGCGAGACGGGGCCGCGATATCTCGATGAAGCGACGCTTGACACCCCTGTGATGGCGCTTTCCGGTGCAACGCGCGAAGTCTTGCGTGTCGGGGATTTGGTCGAGGCAATGCTGACGCGCGCATCGAACGCGTTCAACAACAACGATCTCGGTGAACTGTATGATATCGGCAAAATGGAAAAGCAGGTCGATCTCCTCCAGCAGGAGGTTAAGATATTCCTGTCCCGGCTCGGGCGCGATGGACTTGGCGCCGAGGACGGTCGCCGTTCGATAGTCATCATCGACTATGCGATCAATCTCGAGCACATGGGCGACATCATCGAAAAAGGCCTCTGCGAGCAGATCGATAAGAAAGTCACCAATGGATTGAAGTTTTCCGAAGACGGCTATCAGGAGCTGAAAAGCCTGTTCAACCTGACGATCGATAACCTGCGCATTGCCCAGACGATCTTTGTCAGCCGCAATGCGGACCTCGCTCGTCACCTGGTCGAGGTCAAGGTCGATGTCCGCCACATGGAAAAACGCTCGGCTGAGCGGCATCTCGAACGCCTTCGCGACGGCCTGCTTCAGAGCCTGCAGACGAGCTCTCTGCATCTCGACATGTTGAGGGACCTGAAGCGCATCAACGCTCACATAGCGTCCGTTGCCTATCCCATTCTCGAAGAAAGCGGCCTCTTGACGGAAAGCAGGCTGCGTCCTGAGGCTTGAGAGCTGGTCGGGCCGCCCCGTCAGGTTTAACCGGGGGTTACGCGACGTGATTTCGAGAATTATGCTTCTCGCAATATCTTGCCTATAAGAACACCGTCGAGTCAGGCGATAGGGCATCCGCCTGCGATAAGTACCAAGGAGAGATGAGAATGGAACGGACGTGCCTGGCGATCATCCTGGCGGCTGGCGAAAGCACGCGGATGAAATCGTCCGTATCGAAGGTGCTGCATCCGGTGGCGGGCAGGCCGATGATCGCCCACGTCGTCGACGCGCTCGCAAGCGCCTCGATCTCGGATGTCGCGCTCGTCGTTGGTCGCGATGCCGAGGCCGTTTCCGCCGCCGCCCATACCGCTGGCGTCACCGTCACCTCGTTCCTGCAAAAGGAGCGGCTCGGCACCGGCCACGCAGTGCTTGCGGCTCGCGAGGCAATTGCGAGGGGTTACGACGACATTCTGGTCGTCTTCGGCGATACCCCCCTTATCACGCCGGAGCCGCTCAAGGCGGCGCGTGAGGGGCTTGCTGAAGGCAACGACGTGGTCGTTATCGGGTTCGAGGCTGCCGATCCGACCGGCTACGGTCGCCTGATCGTCGAGGACGGTGTGCTGGTCGCGATCCGGGAGCATAAGGATGCATCCGAGGCCGAGCGTCGGATCACTTATTGCAATGGCGGGCTGATGGCGATCAACGGTCGCAAGGCCCTCGATCTTCTCGGCCGCATCGGCAATATGAACGTGAAAGGCGAATATTATCTCACCGATCTCGTTGAAATCGTTCGCGCCGTCGGGGGCAAGGCAGTCGCCGTCGAAGCGCCCGAGGAGGAACTGACCGGCTGCAACACAAGAGCGGAACTCGCCTATATCGAGCGTCTCTGGCAGCAGCGCCGGCGGCAGGAACTGATGCTCTCAGGCGTATCGATGATCGCGCCGGAAACGGTTTTCCTTTCCTGGGATACCGAACTCGCCCAGGATGTCCTGGTGGAGCCGAATGTCGTCTTCGGTCCTGGCGTCACCGTGGAGAGTGGGGCAATTATCCACGCCTTCTCGCATATCGAGGGCGCGGTTGTTCGCGCGGATGCGACTGTCGGACCGTTCGCACGCCTTCGTCCCGGCGCCGATCTCGGCCCGAAATCGAAGGTCGGCAATTTCTGCGAGGTGAAGAAGGCCGAAATCGGTGCAGGCGCCAAGGTCAACCATCTGACCTATATCGGCGACGCGTTCGTCGGCGCCGGATCGAACATTGGAGCGGGAACCATCACCTGCAACTATGACGGGGTCAACAAGCATGTGACCCGCATCGGCGAGAATGCCTTCGTCGGGTCGAACTCTTCGCTCGTGGCTCCGGTGTCGATCGGCGATGGCGCGCTTGTTGCATCCGGCAGCGTCATTACCGACGACGTTCCCGCCGACGCCGTCGCCTTCGGGCGCGCGCGCCAGGAAATCAAGCCGGGCAGGGCACCGATCCTGCGCGAACGCTACGAGACGGAGAAGGCCGCTAGGAAGAAGCCGAAGGCTGCCGAATAGGTCACGTTAAATACTGAAACTGAAAGTGAAATCGGACCGGATTGCCTCACGCGGCAATTTCGCTACGAAAGCCTGAAGGCGGCGAGGTCGTCTGCTTTGGGTAACAGTTGCGCCGGGACAGGCGTGAAGAGAACGCGGAGAGGGACATGTGCGGTATCGTTGGCATCGTCGGCAATCAGCCGGTATCGGAGCGATTGGTCGATGCGCTGAAGCGGCTCGAATATCGCGGTTATGATTCGGCGGGCGTTGCAACCATCGACGGGGGCCGGTTGAAGCGCCGCCGCGCCGAGGGGAAGCTCTTCAATCTCGAAGCGAAGCTGAAAGAGGAGCCATTGGCCGGCAGCATCGGCATCGCCCACACGCGCTGGGCGACGCATGGCGCGCCGACGGAGCGCAACGCACATCCCCATTTCACCGATGGCGTTGCCGTAGTCCACAACGGCATTATCGAGAACTTCGCCGAACTGAAGGATGAACTTGCTGCGTCGGGTGTCGAGTTCCGCACCGATACCGATACGGAAGTCGTGGCGCATCTCCTGGCGAAATACCATCGCGACGGCATGGGGCGGCGCGAAGCGATGCACGCGATGCTGAAGCGCGTGACCGGGGCCTATGCACTGGCAGTGCTCTTCGAGGATGATCCGTCGACGATCATGGCGGCGCGAAACGGGCCGCCGCTCGCGATCGGTCATGGCGACGGTGAAATGTTCCTGGGGTCGGATGCGATCGCCTTGGCGCCGTTCACCAATGAAATCACCTATCTGATCGATGGCGATTGGGCCGTTATCGGCAAGAGCGGCGCACACATCTTCGACGTTGACGGCAATGTCGTCACGCGGCCGCGTCAGATTTCGATGGCTGCGGCCTATTTGGTCGACAAGGGCAATCATCGCCATTTCATGGAGAAGGAAATCTACGAGCAGCCGGAGGTCATCTCTCACGCGCTCGGCCACTACATCAACTTCATCGAAAACCGCGTGACGGCTGTTTCCGATGCCATCGATTTCGCCAAGGTGCCGAGCCTTGCGCTTTCGGCCTGCGGCACCGCCTACCTCGCCGGGTTGATCGGAAAGTACTGGTTCGAGCGCTATGCGCGCTTGCCGGTTGAAATCGATGTCGCTTCAGAGTTCCGCTATCGCGAGATCCCGCTCTCGCCGCAATCGGCCGCTCTCTTCATTTCGCAGTCGGGCGAAACCGCCGATACGCTGGCATCGCTCAGGTACTGCAAGGAACACGGCCTGAAGATTGGTGCCGTCGTCAACACCCGCGAATCGACGATCGCGCGGGAATCCGACGCCGTCTTCCCCATCCTCGCCGGTCCGGAGATCGGCGTCGCATCGACCAAGGCCTTCACCTGCCAGCTCGCCGTGCTCGCCGCGCTTGCCGTCGGCGCCGGCCGGGCGCGTGGCACGGTCAGCGAGCAGGAAGAGCAGGCGCTGGTGAAAAGCCTTGCCGAGATGCCGCGTATCATGGGCCAGGTGTTGAACAGCATCCAGCCTAAAATCGAGCTTCTGTCGCGCGAACTGTCGAAGTGCCGTGACGTGCTCTATCTCGGCCGCGGCACCAGCTTCCCGCTGGCGATGGAAGGTGCGCTGAAGCTCAAGGAGATCTCCTACATCCACGCGGAAGGCTATGCGGCCGGCGAGCTGAAGCATGGGCCGATCGCGCTGATCGACGAAAACATGCCGGTCATCGTCATCGCGCCGCACGACCGCTTCTTCGACAAGACGGTCTCGAACATGCAGGAAGTTGCCGCTCGTGGCGGGCGCATCATTCTTATCACGGACGAGATGGGCGCTGCCGCGTCGAAGCTCGACACGATGCATACGATCGTGTTGCCGAACGTCGACGAGGTCATCGCGCCGATGATCTTCGCGTTGCCGATCCAGCTTCTTGCCTATCACACGGCCGTCTTCATGGGCACCGATGTCGATCAGCCGCGTAACCTGGCCAAGTCGGTAACCGTCGAATGATCATCCGGCCGGAGCGGAGCGACGATCATGAGGCGATCCGCGATGTGACCGCGGCCGCCTTTGCCGGTCATCCGCATAGCGACCAAACGGAACCGCTCATCATCGAGCGGCTGCGCGCCGCCGGCGCGCTTGCCCTGTCGCTTGTTGCGGAAGACGCGGGTGAAGTGATCGCTCACATCGCTTTTTCGCCGGTGACGATCACCCCCTCCGCCGCCGGGTGGTACGGGCTTGGTCCGGTTTCGGTGCGGCCGGATAGGCAAGGGCGCGGCGTGGGCAGTGCGCTCATCCGCCAAGGCCTTGATATGTTGCGGAAATCGGGTGCGGTGGGCTGCGTCGTCGTCGGCGAGCCGGAGTTATACCAAAAGTTCGGCTTTCGACATGAAAGCACTCTTGTTTTTCCGGGTTGTGCGCCGCAATATTTTCTAGTTCTGATCTTGTCGGAAACGACGGTTTCCGGCAATGTCGCGTATCATCCGGCCTTTGGGCCGATGTGAAGAATTGATGGCAACGGCATGACGGAAGGCTCCAAAAGCGGCATCATAGCGGCCCGGCTGCGCAACTATTTCCTTACCGGGCTCATCATCTGCGCACCCGTGGCAATCACGGTCTGGCTGGTTCGCTCCTTTATCGAATGGGCGGATAGCTGGGTGAAACCTTACCTGCCGAACTTTTATAATCCCGACACCTATTCGCCCGTTGCCATACCCGGTTTTGGCCTCCTCGTTGCTGTGATCGTCATAACACTCGTCGGGTTTATGACGGCGAATCTCGTAGGACGGTCGATCGTCGCTTTCGGCGAGTCGCTCCTCAACAGGACGCCACTTGTCCGCACGATCTACAAGTCGCTCAAGCAGATTTTCCAGACCGTTCTCCAGGAGCAGTCTTCGTCCTTCAAAAAGGCAGGGCTGATCGAGTATCCGAGCCCGGGCCTTTGGTCGCTGGTATTCATCGCGACCGACGTCAAGGGTGAAATCGCCGCGAAATTTGATGAGCGGGGCATGGACATGGTCACGGTTTTCCTTCCGCCCACGCCGATCCCGACGGCCGGGTTTCTGCTGTTCGTGCCGCGCGAGAAAATCATACCGCTTCAGATGAGTGCCGAGGACGCGGCCAAACTCCTCATTTCCGGCGGCCTAGTCGCGCCCGACTACAAGCCGCTCGCCAACGCGCCGCGACCGATCCCCCATCAGAAGAGCGCCTAGAACACGCCTTTCCGAAATTGCTCTAACCGGCGCGCAGGAAACGGATCGCCTCGTCGCGTCGGTAAAGATAAAGCAGCGTTCGCAGCGCTTCGCCACGCTCTGACGTGAGCTCGGGATCGTGCTCTATGACATAGGCGGCATCCCTGCGGGCGATCTCCAGGAGATCACCATGCGCCTCGAGGCTCGCGATGCGGAAACCGGGTGTTCCGGACTGGCGTGTTCCAAGAAGCTCGCCTTCACCGCGCAGTTTGAGGTCCTCCTCGGCAATCAGAAACCCGTCCTCGGTCTCGCGCAAAATGGAAAGACGTGCGCGGCCTGCTTCGCTGAGCGGGCTCTTGTAGAGGAGGATGCAGGTCGATGCCTCATCACCACGGCCCACGCGCCCCCTCAACTGATGCAGTTGCGCCAGACCGAAGCGCTCCGCGTGTTCGATCACCATGATCGTCGCGTCGGGAACATCCACGCCGACCTCCACCACCGTCGTCGCCACGAGTAGGCGAATCTCGCCATTCTTGAAGCCAAGCATCACGGCGTCCTTGTCCGGACCGGACATGCGGCCGTGAACGAGACCGACGTCATTGCCGAAGCGCTTGACAAGGCTCTGATAGCGCTCATCGGCCGACATCACATCGCTTTCTTCGGATTCCTCCACCAGCGGGCAGATCCAGTAGGCCTTCTTGCCTTGGCCGAGCGCCGCATCGAGCCTGTCGATGACCTCATCCGTGCGCTCGGTGGGTATCGTCACCGTCTGTATCGGCTTTCGCCCGGCCGGCTTCTCCGTGAGCTTGGAGACATCCATGTCGCCGAAGGCGGCGAGCACGAGCGTGCGCGGAATCGGTGTCGCCGTCATGACGAGCATGTGTGGGGAAATGCCCTTGGCGGTGAGCCGCAGCCGTTGGTGAACACCGAAACGATGCTGCTCGTCGACGATGGCCAGCACGAGCTGATGATAGTTCACGGCTTCCTGGAACAGAGCGTGGGTTCCGATCACCATCTGCGTTTCGCCGGAGGCGATCCGTTCCAGGATCGCATCGCGCTCCTTGCCCTTCGTGCGCCCGGTTAGGACATCGATCCCGATACCGGCCGGCGCGGCCATTTTCGAAAGGGTGGCATGATGCTGCCGGGCGAGGATTTCAGTCGGCGCCATCAGCACCGCCTGGCCGCCCGATTCGATCGCGGCGAGCATGGCCATCAGCGCCACCGCCGTCTTGCCGGAACCGACGTCGCCTTGCAGCAGACGCAGCATGCGATCGCTGCCGGACATGTCGGCAAGGACGTCGCGGACCGCGGCCGACTGGCTCGCC
This sequence comes from Sinorhizobium terangae, assembly GCF_029714365.1. Lineage (NCBI taxonomy): Bacteria > Pseudomonadati > Pseudomonadota > Alphaproteobacteria > Hyphomicrobiales > Rhizobiaceae > Sinorhizobium > Sinorhizobium terangae. Next base: position 1,317,076 of record NZ_CP121659.1, read on the forward strand.
GTGAGCGAGAAAGGCAGAGCACGGATGACCGGCTCACTCAATTTGCCAGTCGGATGAACGGGGGTTCCGGCGACCTTGCGCAGCCGCTGGCGCACCAGCGAAAGCGACAACTGTCCCGCGAGGAATTCGTCATAGGCGAGCCGCCGCCGCGCGGGAGCTTGCGCATCGATGTCGGTTTCATCGCGCGGCTCGTGCAGCCGGTGGAAGCTTTCCCTTGCGCCTTGAAACCCTTGCTGACGGAGCAGCGCCTCGTCGAGCCACTCCGGCAGATCGGGCACCCGCGCCACCGCCGCCTCGATCGAGCGCCGCAACGTTCGCGGCGAGAGGCCGGCAGTCAACCCATAGACGGGCTCGACGAGCGGTAGATTTTCCGCCTCGGCGACCCTGACCATATAGTCAGGATGGACCATCGACGCACGGCCATTGAACCAATCCACCTTGCCGCTGACGACAACGGTCTCATCGACCGGCAGCGCCTTTTCCAGCCAATTGCCCTTGACGCGAAAGAAGGTGAGCGCCAGTTCGCCCGTGTCATCGTGCAGAAACACCCGGTAGGGTACGTTCGGTCTGCCACGAGGCGATGGCTGGTGCCGGTCGACGCGGCCGGTGATAGTGACAACGGCACCTTGCGGCGCGTAGACAATGCCCGGTTGCTGGCGCCGATCGATCACCGAATGGGGCGGATGAAAAACAAGATCGATCACCCGGCAATCGTCGATCGTTTCACGGCCGAGCAGACGCGCATAGAGTTCGCCGGTTTTCGGACCGATGCCGGGGAGCGTGTCGAGAGGCGAAAACAGCGGGTCGAGGAGGGCAGGGCGCATGACGATGAAATTGCGACGATAATTCCGGCTTTGGCAAGGCTGACAACGCGCCTTCCAGCGTTTATAGAGCCCAGTGACTAAAAACCCGCCGCCTTGGCAGCGGGCGGCAGGAAGGATTTTCCATGACCGGCATCACGCGTACCAGCGCCGATCTCGACTCGCGTCGGCGCAGGATCCTCTTTCGTTCCTGGCATCGCGGTATTCGCGAGATGGATCTGATTCTCGGGCAGTTCGCAGAGACAGAGTTGGCGAGCCTGTCCGATGCGGAGCTCGATGAATTGGAAACGATCATGCGCGAGGAAGATAACGATCTCGTGCGATGGATCACCGGCGAACAGCCCCTGCCGGAGCGTTATGCGACGCCGTTGTTCGGCCGGATCGCGGCTTATCGCCCCGACTTCGACAAGCTTCGTCAGGAAACGAAATAGACACAAGCGATGATATCTGGCCTTGACGCGAAGAAGATCCTTTCCACCACACGGGAGGTGACGATCGGCCCGGTGCCGTCCGGCGCCGAGGCACTGATCCTTGCCGAATTGGCGCGCGCGGGAAGCCCCGTCGCCTATATCCTTTCCGACGGTCAGCGGATCGCCGACCTTGAGCAGGTTCTGGGCTTCGTGGCGCCGGACATTCCGGTTCTGACGCTCCCGGGCTGGGACTGCCTGCCTTACGACCGCGTTTCCCCGAGTGCCGACACGTCCGCGCGGAGGCTGGCCGCCTTGAGCGCGCTGATAGCGCACCGGGCGAAGCCACATCCGGCGATCGTGCTCGTCACCGTGAACGCGGCCCTCCAGAAAATCTCGCCCCAGGACGTGATCGAAAGCCTCGCCTTTTCGGCAAGGCCGGGCAACCAGGTCCGCATGGACGATATTGCCGCGCGGCTGGAGCGAAACGGTTTCGAGCGTGTGCCGACCGTGCGCGAGGTCGGCGAGTTCGCCGTCCGAGGCGGCATCCTCGACGTCTATGTCCCCGGCAGCGGCGAGCCGCTGCGCCTGGATTTCTTCGGCGACACGCTCGAGACAATCCGCTCCTTCGACCCGGCGAGCCAGCGCACGACCGGCCAGGTGCGTTCGCTCGATCTCAACCCGATGAGCGAAGTGTCGCTGACGCCCGAGACCATCAGCCACTTCCGCAAGCAGTATCTTTCGCTCTTCGGAGCCGCGACGCGGGACGATGCGCTTTACCAGGCGGTATCGGAAGGGCGCCGCTATGCCGGCATGGAGCATTGGCTGCCGCTCTTCTATGACGGCTTGGAGACGGTGTTCGACTACCTCGACGGTTTCCGTATCGTCACGGACCATCTGGCGCGCGAAGCGGCGGCGGAGCGGTCGAAGCTTATTCTCGACTATTATGATGCGCGCCTTGCCTCTGCATCGCCGGGCAAAAGCCAGATCTCCCAAGGCACGCCCTACAAGCCTGTGCCGCCGGAACTGCTTTATCTCAGCGCCAAGGGCTTTGGCGCGATGCTCTCTGAACTGAACGCCGTCCGCCTCTCGCCATTTCACGAGCATGAAGGGGAAGCGCGCCAGGTCGTCGCCATCGAGGCGCGACAGGGGCTGCGCTGGGCAAAGGCGGCGGGCGAGATCGAAAGTGACGGCGAACGCGCGAACGTGTTCGATCAAGCTGTGAAGCATATCGCCGAAAAGCGGGCGAGGGGCGCGAAGGTCGTCATTTCGGGCTGGACGGAGGGATCGCTCGATCGTCTTTTGCAGGTTCTCGGCGAACACGGGCTTGCGAATATTCGTCCGATCAAGGCTTTGTCCGATGTGCGCTCGCTGAAACCGGGCGAGGCGGCCTCTGCGGTGCTCAGCCTCGAAGCCGGATTCGAGACCGGCGATCTTGTGGTAATCGGCGAGCAGGACATTCTTGGCGACCGGATGGTGCGCCGATCGAAGCGCCGCAAACGTGGCGCCGACTTCATCGCCGAGGTCACCGGCCTCGACGAGGGCAGCTATGTCGTCCATGCCGAACACGGTATCGGCCGTTTCGTTGGGCTGCGCACCATCGAGGCGGCCGGTGCGCCGCATGACTGTCTCGAGCTTGTCTATGCGGAGGATGCCAAGCTCTTCCTGCCCGTCGAAAACATCGAGCTTCTGTCGCGCTATGGCTCCGAAGGCACCGATGCGATTCTTGACAAGCTCGGCGGCGTCGCATGGCAGGCGCGCAAGGCCAAGCTCAAGAAGCGGCTGCTTGATATGGCCGGAGGCCTTATCCGCATCGCTGCCGAACGACATACCCGCCGCGCGCCTGTCCTCGTTGCCCACGACGGGGTCTATGACGAGTTCGCCGCGCGTTTCCCCTACGATGAAACCGAAGACCAGATGAACTCGATCGACGCCGTCCGCGACGATCTTGGAAGCGGTCGTCCGATGGATCGCCTGGTTTGTGGCGATGTCGGCTTCGGCAAGACGGAAGTGGCACTGCGCGCCGCCTTCATCGCGGCGATGAACGGGGTGCAGGTTGCGGTCGTCGTGCCGACGACCTTGCTTGCCCGGCAGCATTTCAGGACCTTCGCCGAGCGGTTCCGTGGCTTGCCGGTCCGCATCCAGCAGGCCTCGCGGCTCGTCGGTTCGAAGGAACTCGCGCTGACGAAGAGGGAAGTGGCCGACGGCAAGACCGACATCGTTGTTGGCACGCACGCGCTGCTCGGCTCTTCGGTCAAGTTTGCCAATCTCGGCCTATTGATCGTCGACGAGGAGCAACACTTCGGCGTCAAGCACAAGGAACGGCTAAAGGAGCTGAAGTCCGACGTCCATGTGCTGACGCTGTCGGCAACGCCTATTCCGCGCACGCTGCAGCTTGCCTTGACCGGGGTTCGCGAATTGTCGCTGATCACCACGCCCCCGGTCGACCGCATGGCGGTTCGCACCTTCATCTCCCCCTTCGATGCGCTGGTAATCCGCGAGACGCTGATGCGCGAGCACTATCGCGGCGGCCAAAGCTTCTATGTCTGCCCGCGCTTGAGCGACCTTTCGGAGATCCACGATTTCCTGAAATCCGATGTCCCGGAACTGAAGGTCGCCGTGGCGCACGGCCAGATGCCGGCAACCGAGCTCGAAGACATCATGAACGCCTTCTACGAAGGACGTTACGACGTGCTCCTCTCGACGACGATTGTTGAATCGGGACTCGATGTGCCGACCGCAAATACCCTGATCGTGCACCGCGCCGACATGTTCGGCCTCGCCCAGCTCTACCAGCTTCGCGGCCGGGTGGGCCGGTCCAAGGTTCGCGCCTTCGCGCTCTTTACGTTGCCGGTCAACAAGACATTGACGGGGCCAGCGGAGCGCCGCCTCAAAGTGCTGCAATCTCTCGACACGCTGGGTGCCGGCTTCCAACTCGCCAGCCACGATCTCGATATCCGAGGAGCCGGCAACCTGCTCGGCGAGGAACAGTCCGGCCACATCAAGGAGGTCGGCTTCGAGCTTTATCAGCAAATGTTGGAAGAGGCCGTCGCCGAACTTAAGGGCGAGGAGGAAATTCACGACACCGGCTGGTCGCCGCAGATATCGGTCGGGACTCCGGTTATGATTCCGGAAGACTATGTCCCGGACCTGAACTTGAGGCTCGGCCTCTACCGGCGTCTCGGCGAATTGACGGACCTCAAGGAGATCGACGGTTTCGGCGCGGAGTTGATCGATCGCTTCGGACCGCTGCCGACGGAGGTGCAGCACCTCCTGAAGATCGTCTACATCAAGTCGCTTTGCCGCACCGCAAACGTCGAGAAGCTCGATGCCGGGCCGAAAGGCGTGGTTGTTCAGTTCCGCAACAAGGAGTTTCCGAACCCCGCGGCTCTCGTCGGTTACATTGCCAAACAGGGAACGCTGGCAAAAATCCGCCCGGACCAGAGCATCTTCTTCCAACGCGAGCTCGCGACGCCGGATAAGAGGCTTTCCGGCGCGGCAATGGTGATGACGCAACTCGCCGGACTTGCAAAACCTGCGTGAAAATGAAGATGCCGCCGCGGCTGGCGTGGCGGCAAGGTGGTCCGGCTAGCGCGGGATGAGGAAATGGTTTTAGGTCGATCGGACCTAAAAACATCGTGATCTACAGCGCCGTGCGTCCTTTGGGACGCACAAAGGACGCTGTAACTCTTTGATTCCACGCATCGTGCTTTCCGAAAATCGGGTCCGATTTTCGGGCCGATGCGCTAGTGTGCCAGGCCGCTGGCTTTCATCTGCGCGATCTCGCGCAGTGCGTTCGTCAGCACGTCGACCGATTGGGCGCCCATCACCGCATATTGCTGGTCGATGATGAAGCAAGGGACACCACTGACGCCCATCTCGCGGGCGACGTCGATCTCCTGCTTCACCGATTCCTTGTCCGCGTCGGAGGTCAAAAGGGCGGCGATAACCGGGCCATCGAGGCCAGCCTCCTCGGCAATCTCCAGAAGCACTGCGTGATCGCCGACATTTCGGCCTTCTTCAAAATTGGCCTTGAAGAGTAGGCGCACGACCTCCGCCTGGGCTTCCTCGCCATTCGTTGCGGCCCAGCGGATCAGTCGATGGGCGTCGAGTGTGTTGGGGCTGATCTTCACGGCATCGAAGTTGAAGTCGATGCCATCTTCCCGGCCAAGTCCCTCGAGCGTTTTGTGGGCCCTGTCGACGGCGTCCTGGCCGCCGAGTTTTGCGGCAAGATGGCGTTTGTGATCGACGCCTTCTGCCGGCAGGTCCGGGTTGAGCTGGTAGGGGCGCCATTGGATCGTCACGAGGATTTCGCCGGTGACATTGGCCACGGCTTGATCGAGGCGCCTCTTTCCGAGGTAACACCACGGACAAACAACATCCGAGACGATATCGATTTTGACGGTTTCCATCGCACCAGCCTTTCTAGGTTCCTAAACCTGCGAGATAGGCCGGTGGGGCGACAGTTTCAATGCGTTACCAAATGGGAACCTACTGCATGTTTCCTAAAATAGAATCCGATTTAAGGACAAAAATATGCAGCAATTCAAAGTGCTACAGCGACCTTTGTGCGTCTGAAAAGACGCATGGCGCTATAGTTACTGCACGCGCTCGTCCCACCAGGTCGGCAGCTGGTAGCCGTAAAGCGGAACCGTGGCCGGGCGCCCGATATGCTTCCATCGCGCGACCCATTGGGCGTCGAGATGGTAGAGCGGCACCACATACGCATTGGATACCAGCAGCCGGTCGTGGGAGCGGACTGCGGCTGTAAAATCTTCGGTCGTCCGCGCCTGCAGGATATTGCTGATCAGCTTGTCGACATCCTTGTCGGCGACGCCGGCAAAGTTCTCGCTCCCCTGCCTGTCCCGCGATTGCGATCCCCAACGCCCGACTTGCTCGACGCCCGGAGAGAGCGAGGACGGGAATGACTTTATGATCACGTCGTAGTCGAAGGATTGGCTGCGCTGCTGATATTGGGAATCGTCGACCGTGCGCACGGTCGCGACGATTCCAAGCGGCGCGAGGAACCGCTGGTAGGCAAGCGCGATCTTTTCCTGCCCGGCATTCTGGCTCATGATTTCGAAGGCAAGCGGCTTGCCTTTGGCGTCGACCATCTTGCCGTCCTTGATGGCGTAGCCAGCTTCGCGAAGCAGCGTCACCGCCTCGCGCAGCACATTGCGATCACGACCGGACCCATCGGTGACGGGGAGGCGGTAGCTCCCATCGAGAATGGTCGGATTGATCCTCTCCCTGACGTCCCCCATGAGTCCAAGCTCACGGTCGTCCGCGGCGGCGCCGAGGAAGGAAAGCGACGAGTTCTGCCAGTAACTCTGGGTTCGCGTGTAGGCGCTGTCGAAAAGATTCTTGTTCACCCATTCGAAGTCGAAAACGAGCGCAAGGCCCTGGCGCAGCTTGATGTTGTCGAACATCGGCCTGCGCGTGTTGAAGACGAAGCCGAGCATGCCGGAGGGGGTTCTCGGCGTGAAGGTGTCCTTGATCACGTCGCCGGAGCGCACCGCCGGAAAATCATAGCCGCGTGCCCATTTGGTCGCGCTGCCTTCCGGATAGACGTCAACCTCGCCCTTCTTGAACGCCTCGAAGAGGGAGTTCTCCTGCAGAAAATATTCGACGGAGATCTCGTCGTAATTGTCCAAGCCGATCTTCGAAGGCAGGTCCTTGCCCCAGTAGTCGGGATTCCGGCGATAGACGATGCGTTCGCCTGCCCTTACCTCGGCAACACGATAGGGGCCGGAACCGAGCGGCGGCTCGAGCGTGGTCCTGTCGAACGTGTCGACATTGATGGCATGTTTCGGCAGCACGGGAGAAAGAGCGAGCAGCAGCGGAAATTCGCGGTCGACATCGTCGTTGAAGGTAAAGCGGACACTGCGGTCACCGACCTTCTCCATCTTCGAGACCTTGGAGAGTCGGTTGCTGAAGGGGGCGCGGCCCTTGTCACGCATCAGCTCAAAAGTGAAAATGACGTCTTCGGGGGTCACCGGCTGGCCGTCGGCCCAGCGCGCCTTCGGGTTCAGGTTGAATTGGATGAAGGTGCGATCGTCGTCCCACTCGACGGTTTCGGCGAGGAGTCCATACATTGTGAACGGCTCGTCCTGGGAGCGCTGCATCAGCGATTCATAGACGAGATTGCCGAAGGCCGGATCCCACATCCCCCGCGCCGTTGTCCGCATGCTCTTCAAGATGAAGGGGTTGAGGCTGTCGAACGTGCCGACGACGCCATAGGAAATCTTTCCGCCCTTCTTCACATTGGGGTTGACGTAAGGGAAGTTCTTGAAGTCGGCGGGCAGGGCGGGCTCGCCGTGCATGGAAATGGCATGCACCGGCGCGGCCAAGGCTTCATTGCCGAATGTGCTGGCGGCCACAAGCATGGCAAGGCCGGAAAGAACTGCGCGCAACTTCACCTCCCGAGGGATTTCTACAGGCCGATTCCCGTCACGTTACCAATGCGGGCCCATATTTCCAACCTTCGGAGCGGGATCGGGAAAAGTGTGAAGCGGTTTTCCGCCCGGATCCTGCTCCGACTCCCGGAAACGATCACGTTCATGATTTGGATCAGCGATCCAAAATCATCGCGATCTCGACGGGATCAGGAATATGAAGCGGTTTTCCGCCCAGATCCCGGCACTGGTCCTCAAGAATCGGCCGTCACGATTCTCGGTAAGTTCTATTCAAAAAACCGGTATTTCCGCCTTCGGCGGTTGCAAAAAATGCAACGAAACACTGGATAAACGCCACGAGCCAATGTAACAGGTGTTTCCGGAAACGGGGCCATGCAAATGCCTCATTTGGCCAACAGGACAACGGCGGCTGACGATATTCACCAGCGGAACAGTTTGTTCCGGAACCGGATTTCAGGAGACGGAATCACAATGATCTTCAAGTCGAACTTCACCAATAGCGCGGCAATGGCAGCGCTGGCGCTCTCTGTTGCAGCCGCCGGTGCGCCAAGCGCTGCTTTCGCGCAGGCAGGCAAGCCGCCGCAGGGTTGGTTCAAGGTTTGCACCAAGCAGGAAGACAATGACGTCTGCATCGTTCAGAACCTGCTCACCGCCAACAATGGTCAGCTCATCACTGCTGTCGGCCTCATCACCGTCTCCGGCAAGATCAACCGCAAGGTTCTGCAGGTTTCCGTACCTTCCGCTCGGATGATTCCGCCGGGTGTTCAGATGCAGATCGACGGTGCCAAGGGTGTGAAGCTCGACTATGCAATCTGCATGCCCGACAAGTGTGTCGCCGAGGCACCGCTTTCCGACGCGCTGATTGCCAACCTGAAGAAGGGCAACGAAGTCGTCTTCACGTCGGTCAACTTCCAGCGCGCGCCGAACCCGATCAAGATGACGCTCGAAGGTTTCACCGGCGTCTTTGACGGCGAGCCGATCGAACAGTCGCAGCTGGAAGAACGCCAGCGCCTGTTGCAGGAAGAAATGCAGAAGAAAGCGGAAGACGCCCGCAAGAAGCTGGAAGAGGCCCAGAAGGCCGCCAAGCAGCAATAACTGCACTCGTTTCCTGAGATTTAGACGCCCGGATTTTTATCCGGGCGTTTTTGTTTCGGACCATAATCGCGAGTCCAAATCGAGAGGTGATGTACGGGGTCGCCCAGACTAAAAAACGCTCCGGACACGTGTGCCGAAGCGTCTTAGTTGGCGATCGAGGGAACGCCCCAGCGCCTTAGTGCTTGTAGGTGGCCTTCGGCTTGTAGTGCCCGACGGCATCCTTCTTGAACAAGGCGCTCACCTGCGGGTGGCGGATCGGTCTATCACTCTCATCGGAAACAAGGTTCTGTTCGGAAACATATGCGACATATTCGGTGTCGTCGTTCTCGGCGAAGAGATGATAGAAGGGCTGGTCCTTGCTCGGCCGAATTTCCGGCGGGATGGCATTCCACCATTCCTCGGTGTTGGCATATTCCGGATCGACGTCGAAGATGACGCCGCGGAACGGGAAGACCCGGTGGCGAACCACCTGTCCGATCTCAAATTTCGCGTTTCTTTGTTTCATGACGCAACACATCCTTTCAGACAATAATCTGGGTTGCCGCGTGCCGAACATCAATAGGTCTGCGGTGAACCGTTCTTGGGGGCACTGCTCATGAAAAAGGCGGGCTTCGAACAAGGCCCGCCTTCGTCCATTGTCGTAAGCGGACCGGACGTGTTTGCCGACCGGTCCATTTTCGTTAGACCGAGTAGTACATGTCGTATTCGACCGGATGCGGCGTCATCTCGAAGCGCATGACTTCCTGCATCTTCAATTCGATGAACGAATCGATCTGATCGTCGTCGAAGACGCCGCCGGCCGTCAGGAACTTGCGATCCTTGTCGAGGCTTTCAAGCGCCTCGCGCAGGCTGCCGCAAACGGTCGGGATCTTCTTCAGTTCCTTCGGAGGCAGGTCGTAGAGGTCCTTGTCCATCGCCTTGCCCGGATGAAGTTTGTTCTTGATGCCGTCGAGGCCGGCCATCAGCATGGCCGCGAAAGCGAGGTAGGGGTTCGCGCTTGGGTCGGGGAAGCGGACTTCGACGCGCTTTGCCTTCGGGTTGCTGCCGAACGGAATGCGGCAGGAAGCCGAGCGGTTGCGGGCCGAATAGGCGAGCAGAACCGGCGCTTCATAGCCCGGAACGAGACGCTTGTAGGAGTTCGTCGAGGGGTTGGTGAAGGCGTTGAGGGCCTTGGCGTGCTTGATGATGCCGCCGATGAAATAGAGGCAGGTTTCCGAGAGTCCGGCGTATTCGTCGCCGGCGAAGGTCGGCTTGCCGTCCTTCCAGATCGAGAGGTGCACGTGCATGCCGGACCCGTTGTCGCCGAAGACCGGCTTCGGCATGAAGGTCGCCGTCTTGCCGTAGGCATTGGCAACCTGGTGCACGACGTATTTGTAGATCTGCATCTTGTCGGCGTTGCGAACGAGCGCATCGAACTTGACGCCAAGCTCGTGCTGGGCAGCGGCCACTTCGTGGTGATGCTTTTCAACCGTGACGCCCATTTCGGCAAGCACGGTCAGCATTTCGGAGCGCATGTCCTGGCAGCTGTCGATCGGGGGTACCGGAAAGTAGCCGCCCTTGATGCGCGGACGGTGGCCGAGGTTGCCGGTCTCGTAGTCGGTATCGTCGTTGGACGGCAGTTCGGAGGAATCAAGCTTGAAGCCGGTGTTGTAGGGGTCGGCCTTGTACTTCACGTCGTCGAACACGAAGAATTCCGCCTCAGGTCCAACGAAGACCGTGTCGCCGATGCCGGAGGCCTTAAGATAGGCTTCCGCCTTCTTCGCCGTGCCGCGCGGGTCGCGATTGTAAGCCTCGCCCGAAACAGGATCGAGAATGTCACAGAAGATGACCATGGTCGACTGAGCGAAGAACGGGTCCATGTGAGCCGTTTCCGGGTCAGGCATCAGCACCATGTCGGATTCGTTGATAGCCTTCCAGCCGGAAATCGAGGAGCCGTCGAACATGACGCCATCAGCGAACATGTCTTCATCGACGCAGACGACATCCATCGTCACGTGCTGCAGCTTGCCCTTCGGGTCGGTAAAGCGCAGGTCGACGAACTTGACGTCGTTGTCCTTGATTTGCTTCAGAACTTCACTCGCAGTCGTCATTTTTTGTAAGTCCCTGTTGTGAGATGACGAGGTTTGAAAAAGCGGGGCCGGACGGCCCCTCGGGATTTGATGGGGTGAATGCTTGATTAGATGGCGTCGAGGCCAGTTTCGCCGGTGCGGATTCGGATGACTTCTTCCACGTTGGACACGAAAATCTTTCCATCACCGATGCGGCCGGTCTGCGCGGCATTACGAATGGCCTCGATGACGGCCTCTGCGTTTTCGTCTGCCAGCACGACTTCGACTTTTACCTTCGGCAGGAAGTCCACGACATATTCGGCGCCTCGGTAAAGCTCCGTGTGTCCCTTCTGTCGCCCGAAACCCTTTGCTTCCGTGACGGTGATCCCCTGCAAGCCGACTTCCTGAAGGGCTTCCTTCACTTCGTCCAGCTTGAAGGGTTTTATGATCGCTTCGATCTTTTTCATGAGAAAATGTCTCTCCGCTTCTCCCTTTAAAGCAGGTTCATGCCCGCTCGGCGTCCAATATGCACGTAGCGTGCCAGTTTTGTTGCAGAATGAAACCCCGGATGGTGAATTTTCACAGCTTGATCCGGTACCGCCGGGATTATGCTCCGCCTCCTCGGCCATTCTGCCTATTTTTTATGAAAGATGATTATCTGATGTTGGCATTATTGCTGCAACGGGCTTCATAAGCTCGTTATTTGAGCACCAATAATGTGCAAATGCATAAAAAATGCTCATTCTGTTTGGTGCGATGCCTTCTTGCCTTGGAGCCTTTGGCGCGGTTAGATCTGGTTCATGCTTGAAGTGCTCCGAGACGTTCTGGTGACACCGACCGAAATGACGGCGATCGACAATGCGGCCGCCGCTTCGGGCATCGATAGCTTCGCGTTGATGCGTTCAGCCGGGACGGCGGTGTCGGCAGCCGCCTTGCGGCTCTTTCCGGAAGCCCTTCGTTTCGTTGTGCTCTGTGGGCCGGGCAACAACGGCGGCGACGGTTATGTCGCAGCCTCCGCACTCGCAGACGGAGGTGCCGCCGTGGCCGTTTTCGCGCTCGGCAATCCGGAGGCGCTGAAAGGCGATGCAGCGCGAGCGAAGAGTGCTTGCCCACTGACGGTGCAACCGCTTGAGGCCTATGAGCCCAAGCTTGGGGACGTCGTCATCGATGCCTTGTTCGGAGCCGGGCTTACGCGCGATCTTCCGGCAGAGGCGCAAAGAACCATTGCGCGGGCGAGTGAAGGGCACGTCCCGGTCATCGCCGTTGATCTGCCCTCGGGCGTCGACGGGCGCACGGGGGAGATCCGCGGAGCGAGCTTCGCTGCAGTTCACACCGTCACATTCATGGCTCGCAAACCCGGCCATCTGCTGATGCCCGGGCGCGTCCGCTGCGGCACTCTGGAGGTGTTCGACATCGGCATCCCCGCGCGGCTTGTCAGCGAGCGGGCGGGTGACTTGCGGCTCAATACTCCAGCCGCATGGGGATCGCACGCCAGCGCTCTTGATCCGGCCACGCACAAGTACCGACGGGGCCATCTGGGCGTATTTTCGGGTGGTCCACGCTCGACCGGCGCGGCGCGCCTTTCGGCAACCGCAGGCCTTGCTGCCGGCGCCGGCCTGGTGACGCTTGCGTCGCCGACCGAAGCGCTCGCGGCAAACGCGTCCCACCTTACGGCTGTGATGCTCAGGGAAATTCATGGCACCGAAGACCTTGCGGCCTGGCTCAAGGACAAGCGGGTAAACGCATTCGTGCTCGGACCCGGTTTCGGCGTCGGCAAGAAGGCGAGGGACTTTGCCCTGATGCTCTGCGATCGGGCGCTTGTCCTCGACGCCGACGGGATGACCTCCTTCGAGAAGGACCGGACGGAACTCTTCGAACGGGCCGCTTCCAGCGGGGGGCGGTTGGTGATGACCCCGCATGAGGGCGAGTTCGCGCGACTGTTTCCGGAGATCGCCGCGGAGGCCGCGCTGTCCAAGATTGAAAAGGCGCAAGCCGCCGCGAGACTGAGCCATGCGGTGGTCGTCTACAAGGGACCCGACACCGTCGTCGCCGCTCCATCGGGCCACGCCGTCGTCAATGACAATGCTCCGCCATCGCTTGCCACCGCCGGATCGGGCGATGTTCTGGCCGGCATCATGGGCGCGCACCTGGCGCAGGGCATGCCGGCCTTCGAGGCCGCCGCTGCGGCGGTCTGGCGTCACGGGGAAGCCGGGAGGCGCGCCGGACGCGGCATGACGGCGGAGACGCTCGTCGAATGCATTCCGCCGCTACCGTGACGTTGTTACCTACAGCGCCGCGCGTCCAATCGGACGCGCCAAGGCCGCTGTAGCACTTTGATTTGCTGCATGATTTTATCCTTAAATCGATTCCGATTTAAGGAATCATGCAGTAGTAGCCGATTTGAGGATAAGCCATTCACGGTGCCGCAGCGCTCTCTGCGCGTCTGATGGGACGCGCTGCCTGCGGAACCGCGAAGAAGTCTCAGCCGCGCGTGCCCTTGGCGATCGGCTCCTGATAGGTAAAGCCCATGTCCCAAGGGAAATAGATCCAGGTATCCTGGCTGACTTCCGTGACGAAAGTGTCGACGAGCGGGCGCCCCTTCGGCTTTGCATAGACGGCGGCGAAATGGGCTTTCGGCAGCATTGCCCGCACCTCGGTGGCGGTCTTGCCGGTGTCGGTCAGGTCATCGATGATCAGCACACCCTCACCGCCATCCTTGGCGATTTCCGGGGAAATGCCCTTGAGAACCTTCATTTGGCCCTGCGTGTCATAGTCGTGATAGGAGGCGATGCAGACGGTCTCGATCATGCGGATATTGAGTTCGCGGCAGATAATTGCAGCCGGAACAAGGCCCCCGCGGGTGATGCAGACCATTGCACGCCATTCCTGTCCGTTGTCGGCCAGCCGCCACGCGAGCGCGCGGGCATCGCGGTGGAACTGATCCCAGGATACGGGAAAGGCTTTATCTGGAAGAGACATTTACGGGCTCCGGCTTCAGTCGAATACAGGCTGCGAAGCGCCGCGGCGAACAAGGAGGTCGCACAGCGCGCTTCGTCACGCTTTGGATACCCAATACTGAAAATGAAGCCCGGAGCGCAAGGGCCGACAAGGCCTGTCCAGGAATCCTCCACCTCCGTCGAACCATGGGGGCATGAGCATGCCGCCTGATCGAATAGCTTGGAGCGGAACGTGGACGGAAAACCGCACGCGCTTTCCGCATCCCGCACTAAAGCATGTCGCGTTCAATCTGACTGATGCGATGCGCTTTAGCTCGTTGCTTTTACCCATGTCGTTGTACCAAAACCGCTGCACACTTTTGGGCGACATGCATTAGCGAGAACGGGCAATTGTCTCGATCATCGCCACGACATCGGCCTCGGCCGCAGCGAGCACCGCAGCCTCGCGAGCGCGGATGACGATATCGGTCGAGAAGGTTTTGCCGTCGAACTTGGGGTAGGAGCCAATGCTCGTTTCCGGATGTTTCTTCTGCACCTCCGCCAAGGGCCCGCCAATATCGCCTTCGCCATAGGGCGAACGGACAGTGCATGAAAGGACTGGCGTCCCCGTCTGGAGGCTGGGAAGCAAACTATCAAGCATCGCCTGGAAGACCTGGGGCACGCCGGCCATGACGTAGACGTTGGCGATCCGGAAGCCGGGCGCCGTCGATACGGGATTGGAAATATGGGTGGCGCCGACCGGCATGCGCGCCATTCGCCTGCGCGCATCGGTAAACTCCATGCCGCGGCGTTCATACATGGCGCCAAGCAACGCCATTGCCTCCGGGTCGTGGATGCACTCGACACCGAACGCTCTGGAGACCGCGTCGGCAGTGATGTCGTCGTGTGTCGGCCCAATGCCGCCGGACGTGAAGACGTGGTCGTAACGGCCTCGCAAGGCGTTGACTGCGTCGACAATCGCCTCCTCGTCGTCCGCCACGATGCGAACCTCACGCAGATCGATACCGACCATGGTCAGCATGTCGGCCAGGTGGCCGATATTCTTGTCCTTCGTTCGGCCGGACAGAAGTTCATCGCCTATGGCAAGCATGGCGGCCGTAACGATCGTGGCAGTGGTCATTGGTGCTCCTGAATACTTGGCGATCGCCGAGTCGATCCCATGGCTGTTGAAGAAAGCTTGACAGTCTGTCGACCGCCCATGTTCTGGCGACCACGTGCGTTTTGATAAATCCTGCCCCAGGGGACGATCAAGTGTAATTGCCTGACAGGAGTATCATGAGGCAAAGGTACTGGTTCTCTATTATTCCGCCTATGGGCATATCGAAACGATGGCCTACGCCGTCGCGGAAGGCGCCAAGTCGACCGGCGCGGATGTCGTCGTAAAGCGCGTGCCTGAGTTGGTGCCGGAGGACGTGGCGAAGTCCTCCTATTACAAGATAGACCAGGCGGCGCCGATTGCGACCGTCAACGAGCTTGCGGACTATGACGCGATCATCTTCGGTTCGGGCACGCGCTATGGCACCGTCGCGTCGCAGCTGCGCAACTTCATCGACCAGACCGGCAGTCTTTGGGCTCAGGGCAAACTCGTCGGTAAGGTCGGCTCCGCCTTCACCTCGTCGGCAACCCAGCACGGCGGTCAGGAAACCACCGTCCTCGGCCTGATCCCGACGCTGATGCATCTCGGCACGGTCGTCGTCGGCCTTCCTTACGCATTCGAGGGCCAGGCGGGGCTGGACGAAATCAAGGGCGGTTCTCCCTACGGTGCTTCGACCATCACCGGAGGCGATGGTTCGCGTCAGCCGTCGGCGGTCGAGCTTGATGCCGCCCGTTACCAAGGCGCGCATGTCGCGAAGATCGCCGCAAAACTCGCGTCCTGATGTCTCCGTTAGAGGCGCCTTTTGGCGCGGCCCGGCGAGACTGTGCGTTGAAGTTTCGCGAAAGCTTCGAAAGGCGGCCAAAATCATCGCAAAAGTGGCCTGGCAGCGTCATTCTGTGCTAACATCGCCGCCGTTCGGCATGCAAATGCCATTGATAAGGAGGAGCAGCAAGGACCGTGCGGCGACGGTCCGCCGGGGCAGCAACTGTCCCGGGAAATCCAGGGGAGTGAAGAATGGCGCGGATCACTTATTCGATCGTTCCACACGACGGAGGTTGGGCCTACAAGGCAGCCGAGGCGTATTCAGAGCCCTTTCCCAGTCGCGAGATGGCACTGGCGGCCGCAAGAGCCGCAGCGGCCGAACAGCAAGTAGGCGGCGACGACGAGGAAATCAGCTTCCAGGATGAGAAGGGAAATTGGCATTTCGAACACGCCGATGGGGGAGATCGACCTGAAGCAACCGTCGAGGATGGCTGAAGATAGTTGAAGGGGCAGTTGGGTTCGAGCTTATATGCCCCTGACGACGCCATCCCCGTACGCGCTGACAACGCGACGGAGGATTTCCAATGCATTATAGCGTTCAAATCTTCACCTGGACCGCCCGCTTGGGCGTTCATCAGGTCGGATCGGTTATCGAAGTCGACGCACCCAATCCGAAGGCAGCGGCGGTCTCCTTGCTTGGGTTGCGGTTGGACGACAGTGGAAAATCGTCGAAACTGGCGGTAAGAGTCTGGCGCGGAGAAGACGCCTTGAAGGCCGACTGCGATTGCTTTTACTACCACTGAGACCGGTCCGGAATCTCGCTGCGGGATGTTGTAGTGCGTCGCCTCGCGCAAGCTGATGCTCGCCATTCGTGCCGAACGAATGACGGGCTATTTTGTGGGCGGCGCGCCCCGCGCTGCACCGACCGACTTCAATCGTCCGGCGTACAGACCCTCAACCGATGACCGTCGGGATCGAGAGCCACGAACGTGCGGCCGAAGACTGCCGTCATGAGTTCCTGCTCGATCGTGACGCCCTCCTGGCGCCAAACGCCGTAAAGCCGTTCAACGGCGGCATCGTTCTCAACCATGAAAGCAAGTTCGGTGCGGTTGCCGCTCCCCGCCGTGTGGAAGTTCTCCGCGCTCATCGACCACAGCCCCAAACTCAGGCCACTATCAAATTCGAAGGCGACATAGGTGGGAAACGACGCTGAGGGCTGGCGGCCAAGCAAGCGCGAATAGAACGCCGAGCTTTCCGCAGGGTTCCGGACATACGAGAGAATGAGGTTGGGCAAGAGAATGAGGTTGGGCTTAAGCACAGTTGTCTCCTTTTTCCGATGGCAGGACCATAGGAGACGATGCTGTCAGTTTCTGTCAGCATTCTCTCGTGCAGAAGCAGAACGATGGCGAGATACTCGCATATCAATCTTGTGAAGTTGATGCCGCAACATATTGGTATTCAATATTTTTGAGGACGTATCCGGTCCGTCGGCGCCTTATGACTTCCTGCTGAGAAGCAGGGACCTCCAGACAACGCGCCGTCCCGACGTTTGCTGATCACGCAGTTCGGCCTGGCGTGCCGCGATGGCGCTTGCAAAAGCTTCCTTCATCGCGTCGATGCGACGGCGCCGTTCCTCCGGTTCGTCGCGGTTGACTGGGGCGTCCGACATCACACCAATCTCCTGGCCTCGTGCGACCTGGTCACGAACAAGCGCCCAGCAGTGAGAAGATGAAGCTCATTGGTGGTTCCGGCCTGATAGGCCTCGATCAGCATTCTGCCGTACCTTTGCGCAGGCGCGCTGTCGCGCGGCCATCGATGCTCGTCGCAGAGGCGATCGAATACACGCTGAAGCGTGTCCAGGTCTTCCGGAAACAAAGGCACATCAGATGACGCTTGCAGTGGACGCACGCCTGTACCCTCTGTCAGCAATGCAGGGACAAATTTCGAGGCAGGCTAGCTTGCCAGCAAAGGGCGATGATTGAACCCCTGGCGAATCAGGGGTTCGCGCGGTTTTTCGTGACGCGGCATTCGGCCGACGCAACCGGGCGGCCTCAACGACCCGGACAGGCTGCCCGACGGCTCCGCTCCAGAACGCAAGGAGATAAGTTGCAAAACATTCCCTTGACTGAATCTCCTAAGTGTTTGATCTAGGCCGCAGGCGGACGTGGCGAAACTGGTAGACGCAAGGGACTTAAAATCCCTCGGCCTTAGGCTGTACGGGTTCGATCCCCGTCGTCCGCACCACTGCATTGATTTCTCCTTGAAGTTCAATTAGTTGATGTTTTACAGGTGTTTGTCGTCGCCCTACCGCTACAAAGGGCGCTACAAAATGGTTGCAATGACTACTCTCAGACGTGCCAACAATGGTGATTGGTTCGGCAGGAAGGCGATCCCTGCTGACGTGAGGGACGCCTATAAGCTTGCCTATGGTGTTTCCCGCGAAGAACGCTTCAGGCTGTCCTCAACGACCTCGCAGGGACAGGCCAAGGCGGAGTTTCGCGATTGGGACGCCACAGTCTCCAGCCGCATCGAGGCGCTAAGAGCATCCGGTAGCGGCTCGTCCGTTTCCCTTACGGCTCGACAGATCAGCGCCTTAAGTGGCGAGTGGTATCAGTGGTACGTGTCGCAGCATGAGGAAGAACCCGGTCAGGCTGAGGACTGGGACAGCCGCTATGAGATGCTGGGGCAGGCCCGGGCGAGGTTTTTAGGCTCGGACGCGATACATGATGACATCGACGCGGGTGAAAGTCCGGTGGTTCGTCGCCATGTCCGCGCGTGCGTAATCGAGCTTGCGAAGCTTCCGACCTTTCTTGCCGACAAGGCACTGACGCTGGCCGAGGAGACCTATGCCGCGTTCGTCGATGTGATCGAGGATGAGCTAATAGCCTCCTTCGCCCTGCTACGTCGTCGTGCCGGTGGCGACTATACCCCCGATGAGCGGCTGTCCAAGTTCGCCAACAGTGACGCGCTCGTCGCCAATCGGAACGTGAAGCTCGCGGGTATGGATTGCTGGCAAGCTTTCGAGGCGTGGGTGAAGGAACGCCAGCCAGCCGCCTCGACTGTGGGGCGGTGGCGAGGTGTCTTCATCGCTCTCAACGATCATTTCGAGAAGCGCGACGTTGCGACGATCACCGATGAAGACGCCATCGCATGGAAAGGATCGCTCGTAACGGCTGAACGGTCGGCACAGGTTGCGAACGACGTTTGGATCACAGCCGCTGGCACGATCTTCAAGTGGCTTCTGGACAATAAGAAGGTGAGAGCCAACCCGTTTGCAGGCGTGCGCGTTGCCACGGCGAAGAAGGTCAAGCGGCGTGAGCGTGCGTTCGAGCCGACTGAATGGAAGGCAATCCTAAAGGCGGCACTCGCTCCACCAACGGCACGGGTGAAGAAGCAGAAAGCTGCGGCGAGGCGTTGGGTTCCGTGGCTTTGCGCTTACACAGGCTCACGACCGGGAGAGATGACGCAGCTCCAAGGCTCTCACGTTTACGAGCAGGACGGCATATGGATCATCAACATCACGCCTGAAGGTGGCGGCACCGTCAAAGGTGCCTCGTTCCGTAAAGTGCCAATCCATGAGCATCTGATCGCCCTGGGCTTCCTCGACTTTGTGAAGGAGACGGGAACAGGCCCGCTGTTCTATGACCCAGCGGACCACCGAGCAGAGAGCAAAGACCCGACCAAGCCAGTCAGGCCCCCGTACGTGATCACCCGTCAGAAGCTCGCTGAGTGGGTGCGGCAGAATGTGGGTGTCACAGACCCTGACATCAGCCCGAACCACGCATGGCGGCACACGTTCAAACGACAGGCAGCAAGGGTAGGGATGGAGCGCCGTTTCCGTTTCGCCTTCTGTGGACATGAGAGCGATGAAGTTGGTGACATCTATGAGACGCCGACGCTTGAAGATATGGCCGAGGCTCTGAAGACGTTCCCCCGCTATGACCTTGAGTGACCGTGCTGTCGGGGACCGGCGGTCATTTCTTACGGTGCAGCGCCGCAGAAGGATCGCTTTGCATGTGAACTATGCATATGTGGATATAAGTATCTGATAACGTTGCATGTTTGCCTATTGACGATGGCCGCAAATCACGATCTAAACACCCCGTAATTCGCATTCAGGGGGTTTTCACATGCGCATTTCAGTCACCTTGTTTGATCGTTCGTTCACCGTCGAGGCTTCCGGCCTGTCCTATCTCTCCATCGAGACCGGCAGCCGAGAGTTTACCTATGATCGCCATCAGTGGTTCGAGCTTCCGTCAGGTGAGTTCCGTCATTGGCTGCTGGAAACGAAGCGGCGCTATCAGCCGCCGCTGAAGTTGGACGACCAGCTACCGTTCGCGGTCTGATCAGTTCCGCCTCAATCGACCTTCACGGCCCCCGTTGAGCGATCTGCGGGGGCTTTGCTTTCTTCAGTCTGCCCAGCAGCCTCGGAGTGCTGTTTCTCGTTCCGACGTATCGACCGTGGAGAGGCGTTTGGGGGTTGGTCGGTATCATCGGTCATTTCGAGGTGAACGCGCGTCCTTGGTCGATGCGTCGGAAGAAAGCGGGTGATTACCCCCACCATACGCAATTACGCACCGAGCACCCACCGAGCTGGGCCAAAGAGGACTAACCATGACAACGACCACGACCACGAAGACCGCCCTTTCCCTGAACCCTGTCTACATGGAAGTTGACCAGCGCGGGCGGGACGACAAGCTCGTTCTTGTCAATGCTGACGAGGTCATTGACTACGTCATCTCCCCCGGCCACCCGAACGCCGCGAAACTGCTGAATGACTTCAATTCCTGGGCCGGGAAATTGTTAGCCGACAACCCGGCACACATGACCCCGGAACGGGCCAAGTTCCATGCGCTGAGCGCCTTGATCGAGGAGGCATACGGTATCGAGTACGTTCCCGAAGATGACGCGGCAGTCAGCCAAGAAGTGGCAGATGTAGTTCTTGATGTGGAGGCGGAACTCGCGAAGGGGGCCTCGCTTGAAATCGCCGAGAAGCGTCTGGCCGGTTCCGAGCGCTGACCGCCTCCAGCCCAAGGCTTTCCTGCCCCTGTGACGGACGTTGCGGGGGCAGTCCCAAACATCGTCCCATAGCCACCGACAGGATACCGGGAGACCCAGCCGGACCAATTACCCCATACATAAGGGGAAGACCAAGCAAGTTGGTTGAGACAACAGAAAATCGTCAACTTTTAATTACCCCCACCATACGGGAGGAGGAAAAAGACTAATAAAGGGGATAGAGGTTGAACTGATGAAATCAGGTTATCTCTGGTTTCTTTATGATGTTGATGATGATGGAAATACTCTCTCTCCAATAAGTCTCCTTAACGACCCCCTCAGGTCACCTTAACGACACCTGATAGACCGACCAGAGGCAGCTCCTCCACAGCCCCGTCATCGTCCTCGGTCTCCATCTCCATCTCCATCTCCATCCGCATAGTCGCTCCATCGACACCCTTCAGTCTGGCATAGCCAGTCTTGATTTTGGGAGGTGCGGATGCTGGTCGTCATCTCTCAGCTCTTGAGAGACCGACCGGCAAACTCTCTTCGTTGCGTTGTTGTCGTCGGCCCCTTCGTCTCTCCAGACGTGGGGGCTTTTTTCGTCAGCACAGCCAGCAACGAGGAGACATCTCAACGACAACGAAACGCAATATCCAAGCCCGCACGACGGGCAGAGAGTACCTTCATGCACCAACCAGACACATCGCCCCTGAGGGTCTTCATCGATCCGGTGAAGATCACCAAGAAGGGGCAAGGCTATTCGGTCTCGTTCAACGGCGAGATCATCATCACCAACACCCGCAACCCATCCGGTGACGCCTGTCGCCATCTCGTCGCCCTCGGTTATCGGGGACGCATGGAGATGTGGGACAACGAGCGCCCTCATCCCCGGATGGTCTTCCGTGACATCGAACGAGCGGCACGCCTGAAGGTTGCCGAGAACGAGCGCCACGGCCCCCGCATCGTCCGCTTCGATCCAATGACAGAGGGCTTGAGGGAGAGGCTTGCTGCTTCAAGGGAGATCGGCCCGTGTGCGACCCAGTTTCAATGATCGGCCTCGCCATCGGAGGATTGACCCAAGCGGCATCCTACCAAGCCGAGACTGCAGCGGCTGCACAGCAGAACGCCTACTACCGGCAGAACGCGGCCAACGCAAACCAAGCTGCCCGGGACGAACAGTTCGCCACGCAGAAGCGGATGATCCAAGAGCAGGAAGCTGCTGCTGCTGAGAAGATCGACATCATGAAAGAGCATCGAGCTGCCAAGGCGACTGCCGAGGTGGCGGCTGGTGAAGCCGGTGTCTCCGGTGTCTCCGTCGATGCCCTGATGCGTGACATCATGGGCCAGCAGTCCCAGGCTATCGACCGTACCGACCAGCAGACCGAGTGGTCGCTCAACCAGCTCAACGACGAAATGCGAGCCATCCGCACCCGCAATACTGACCGCATCAACAGCGTTCAGCGTGCCGCAAAACCGTCGTTCGTCTCCACCGGACTGGCGATCGGTTCGACCGCTCTCGACAGCTATAGCGGTGCCGTTGATCGGCGGCTGAAGCTCGGTGAAGGCTGGTGGAAGAAGCCATAGCCCACCGCACCATTTCCATTTCGACAACAACGCTACGGAACAACAACATGTCTCACCCCCGCACCAAAACCCTCATCATCGACCAGCACGACGAGAGCATCCCGCTCATTCGCTTGCGCTTTGTCGAGATTGACGGAACCCTCTACCACCTCGCCAAGGATGTAGGCGCAGCCATCGGCCTGAAGGCGGATGACGACGGTGACTACCGGCAGACCCTTGAGGGCTACCGAGTGGAATATCTGATGTCGACGGTTTCAGATCGCGGCACCGTGCTTGGACCGCTCGCCCTCATCACCGACGAGGACTATAGGCAGTTGGCTAAGGTCGTTCGCCAGTCGCGAACCCCATCGACGCTTTAACAGCCTCATTTCCTTGCGCGGTCTCGACCGTAGAAGAGCATCAGGGGGTTGGGTGGTCTCTCAGCGCCAGCCAGCCATGAACGTGCGTCCACGGTCGATTTCTCGCGCGGCCCTCCCATCAACGCATGATCTCGCCTTCGTCACTGCCGCATCAGGGTTTGATCCTTGTCCCGTTGGTCCCAGTGATGGAGGACGTGTGTTGATGGGAGTGAGGGGCCGGAATATTCGCTGCAAAAATTTCTAAGCCCAGATCAGATATAGAGAACTCCCGGCTCCCCCCGGTGGCCCCAGCGCAGAATAAGCTACGCCGCGAGCGGCCGCTTTGGCGTCAGGTTTGCCACCACCTGCGGGCTGTCAACGATCAGTCATTGCATGAAGTTGACCTCGACAAAGGCAGATACCATTCGCGGAAGGAGTAAAGTAATTCCGAACGATGCCAGTGACGATGCAGTACCGGCAATCCACGCGAACGCCGTAAGTCTGCTGATGACTTCGAACTTCTCGTTGGTGGCATTAATGAGGAACTTAAAGTACATCTGCAGATAGGACATCAACGCAAAGAATGCCAAGCCGTAAGTTATTGCCAGCACCACACTGAATTGCTTGTTCAGGGCGATGTCCAGAGCTGCAAGGATGACTACGCATTCTATAGTCGTGAAAACAACCTCTTGGAAAATCTTGGCGTTCTCCCAACCGTGCCTCCAATGTTCAGCGGTCTCGTAGTCCTCCTGCCGAAATAGCCTTGCTATTATCCCCATCGCGACCCTCAGATTTATTCGGCCCAACTTGGGGCTACCGGCTCTCCTCTTCGCGATACCGGAAGTACAGTTCATTGAACATCTTGTTTCTGGCCTTCAGCATTGATCGCTCGATGAGCCAAACAATAGCCGCTAAGCCAAGCGACACTATTGTCGCAAACTGCCGTCCAGTCCTTTCTTCTAAATCAAGGATGGTGGCAGCAAGGCTGCACACAATGCCTGAAACGAAAAGTACCGTTATCTTCGGGATTACAGGCGTCCAGTTCCAATGCCGTTCATTGGTTTCCTTCTCTGCCCGCTCCCAAGCCTTATCCGTGGCCATTATCGCCCCCCTCACGCGTGAATTGAAGTGGCACACTACCCAAGGAGTGAGTGGTGGACGAGACGAGCCAATCTCGTTCCACAGAGAAAAGTTGTTTGTCCGCAAGGGTATAGGACAGCGGACGCGATGAAGGTGCAGTTGTTTTTGTCCGTTAGGGTTGACATCTTCATTTCGGACATGCATTCATGTGGACAGCACCTCTACGGACACATGGAGACCCGCATGGCCACTTTCCTTTACGCTCGCGTTTCTACCTCGGAACAGACCCTCAGCCACCAGCAGACGCAAGCCGAGAAGGCTGGCTTTATCTTCGACCATGTTATTGCCGATCACGGGGTTTCCGGGGTTTCCGTCCTGATGAAAGATAGGCCAGAGGGCAGACGCCTCTTCGACATGCTGCGTGCAGGGGACACGCTGGTCGTTCGCTGGGTTGACCGTCTCGGCAGGAACTACGCGGACGTGACCGATACCATCAGGGAGTTCATGCGCCGTGGCGTGGTCATCCGCACGATCATTAACAACATGACTTTTGACGGCTCGACCACCGACCCCATGCAGATGGCCGTGAGAGACGCCATGATCAGCTTCATGGCCGCTTCGGCACAGGCACAGGCTGAGGCAACGAAGGAGGCACAGAAGGCCGGGATTGCCAACGCTAAGGAGAAGGACGATGCTTACCGGGGTCGCAAGCCCAGCTATAGCCGCGAGCAGTTTCAGACTGTCATGGACTTGGCCAGCAAGAGTATGAACGTGTCAGAGATCGCCCAAGCATCGAGCCTTAGTCGCCAGACGGTCTATCGCATCAAGGAAGACCCCGCAGCCGCTGAGAAGGCGCTGGCGATGTGGGGGCTGTAGATCGTGCTGCTTCTCTTCTTCGTGGGGCGATAATGACTTTTCAACGCCCCGTAGTGACCACTGCTTTCTTGGCCATAAGGAGCCTTACTGCGTCGTTTAGCTGCTTGTTTTCTTGGCGAAGAAGGTTCATCCGCTCGACAAGGTCGGTTAGAACCAAACGTACAGCACCTGCTGCTTCCAAGCACTCCTCGTCGCTCTCATTATGAAGACCCACGCTCAAGGCACCGTGGAGCGCAGTCAGCGGGTTATGCCCGTTTATCAGTAGCCCCTGAGGAAGACCCGTCTTGATGGTTTCGATGGACTTGGCGAACGAGATTTCCCCCGTTGCTTTTCGCAATTCCTCAATCAACTGCTCAGGAGCGCCCACGGTTTCGCACACTTTTATGATCTCGCTGATAATATCATTCTTGTGGTTTTCAACGACGCGTCGATAGTATGCGAATGCCCCAATACCTAAGCCTTGGTTCTCGCACTGCCTACCCTTCAGGAAGATTTCGCGATCTTTTCCGAATAATCGAAGTACTCGTGACGAAATTGGAACGCCGAACCCGGGCCTCTCTCCGAATTTTGAAACTATTCCACCTTCTGGCCGCTCTGCCAAGGCAACATTCACATAGTATGTCTTCGTTTGTTTGTGGCAGTCTCCACATTTGTATAACAAGCTGGTATTTGCATTTTTAGTCTTTTGGTGTAATGCAGGATTGTTCGCGCTACGAAACGTCCTAATTCCGTCACATACATTGCAGTGGATGCGTATATCCGGGGTCTTTATTTTATTTGAAACGTGTGACCCAACCCCAGATTTCTCGATTTCCCAAAGATCACTTACACTCTTGTCGATAGATGGGTGAATATTCTCAAGGAAATCCTTTAATGTTATTACATCGACAGGAGCAGCCACGGCCCCTTCTTCCCCGCTATCAACCACTGCATACCTCTTTAATGAAACTCCGCTCCATTGAGGAATACTCCGAGACTGACGACTGATACAGACAAGGCTTCTAAGTTGTCCCCAACTGCTATTGATGCAGCAACGAACGGCCGTGGCGAGGCTGTGACGAGGTGCATCGTAATCGTTGCGTATTGCTACAAAGACCGCTACAAAGCCTCTCGAAAGCGACGAAAAAAACACTGTAAAATCAAGGAAGAATGGCGGGGTTTCTGGTCCCCCGTCGTCCGCACCAGCCCCTCCTTGCGCGGTTGCGCCGCCCATCAACCGGCGATTTTGCGCAAGAGCGTTTCGAGCTGACCGAGGTCGGGTATTTCATGAAAACGCGGATGGTCTTCCGGTTTCTCGTGATGTTCGAAAGACCAGGTGAGGGCGTGCGGGACATAGACGCCCCAGCTGCCGGCCGCCAGCGCCGGGACGATGTCGGATTTCAGCGAATTGCCGACCATGAGGCTCCTCGACGGCCCGTCGCCGTGTTGCGAGAATATTCTCTGATAGGTGGACATGGTCTTGTCGCTGACGATTTCGATGGCGGCGAAGAAGTCGCCGAGCCCGGAGGCGGCAAGCTTCCGTTCCTGATCGAAAAGGTCGCCCTTGGTGATCATGACGAGGCGAAAGCGTCCGGCGAGGGCCTCGAGTGTCTCATGCACGTTTGGCAGCGGTTCGACCGGATGGCCAAGCATTTCCCGTCCGGCGGCGAGAATTTCGGCGATCACCGACGGCGGCAGCTTGCCGCCGGTTACCTCGAGCGCGGTCTCGATCATCGAGAGGGTGAAGCCCTTGATGCCGAAGCCATAGAGGCCGAGATTCCGCTTTTCGGCCGCGAGCAATCTTGCAGGCAACGCCTTCGGGTCGGCGTGGTCTTTCAGCAAATCGACGAAACGCTCTTCGGTAAGGCGATAGAACTGTTCGTTCTGCCACAGCGTATCGTCGGCATCGAAACCAATGGTCGTAATTCTGTTCGGCATGGACCTATTGCGCGGCGATCTTGAAAGGCTGGTCGACGGTCGCGCTCTTGCCGCTGTTGATATCATTGAAATGAAAACGCAGCACGTAGTCGCCGGCCGGCGCGCCAGTCACGTCGATCGTCAGCGTCGAGTAGATTTCCTGGTTGCGCAGGTAGCCCGTGAAAGTGAAATCGCCGAATGCCTTCTGGCTGGCGAGGACTTCGCCCTTGGGGTTGAGGATGTCGAAATCCACCGTGAAACGCGTCTGGATCTTGCCCTTGACGCTCGCTTCCTTCCAGGTAAGCCCAACCGGTTCGACGTAGGACACGATTGCCTCGCCGGCCTTGAAGGTCGGATCGGCTTTGGGCTCGTACATCGCATAGCCCGCCGGTTCGGCCGTGACGAAGACCGCTTTGCCGATCGCGAAGGGAAGTGTTTGGGAGAACTCGCTTACCGCCTGCCGCAGCGTCTCCCGGGCACCCGCCACGTCACCTGAGGTCGCCTGCTGTTCCGCCTTTGTCGCGGCATCAGACAGCGGACCGGCCAGAGCCCCCGCGTCGATCGTCGCCGCGATCGCGGCAGTCATTGTTGCAAGCAAGAGCAGGCGTTTCGGCATCGTATTCCTCCCCCGTGCCCATGGTCTCCAGACTTTCGGTATTTGCCACTCTAAGTCAAGGCATTGCCAAGTCGATGCTAATTAAGACACTCAGTGCTTCCAGAAGACCGGGGTCAGGATGACGAGAACGGTCAGAACCTCGAGACGTCCGAGCAGCATCATCAGCGACAGAAGATAGAGTTCGGGATCCCCAAGCGTCGAGAAGTTGCCGGCTGGACCGATAATGCTGCCGAGGCCGGGACCGACGTTGGAGAGGCAGGTAATGACGGCCGAGACTGCCGTGACCAGATCATAGCCAAGCGCCGCCATCACCAGGCTGCCGAAAACCCAGAGAAGGATATAGGTTATGAAGAACAGGAAGATAGCGCGCTGCGTGTCCAGATCGACGGTGCTGTTGCCATAGCGCACCGCATAGATCGCATTGGGATAGATGAGCCTATTCAACGCTGAGCGGATCGCGTTGAAGAGCACGACGAAACGATAGGCCTTGATACCGCCTGCAGTCGAGCCGGAGCAGCCGCCCATGAAGGTGGCGATAAACGCCGTCATGACGACGAAGGGCCCCCAAAGACTATAGTCTTCGCTAGCGTAGCCAGTGGTTGAGAGGATCGAGCTGATGTTGAAGAAGGAATGCGCCAGCGCGAGATGAAATTCGACGCCATTCGCCAGCCGGTGATAGGCGGCCACGGCCACCGAAAACACGGTGAGATAGCCGAGAAAGACGCTGATTTGCGGATCGCGCAACGCGTCGAGACGCCCCCTGACGACAAGCACGATCAGGATCGAGAAGGGCAGGCTGCAAAGCGTCATGAAAAATGTGCCGGTCCACAGCAGTGGAACGCTGCCGAAATAGGCAAATGATGCATCGTGGGTTGAAAAGCCGCCGGTAGCGACGGTCGACATCGCGTGATTGATCGCATCGAAGCGGTTCATGCCAGTCATGTTATAGCCTACTGCGCAGAGCAGCGTGATCGTCACATAGACGGCGAGGAAGGCGCGGCTGAAGCTTGCGATGCGGGCGAATGTCTTGTCGCTCGTGTCGGAGGACTCCATCTTGAAGAAGGACATGCCGCCGACCCGCAGGTAGGGGATGATGAACAGGCCGAGAACGACAATGCCTATGCCGCCGAGCCAGCAAAGGAGCGAGCGCCACAGCAGCAGGCCGGGCGGCGCGTTGTCGAGCCCGACGATGACGGTCGAACCGGTCGTCGTAACCGCGGAAACGGACTCGAAGAGTGCTTGAGCAAAATCAAGGTCGAGCGAGGAGAGCCAGAGCGGGATTGCACCAACGACGGAGAAGACAAACCAGAGCAAATTGACCAGAAGAAATCCGAATTTCTTCGAGAACGGCGGAGGTCCCGCGCGGGTCGCCATGAACGTCGCCGCAGAGAGGCCACCGGTCAGGAAGGCCGTTACGGCGAAGATCTCCCAGTCCGCATGTCCGTAGTAGAGGTCGACGAGAGCGGGGATCAACATCGCGCCGGAAAGGTAGAGGCCGAGGATCGCCGCGATATGGACAGCGTGCCGGAACAGGGTTGCATTCAAGCTTCGATTTCCCGGAAACAGTTGTCGAACAGGCCGGTGGCCGCCTGGAGCGGCAGCAATAGTGGCTTGCCCGATCGATTCGTGTCAATTCGATGGCCTCATGCGAGGCAATGTGCGATAGCGTCAGGCATCGGTAAACGCAACGGATGACCCTACGTTATGAAGCAGGATGTTGAAAATGCAGCGCTCGCGCTCCGTGAAATTTTTCCGGCAACGCCGCTGCAACTCAACGATCACCTCAGCGCCCGCTACGGCGCGACGGTCTACCTGAAGCGCGAGGATCTTTCGCCCGTACGGTCCTACAAAATCCGCGGCGCGTTCAACTTCTTCCGCAAGGCTCTTGCCGCCGGGGCGATGGGCAAGACCTTTGTCTGTGCTTCGGCCGGAAACCATGCCCAGGGCTTTGCTTTTGTCTGCCGGCACTTCGGCGTTCCGGGCGTCGTCTTCATGCCGGTGACGACGCCGCAGCAGAAGATAGACAAGACTCGCATGTTCGGTGGTGAGTTCATTACCATCCGGCTGGTCGGCGACATTTTCGACCAGTGCTATCAGGCGGCGCGCGACCATGTCGAAGCGATTGCCGGCGTCATGGTGCCGCCCTTCGATCATGCGGACATCATCGAGGGGCAGGCGACGGTAGCCGCCGAAATTGTCGAGCAGCTACCGGGAGGCGTTGTTCCCGATCTTGTCGCCCTACCGGTCGGCGGTGGTGGATTGTCCGCCGGTGTCACCGGCTATCTCGCCGGCACGCTTTCGACCGATCGTTTCGTTTTTTGCGAGCCGGCTGGAGCGCCAAGCCTCAAGCGGAGCCTCGAGACCGGCAGCGTGGTCACACTCGACCAGGTAGACAACTTTGTCGACGGGGCGGCTGTCGCGCGCGTTGGCGACCTGAACTTCGCAGCGCTGGCGGCCTTTGCGCCTGAGCAGGTGATGTTGCTACCCGAGAACGCGATTTGCCTGACGATCATAGATATGCTGAACGTCGAGGGTGTGGTTCTGGAGCCGGCCGGCGCCCTTTCCATAACCGCGCTGGAGATCTTCGGGCGCGCGCGGCTGGAGGGCAAGACGGTGGTTGCGGTCGTATCGGGAGGCAATTTCGATTTCGAACGCCTTCCCGATGTCAAGGAGCGGGCGATGCGGCACGCCGGGCTCAAGAAATATTTCATCCTGCGCATGGCCCAGCGCCCGGGTGCGCTACGCGATTTTCTCAATCTGCTTGGCGACGAGGACGATATTGCGCGGTTCGAGTATTTGAAGAAGTCGGCCCGCAATTTCGGCTCGGTCCTCATCGGCATTGAGACCAAGCACGCAGAAAACTTTCCGGCTCTGAAGGCGCGCTTCGATGCGGCTGGCTTGCGCTATCAGGACATTACCGAGAACGAGATTCTCGCCAATCTCGTCATTTGATCTCGGCATCGCGCCGGCGGACGACATTGCCACGCACTTAGCCTTTGACAGCGCTGGCGGCCGCGGCTAACCATGAGACATGGCATCGTTTTTCTCGAAATTGTTTGGCTTCTCCGGCGGCTCCAAAGAGGAACCCGAGCAAGCCGCTGGCAAGACTGAATCCTACGGGGATTGCTTGATCCGCGCGACTCCGATGCGGGAGGGTCCGCAATATCGCCTGGCGGGCAGCATCGAAAAGACGATGCCTGATTCTGGCGTGAAAGTGCGCACCTTCATTCGCGCCGATCTTTTCGCGTCCGAGCAGGATGCCATCGATGCGGCTCTGCGAAAGGGCCGGCAGATCGTCGATGAGCAACGCGCCGCGCTCTTTCAGGACGATTCGCCGTCCAGGCCGGTGTAAGATCGCATGGCTCCGGCCGATGAATATCCGCGCGTAAATCCCGGGTTGGACAGGTTTCCTTAGAGTCTGAATTAGATTCCGGCCGCGGGCGGTGTCGGGCGCAAGATATTGAGCGTGAGATGGGGAGGGCCGGCTTCCTCGATGTCGCGAGTGCTCGGCCCGCCCTTGCGTTCAGGGTGTCAGAGCTTGATCCGGAACCGGGCGAAGCCCTCGGCGCCTTCGCCCGCCTCTTCGATCGCAACGGCTTCCACCTGCGACAGGAACTGTCTTGCCTTGGGGCTGCTGTCGAAAAGCACGCTCGTGTCCTTGAGCGGCACGAATCTCCAGTTCGCATCGGCCGACGGGTTGATCGTTCCCTGCTCGACGATGTAGCGGACGATGACATCGCGGTTGGTGTCCGGCGCGACGAAGATCACCTTGTCGGAAGCTATATCCGGGAAGTTGCCGCCACCGCCGGCGCGGTAGTTGTTGGTCACCACCACAAACTTTTGCCCGGGGTCGATCGGCTTGCCGTCGAATTGCAGGTTCTGGATGCGCTTTGCCGAGGCGTTCACCAGATTGCCGTCCTTGTCGAACTTCGCCGGTTGTGAGAGGTCGATCTCATAGGTGACGCCGTCGATCACGTCGAAATTATAGGACGGGAAGCTCGCATTGATCAGCTCCGCGTCGACGGATCCGCGAGCCACCTGATTGAAGATACCAGCCGACATCTCGAGCCAATTGGCGACCTGGTCCCCGGTGATGACGACGGCCTGTACCGTGTTCGGATAGAGGTAGAGATCGGCAACGTTCTTGATGGCAATATCGCCTGCCGGCACATCGGTGTAGTAGTCGGCGCCGCCACGACCGCCGGCCTTGAAGGGAGCCGCCGCGGACAAAACCGGCAGGTCCTTTTGCTCCGTGTCCTTGAGCATGTCGCGGATGTACCAGGTCTGTGCCTGGCTGACGATCTGGACCGACGGGTCGTCGGCGACGAGGGCCAAATAGGAATAGAGCGGTGCCGAGGTCTTGCCGACCGGGGTGCGGACATAGGCGAGCGTCGCCTCGTGGTCTTTCTGCGCGGCGGCCAGAACGTCCGCCTTGTCGCCGACTTCGGCAATCACCTTCTTCTCCTCCCGCCGGTAGATGGGGCGAGCTTCGCTCGTCGAACTGATCACCCGCCAAGCACCGCCGTCGCGCTCGAGCAGCAGGTCGATCAGACCGAGATGGGAGCCCCAGAAGCCGCCCATGACGCCCGGCTTGCCCGAAATCAGTCCCTTGGTGTTGTCGACGCCGGCGAAGCCCTCGAATTTAGGTCCGGGAAAGTCGAGGTGGCTGTGACCGGTGACGATCGCGTCGATGCCGTCGATAGCAGCCAGAGGCACCGATGCGTTCTCGAGGTTTTCGGCATAGTCTTGCTGTCCGATTCCCGAGTGGGAGAGCGCGACGATAATGTCCGCTCCTTCCTCGCGCATCTGCGGCACCCAGGCTTCCGCCGCCTTGACCATATCGCGCGCATTCGCCTTGCCCTCAAGGTTCTTCGCATCCCAGGTCATGATTTGCGGTGGAACGAAGCCGATCAGGCCGATGCGAATCGAATGTTCCTCTCCGGCGCCGTCCTTTACCTTTCGGTCGAGAATGACATAGGGCTTGAGGAAGAGCGCATCCTGACGTGCGTTCGCCGCAAGCGCGCCCTTCGTCAGGTTGGCGCAGACGATCGGAAAGTTGGCGCCGTTCAGTACGTTGAACATGAAGTCCAGGCCGTAGTTGAACTCGTGATTGCCGAGCGTGCCGCAATCGTAGCCGAGCACGTTCATCGCGCCGATGATCGGGTGCAGATCGCCTTCCCTCATGCCGCGCTTGTAAGCGATGTAGTCCCCCATCGGGTTTCCCTGCAGGAAGTCGCCGTTGTCGACGAGCACGGAGTTCGTTGCCTCGGCTCGGATCGCATCGATGATGGAGGCAGTGCGCGCGAGCCCTACCGTGTCGTTCGGTTTGTCTCCGTAATAATCGTAAGGAAACACGTGCACGTGCAGGTCCGTCGTTTCCATGATGCGCAGATGTGCCTGGTTGGCCGCGGCACGCGCGGAGAAAGGATGAAGCATCGCGAGGGCAGAGGAGGCGGCGAGCCCGCCAAGCAGCGAACGGCGCGAAATGGGGTGAAGAGCGGTCATTGACGGCATCGCTGTCTCCATATTGAACTCTCCGCGGACGCGGTTGCGGGCCTGCGGTAACACCTTGGAATACAGGAGACTATGGCGAAAGGCACGGCAAGGCAAAGCGGCGGAATCTTGCCTATTCCGACGCCACCGCGGTACAGAGTGAGTAAAGTTTTCTTCAAAGTTTAATTCTAAGAGACTGGCGAACAAAAACGGAAATCCAGGGCGCATGCCAAACGCCAATCTCCTTCTCTTCCTCGGCGAGGCACTGATCTACGTGGTGGCAATGATCTGGTTGCTGCATCTGCGTGGGCGCCTGGGACTTGGCGTGTTCGTGGCGGCGCTCGGCGTGATGCATTTCATCGAAACCTATCTCGCTGCCGTTTTCTATGTTCAACTGCCGTTTGGGGTGATCTCCCCGGGCTCCGCCGTGTTCTTTTCCGGCAAGCTCATGATAATCCTGCTCCTCTACGTGAAGGAGGACGCAGCGACGGTACGTCAGCCTATCTACGGATTGCTTGCGGGCAACTTTCTGACCGTGGCTCTGAGCCTGCTGCTCAGATTGCATGACACCGTATCCATCGTTCCCAATCGCGTCGCCGACATCGCTTTCATCGATGAGATGGGATGGCTGATGGTCTGGGGCACGACGCTGCTCTATTTCGATTCCCTGATCATCATTCTGCTCTACGAGAGGCTGGGGCGCTGGCTGCGCCGGTTCGTCACGGCTCGATTCCTGATCTGCGGCGTCGTGGTCCTGACCCTCGACCAGCTGGGCTTCTATGCCGCATTGCACTGGGTGAACGGTGCGCCGGCGGATGTCTTCTGGGGCGGATGGATGGCGAAGATGCTGGCGGCGCCGTTCTTTGCAGTCGCCATCGGCCTTTATCTCAATGCGTCGCGGCACCCGTTTTTGGCGATCTCCGATCGGCCGCTCGGCGATATCTTCAATGACCTGACGTTCCGCGAACGCTACGAAGATTTGCTGTCGCGCTCCGGCAAAGACACGTTGACCGGCGCGCTCGATCGCGGCCGCTTCGAAGTCGAGGGGCAGCAGATGCTGCGCGATGCTGCCGCGAAAAACACGCCGGTCAGCCTGATGATCATCGACGTCGATCACTTCAAGAGCGTCAATGACCGCTTCGGGCATATCGAGGGAGATCATCTGCTGCAAAAGCTGGTCGCGACGGTAAAGGCGACCCTCAGACCGACGGACCGCCTGTTCCGGTATGGCGGCGAAGAGTTTGTCGTCCTGTGCCCCGCGCTTGCCTATCCGGACGCGCTTTCGCGCGCCGAGGACATACGACGCGCAATTGCCGGGCGGGTAGCTACTCCGAATGGCGCTCCGGTGACGGCGAGCATAGGCCTTTCGTCGGCATTCGGCGACGGGAACGGCGTTCGCGAGTTGCTGTCCCAAGCGGACTTGCGTCTCTATGCCGCCAAGAGCGGCGGTCGAAATCGCGTGGTCGGCAGATAGTCGGGTATACGGCGACGCCGAAGACGCTCAAATGCCGACATTGGGCCGATCGATGACCTCGCGCAGTGAGAAACTGGAATTGATCTTCACGACATGCGGCAGGGCGGACAGCCAGTCCCGGTGAATCCGCTCGTAATCCTCCAGGTCCTTGGCTGCGACGCGCAGGATGTAGTCGTATTCTCCCGACATCAAATAACAGACCAACACATTGGGGCAGAGTTTCACGGCAGCCTCGAATTCGGCAAGCGTTTTGGCGAATTGGCCCGACAGCGAGATATGCACGATGACCATGATCTTGTAGTCGAGCGCCTTGTGGGCGACGCGGGCGTGATAGCCGCTGATCGTGCCCGATTTTTCGAGAATGTCGACACGCCGGGAGCAGGCAGAAGGGGAAAGGCCGACCTTCGCCGAGAGATCCGCATTGGATATCCTGCCATTCTGCTGGAGGATACGCAGAATCGCATGATCAATGCTGTCGAGCTCACTCATTCGGGATTTCCTTCGTGGTTGCATTCAACTACGCAATAATATTCGAAAGCAATGCGCTGTCGGACAGCTCTTTGCAAGGACATTCGCAGGGCCATCTGTTTTGCTGGGCGCGTCATCAATGCGGCGCACAGCCCATAAAGAGGAGAGGAACGCTCAGATGCGTGTCGGTTGCCCGAAGGAAATCAAAAACCATGAATACCGTGTTGGTCTGACCCCCGGTTCGGTACGGGAATATGTCGCCCATGGTCACGAGGTGATCGTCGAAACCAAGGCCGGGGCAGGGATCGGGGCAGATGACGACACTTATCGCGCTGCAGGAGCGCGGATTGTTTCGACGGCCAAGGAAGTGTTCGAAAAGTCGGACATGATCGTCAAGGTCAAGGAACCGCAGCCTTCCGAATGGACGCAACTGCGCGAAGGCCAAATTCTCTATACTTATTTGCATCTGGCGCCGGATCCCGAGCAGACGAAGGGATTGCTCAACTCAGGTGTTACGGCGGTCGCCTACGAAACGGTGACGGATGAGCGCGGTGGATTGCCGCTCCTTGCGCCGATGTCGGAGGTCGCCGGACGGCTTTCCATCCAGGCGGGCGCGACGTCGCTTCAGAAGGCGAACGGCGGCCGTGGTATCCTCCTTGGCGGTGTGCCGGGAGTGTTGCCGGCCAAGGTCGCGATTATTGGCGGTGGCGTTGTCGGCTTGCATGCAGCCAAGATGGCCGCCGGTCTCGGTGCGGACGTTTCGATTCTTGACCGCTCCATCCCGCGCCTGCGTCAACTCGACGATATCTTCAACGGTCGCGTTCACACCCGCTTCTCGACGATCGATGCGCTCGAGGAGGAAGTCTTTTCCGCGGATCTGGTGATTGGCGCCGTGCTCATCCCAGGGGCGGCGGCCCCCAAGCTCGTCACCCGCGAAATGCTTTCCGGCATGAAAAAAGGTGCGGTCATCGTCGATGTCGCCATCGACCAGGGCGGTTGCTTCGAGACTTCGCACGCGACGACGCATTCCGAACCGACCTACGAGGTGGACGGCGTCGTGCATTATTGCGTCGCCAATATGCCGGGCGCGGTGCCGGTGACCTCGGCGCATGCGTTGAACAACGCCACGCTTTACTACGGCCTGCAGCTCGCCGATCGTGGCCTCAAGGCGATCGCCGAGGACCGCCACCTGCGTGCCGGCCTCAACGTGCACAAGGGCCGCGTGACGAACCGGCCGGTGGCGGAGGCGCTTGGCTATGATGCCTATGCGCCCGAGGCCGTTCTCAACGTCGCCTGAGGATCGAACTGCTGGCCCGGCGTTTAGGCGCCGGGCCTTTGCGCGGGACGCGCGGCGCCGTAGTCTCAGGCAATCTCGATACGGCACTGATAGCAGTTATACTTGGCGGAACGCACGTGCACGTAGTCAACGTCCGTCCGAGCCAAGAGTTCTTCGGCGCGCTCTGTCAGCCTTTCCGCGGCGATGACGCCACCGGTTCCGTAGACGATGCGATCGTCGCCCCCGTATCCTCGCAACAGATACTCCTTGCTGGCTGCGAGGATAGGCGGCAGCGACTGTCCGTCGTGTCCGGTGCATTCGTCGGCGTGGAGGAAGATCGGTCCGGTCTCCGCGTAAGCTTGTGCTGACGCAAAGGGTCGATAAGCGAGCACAAGATAGGGCTCGCCGCGATCGACGTTGCGTAGACAATATCGGCAGGGAATGCCGTCGCCGTCCGAAATACGCCGCTCAGGTTGGTTCCCATAAGCATCAAGGGCGCTGCCGCGCAGTCGTTCTGCGTGGTTGTGGGGCATCGGGATGTAGCGTAGAGCCATGGCGGTTCTCCTCCTAAGAAATCTAGGAGGAGATGGATGCGCTTTTTCGGTCCGCCTCGACACCCGAAACTTGCCTCGCGCATCGATTGGGGATCGGAGCCGATTTATGGAAAAACGTGCAGGAATTCAAAGCGCTATAACGTTAGGCTCCTGAAGAGATGCACAGTACTATCGACGTCAGAGCTTTTTTGCCAAAGCAAGCAACTCGGCGTCGCTCAAGGGTTCGACAATTGCCTCCCGCGTCGCGACCGGCGAAAAGCCGAACTGCTGATAAAGCTGAAGGGCACGCGGGTGGTCGAGATTGTTCGTCGTCACCTTGACCTTGCTCGGGTTCATCGCCCAGGCCGCCAGCAACGTCTGCAGCAGGAACCATTTGCCGAGGCCGAGACCGAGTGCGTGTTCCATAAGGCCGAAATGAGTGAGCTCGATGACGTCGTTTTCGCGTTCGTGCAGTTCGAAGAAGCCGGCCGGTGCACCGTCGACGTAGAGCACAGTAACCGTCGTCTCCTTGTTGTGGAGCACGTCCGCCAGTTCCTCGTCGCTCATCCGCAGGCGCTCCGTCCAATGCCAGCGCTTGCCGACACGAAGGTAAAGGAAGCGGTAATAGGCGAGCGGGATGTCCGATACGCGCAATACGGCCGTGTGGATGTTGACGGGTATCGGCAGGCTTTGTTTCGGCGGTGACGTCATTTCGAGCTCGGTCACGTGCGCCGTGATCGCCGCAGATTTCGATTCTTGCATGGCACTCACTCTCTGCCGGTCGTGACCGGCGTGTCGGGCCGTCCGCCCCACTCCGACCAGGAGCCATCATAGAGCGTATTGTCCGTGTGCCCCAGCGATTGCAGGGCAAGAGTTATGATTGCCGCGGTGACGCCGGACCCGCAAGTGGTGACGACCGGCCGCGTCAGGTCGACGCCAGCATCGCTAAAGGTTTGGCGCAGGGCGTCGAGGCTCTTGAGCTTGCCTCCTTCGGAAAAAACGCCGGACGGCAGGCTCTTGGCTCCAGGCATATGCCCCGAGCGCATGCCGGCTCGCGGTTCCGGTTCCTCGCCGGTGAAGCGGCCTGCGCCGCGCGCATCAGCAATCTGAGCGAGCCGGTTCGCGACAATCTCCTTCATGCGCTCGAAGGAGGTGACGGCCGCAGCATTGAACGTGGCGTTGAAAACGCGCGGCCTCGGATCAGGGATTTCCTGGGTCGTCGGCCGTCCTTCCGCCTTCCAGCCATCCAGCCCGCCATCGAGAACGAAGACGTTCTTTGCGCCCATGATCCGGAACATCCACCACACGCGCGGCGCGGTGAAGATGCCCGGCCCGTCGTAAACGACGATTGTGTCGTCCTCGCCAATCCCCATGGCACCGACGGCTTCCGCGAAGGCCTGCGGCGAGGGGAGGGTATGCGGCAGCCCGCTTGATTGGTCGGCGATCGCATCCTGGTCGAAGAATATCGCACCGGGGATGTGCGCCGCCGCGTATTCCGACTTCGGGTCCCGGTTCTGCGCCGGCAGGTACCAGGCAGCATCCAGGATCTTCACCGTCGGATCGGCAAGGCGCTGCTGGAGCCAGTCCGCAGAAACGACAAAAGCACTCTTGTTCTCGTTCTTGTTATCCATTGTCGTCTCTCCACAGACTCAAACAGCCGCACGATCCTCGGGCGATCCGAAGCGTATTCGAAAACGCCGATTCTCCTTACCCTTCTTTTCTACCTTGGCGATGTGAATCGCGCCCACTTCCTGGGTCTCGGAAACATGCGTGCCGCCGCAGGGCTGGCTATCGACGGCGGAATCCTTTCCGATGCAGACGAGGCTCACCCTGCCAAGGCCCATCGGCGGGCGGACGTTCTTCGATTTGACGATGCCGGGGTTGGCCGCGAGTTCCTCGTCCGTGATCCATTGCACGTAAACGGGGTGGTTCTCGTCGACGAGTTTCATGAGCGCGGCGGTTACCTGATCCTTGTCGATCGTTTCGCTCATGTCGAAGTCGACGCGGCTTTCGTCCTCCCCGACGGCGGCGCCTGTGATCGGGAAGGGGCAAACGACGGAAAGCAGGTGGCAGGCGGTATGCATGCGCATCAATCGGTATCGGCGCGGCCAGTCGATGTGGAGGACGAGCTTTTCGCCGATCGCCGGTGAAGGCTGACCTCCCGCCGGGACGTGTATGATGACGTCTTTGGTGGCGCCGTGCCTGGTGCCTGCGATTGCGATTCGGCTTCCGTCGTCACGCTCGAGAAAGCCGGTATCGCCCGGCTGCCCGCCCGAGGTGGCATAAAAGCACGTCTGATCAAGCTCGATCCCGCCATTCTCGAGGATCCCTGTCACACTTGCCTCGCAGGTCGAGAGGTAGAAATCTTCACGGAAGAGGGCGGTAACGGTCTTGATCATCGTAAATTTTATCCGACGGGTTCGTACGGGACGGTGATGTTCGAAGTGGTCTTCAGCCAGTTTGGCACCGGCAGGCCCTTGGAGATCAGAAAGTCCGGGTTGAAAAGCTTCGATTGATAGCGGTTACCATAGTCGCAGAGAATCGTTACGATCGTGTGGCCGGGACCGAGATCCTTGGCGAGGCGCACCGCGCCGGCAATGTTGATGCCGGTCGAGCCCCCGACGCAGATCCCTTCCTTTTCGATAAGGTCGAAGACATAGGGCACGGCTTCCGAATCGGGAATCTGGTAGGCGAAGTCCGGCGTGAACCCTTCGAGGTTGGCCGTGATGCGGCCCTGGCCGATGCCCTCGGTGATCGAGCTTCCGCTCGCCTTGAGCTCGCCATGTGCATAGTAATTGTAAAGTGCGGCCCCTTCCGGATCGGCAATACCGATCTTGACGGCTGCATTTTTGGCCCGCAACCCTTGTGCCACGCCGGCGAGCGTGCCTCCAGAGCCGACCGCGCAAATGAAACCGTCGACTTTGCCGTCCGTGTCGCGCCAGATTTCCGGCGCGGTTGTTTCCACATGCGCGTCGCGGTTGGCGACATTGTCGAACTGATTTGCCCAGATCGCGCCGTTCGGGTCCGTCTTGGCAAGTTCGGCGGCCAGTCGGCCCGAAATCTTCACGTAGTTGTTGGGATTTTTGTAGGGTACTGCGGGAACTTCGACCAGTTCGGCGCCCAGCAGGCGCAGCGCGTCCTTCTTTTCCTGGCTCTGCGTTTCAGGGATTACGATGACCGTGCGATAGCCGAGCGCGCTGGCGACGACCGCGAGGCCGATTCCGGTGTTGCCGGCCGTGCCTTCTACGATGACGCCGCCGGGCTTCAGCTGCCCGGATTTTTCCGCCTGGCGGATGATCCAGAGGGCCGCTCGGTCCTTCACCGATTGGCCCGGATTGAGAAACTCCGCTTTGCCCAGAATGGTGCAGCCGGTGGCTTCGGAAACGGCCTGGAGTCGGATCAACGGTGTGTTGCCGATCGCTTCGAGCACGGACGGAAGAACGGTCATTTTGAAAACCTCACGCTGGACGGAACAGACGCCGGGTCTGAGCCCAGCATAAACCCTGATGAACGGCGATCCGATAAACATTTGGTTTACAGGCAAGATCGCCGAAATATTGGCGTGTTTTCGGCTCAGCCTGTGCACTAGGCAAGAAATAGCGTTTCGCAGCTAACCTGTCCCGGGCAAAATTCGTCTCGGTCGTCAAAAGGGCGGTCGAAAGTGGAAAATCTGGACAGGCGTTGCCGTCGGAGAGGCATTAAACCCGGGCAGGGGGGAGACAGCCACGGGTTTTGGAAGGGGAAGCCCTTCCCGATGCACGCGAGGACGAAATGGCGACTGCATTCACAGCCCGACCCGACCATGGAATGGTGTGGATAACAGGGGCGAGTTCGGGCATCGGGCGCGCCGTCGCCCTGAGGCTGGTTGAGGAGGGGTACTCGGTCGTCGTCACGGCACGTAACCACGAGAGGCTGGTGGCGCTTCAGCATGAGGCGTCAGGCCCCGGCAGGATTGTCGTTCTCGATGGGGACGTCACGGATCCGAGCGACATGGAGCGTTTGCTGGCGGCGATCGAATACGATCACGGCCGGGTGGCTTTGGCCCTGCTCAATGCGGGCGTAGTGATTCCGGTGCGCGGCGACGATCTTAACCGGGACGCCTTCGATAAGAGCTTTGCGGTCAATCTTCATGGCGTGGTCAATTGCCTCGTACCCGTTGTCGAACACATGAAGGCGAACGGCCATGGCCAGATCGCCATCATGTCGTCGCTGGCGGGATACAGCGGCCTGCCGATGAGCGCTGCATACGGGGCGACCAAGGCAGGGCTCATCAATATGGCCGAGAGCTTGAAATTCGACCTCGATCGTATCGGCATCCGCCTGCAATTGATCTGTCCGGGTTTTGTCGACACGGCCGCCTCCGCCAGAGGCAAGTTCCCGCGACCGGCCCTGGTGAGCGTAGAGGAGGCGGCGGAGCGCATTTGCCTCGGCCTGAAATCAGGGCGCTTCGAGATCACGTTCCCGAAACGCTTTACCTATGCGGTTAAACTGGCGCGTTTCCTGCCGTACAGGGCCTATTTCGCGCTTCTCAACTGGCTCGTGCCCGGGCGCGTGCCCGCCACCACGGCGAAAAAGTCGCAATCCAGAACGAAGGGGCGGTCGCGTCAGGCGGTGTGAAGCACGAGAACCGCACCGAAGACGAGCGACAGGCCGAGCCAGCCGACCGGTTTCAGCTTCTGACCGAAGAAGAGACGCCCGCAGATCGCGGTGCCGAAGATGCCGGTGGCACCGAGCACCGCATAGGCGATGGCAAGTTCCATGCCCTTGACCGCCTCCGCAAGC
The DNA here is from genome assembly GCF_029714365.1 of Sinorhizobium terangae. Lineage (NCBI taxonomy): Bacteria > Pseudomonadati > Pseudomonadota > Alphaproteobacteria > Hyphomicrobiales > Rhizobiaceae > Sinorhizobium > Sinorhizobium terangae. The sequence goes on from NZ_CP121659.1 coordinate 1,358,095, forward strand.
AGCGCGAAGGCGGCAAGTACCAGGAGAATCGAAAGCACGCCCCAGCCGCGCCGTGCAAAGCCGTTCGACTTCGTGGAAGCCAGATTCGCAGCGACGTCGAGGACGCCGGCCATAACCGCGAAAGCGAAATAGAAGCTGTTGGCGCTCATCGGGCCGCTTCTCCCGCCGCTTCCTCTTCCGGTGCCTCGCCCGCGTTGACGAGCAGTATCCCGACGATGGCCATCGACAGGCCCAGCATTTCACGGCCGCTCAGTGCATGGCCAAAGACGAACACCGAGACCAGCGTGATGAGGGCGACACCTGACCCTTCCCAGATGGCATAGGCGACGCCGACAGAGATCGTCTTCACGGCCCTGGCGAGGAATACGTATGAGAGCGCAATCGATGCATACATGATCGCATGTCCGGCATAGGAGCCGGAGGCGGACGCGGCCTTCATCGCGGTGAGGCCAGCGACCTCGGTCGCGATCGCGAGAGCCAGGAAAAGCCATGCAACACGCATGAGGAACCTTCGGGACTAATGCATGTCGCCCAAAAGTGTGCAGCGGTTTTGGGACAACGACATGCATAAAAGCAAATGACCTAAAGCGCGTCACATGAGTCCGATCGAAGGCGACGCGTTTTATACTGACAAACGAAAAGAGCCATTCGCGTACTTGCCGCGAATGGCTCTTTGAAACTGGCTCCCCGGGCCGGATTCGAACCGGCGACCTATCGATTAACAGTCGAGTGCTCTACCGCTGAGCTACCAGGGATCATCTGCGCCGCAGAAGTGAGGCTGCTAATACAAATGCTTTTTCGATTTGCCAAGCGGTTTTTCAAAAAAAATGACAACGTCGGTTGCGAGGCTGTGGAGAAGGCCCCAATTCTGGGGGAGGAGCATGAAAGAGCAATAATGACGAACGCCAGGAAAGAACGACATTTCGGCATCGATCCGCAGACACGTGAGATCGTTCTCGGAAAATGGCGTATAAGCTTGCCCAACTCGCCGGTGCTTAGAATTCTGCTTGGCTCGCTTCTTATCGTGGGCGGCGTGTTGGGCTTCCTGCCGGTGCTCGGTTTCTGGATGATTCCTCTGGGGCTGCTTGTGCTCTCTCACGACATACCGGCGATCCGCCGGCGTCGCCGCAAACTGGCGGTCTGGTGGGCACGCTGGCGCGGCCAGCAAAATTCGTCCGGAAAGTCCTGAACTTGGCACGCGGAACCGATGTCTGGAGGCAGCGGGGCGGCTGACGAATCCGCCGATTGGATGCCGCTGGGGATTGCTGGGGAGAACGGTGAATGCCTTCGTACGTTCTACCTTTTTCGAGTCCTTCCCCCTTGCGCTCCTCATAGATTCGTTCTAAACGCCGGCCATCGCTTGATCGATCGAGCGCGAGAGGCCTCGTGGCGGAGTGGTGACGCAGAGGACTGCAAATCCTTGTACCCCGGTTCAATTCCGGGCGAGGCCTCCAAACAAAATCAATAGCTTAACATATCCGCTTCAAGCAGATTGCGAGAATTGCCTAAGCCTCATCACCAGGGCAAGGATCGAGGCCATATGTCATGACCTCGTCAGTCCGGCACTCTTTCCAACGAAGGTCCCATAGCGGCTCGAAGGGACAGCCGAGCGGGCTCTGGTCACCCCAACGCCTCGATCGCCGGCATGGATGTCGCCTGCGCGCGGTCATAGCTACATGCCGAAGAGCGGACCGCACAACAATCCTAAGACCTTTGGCAACGTCCCGTAGGACTAAGGTCCATGGATCATGGCAGGTGTCGCCCCTAAACTCCCTCGATATCATTTACAACGAGTTTTTGCTTTGAAGCGCGGTTTGTACACTCGCCGGTCTCTGCCGAAGGGCATGGGCCGGCTTTTTCTTCCTGCTGAACGTTTGCCTCGCTCTACTGCATGTTTTCTAAATCGTTGTCGACTCGGACTAAAACATGCAGCAGGCCAACGGCGCGGTGCTGGAGGTATTGCAGGCCAGTGGTTCTTCGACGCCTGAGGCCTCAAAGGGATCTTATCTCAAGAAAATCGATGATCTTGGTCCAATCCAGACGCTTCGCGAGTGTCTGGGCGAGGGGCCTTCCGTGGCGTGCCCGCATTCGGCTGCGACCACGGAAACAACGGTAGGAATCCTGAGAAGCCGGTAGGTCAGGTCTCGCGCTCAAAAAGAACATCCGACCAGCAGCTTCTAAACGCCACCGCCTCCTGCAACCAGGCTCGAATACCGCTTACATCGTCAAACGAATGCGTGTCGCTCAAAAGTGTGCCGTGGTTGGGGCAACGAGATGCACAAAAGCACTGATCTAAGGCGCGTCACATAAGTCCGATTTAACGCGACGCGCTTAGTGATAGCGGCGAATGAGGCCAACGAGCTTGCCCTGGATCTTGACGCGGTCCGGCCCGAATATCCGCGTTTCATAGGCCGGGTTGGCCGCTTCGAGCGCAATGGACGCGCCCTTTCTGCGGAACCGTTTGAGCGTTGCCTCTTCATCGTCGACCAGTGCAACGACGATGTCGCCGGGATTAGCCGTGTTTGCATTCCGAATGATCACAGTGTCGCCGTCGAAGATACCCGCTTCGATCATCGAGTCGCCCTTGATTTCGAGCGCGTAGTGTTCGCCACTGCCCAACATCTCGGCCGGGATGGAAATGTCGTGCGTGTTGTTCTGGATCGCGGAGATCGGAACACCGGCCGCGATTCGTCCCATGACCGGCACCGAAACGGATGCGGTATCGCTCGGTGGCGGCGATTTCGGCGCGGCGGCCGGCGCGGCAGGCGGCTTGCCCAGGCTGCCTTCGATCACGCTTGGCGAGAAGCCACGCCGAGGCTGCGGGCTCGTTGTATAGGCCTCAGGCAGCTTGATGACTTCAAGTGCGCGCGCCCGGTTGGGAAGGCGGCGAATGAACCCACGTTCCTCGAGCGCTGTAATCAACCGGTGGATGCCCGACTTGGAGGCGAGGTCCAGCGCGTCTTTCATCTCATCGAAGGACGGCGGCACCCCGGATTCCTTCATTCGTTCGTGAATGAACAGAAGCAATTCCTGTTGCTTGCGGGTTAGCATGGCGCGTCACTCCAGAATCGCGAAACAAATCAAGAACAGACACTATATGTTCCATATGTGTTCCGCAAGTGCCTAAAATTCCGTGAATTTTCCCAGTCGTCGCGTATTCCCGCTGAAAAGCGGTCGGTCGCTCGGCAGACTGCTATCCCGCTAACGATGCAAAAGTTAGAGCCGCGACCCTGGCCGGTCGGTCAGGCTGGTGAGGGCTCCGGAGCTTGCGCGTGTCGCGGTTGTGATCTCCTGGATCAAGGCCTGGCTCGCCACCGGAATTGAAACGTCGGATCGGAAGATCAATCCCACCTTTTGCGCCGGCACGAGCTCCTGGATGTCAAGCTGGCCGGATATATCGATCTCGACCAACGAACCTGTTTCGAGCTCTATTCGGACGGCGTCCTGGCGCACAAGGCCGATGAACTCGCTCTTCTGGAGAATGTTCTTGACGAACATCGGAGAGCCGCTGCGCAGAACCGATTTATTGAACTCCATGCCTACGATCTTGCGCAGCGCGCCTTCGAGGTCGCGGTTGCCGGTCAATACCACCCAAGGGTACTGGGCCAGGTCCTTGAGTTCGATCTGGTGACCGTCAAGCATAGGGTGACCGGCGCGTACGACGAGGATCATGGAATCGAGATAGAGCTCGCTCTGCTCGACATCGGGCGGAAGATCCTCCGGCTCGAAGAGGGTCGCGATCAGGAAGTCGAGATCGCCGAGCAGCAATGGGCGGATCAGGTCACTGCGAGTGCCATTGGCAATGTTGATGGTCAGACGCCGCTCGTCAGTCACGAGCCTGAGGATCGCAAAAGCGAGCGTGCGGCTGTCAGGGCCAAGCGGAGCGCCGACGTTGATCTCGCCCGATCCAAGCGTGCGGATCGCTTTGATTTCGCTTTCCATCTTGCGCATCTCCGCGGCAATGCGCCGGGCATGATCGAAGACCGCCTCGCCAAAGGAAGTGAGCGTGATGCCGCGCGGGCCGCGGTCGAGCAGCGGCACTCCGAAAGCATATTCAAGCATTTGGATACTTTTCGAAAGTGCCGGCTGGGAAAGATTGAGGCGCTGCGCGGCCTTGTTCAGGCTGCCCAGTTCAGCGACTGCAAGGAACCGATTGACCGAACGCAGATCCATATTTCACCTCCCCGAGAAACTGGATTTGACGATAGTCAGTTCTAACTTCTGGTTTGAACGATATCAAATCATTCTTCTTGATTTTAGAACTTCCGAAACGCAGACTTCGATCATTCCCGGCGGTTACGATCGATTTGCCCAGGGAAGGCCGAAGCGGGAAGTCCTTGAGGACGGGGTTGTACGAAGCCGTGAGGAGACGGTGTCGCACAATCGAAGCGACGGTCGAGGAGGAGCATTTCCGGATAGTCCGGATTTCAATCATCGCATGATCATTGTTGGCCTTCAGGGAGCGCTCATGCGTGTCCCAACGGTTTCGGCTGGCATTTTTCCAAGGCAGGAGGGGAGGATTGCATGTCGGCAAGAGTTGGATTCGTGGGCGTCGGCGCAATGGGATTGGCCATGGCGTCGCATGTGCTGAAGGCGGGCTTCGCCGTAGCTGCCTACGACCTTGATGCGGAATGCCTCGCCAAGGCATCCGCCGCGGGCATCACGGCTGCAAAAGACCTCGCCGATCTCGCGACGATGGCCGACGTTTTCATCGCCGTCGTCGCGACCGATGATCAGTCGCGCGCGGTGACCAGGGAGTTGGCGCCCATCGCCAAGAAGGGCTCGGTCATTGCGATTGCCGCGACCAACAATCCGGGCACGATGCGCGAACTCAGCGATTACTGTGACAGCTATGGTGTGAATTTCATCGACGCGCCGGTCGTCTATGGCCTGGAGGGAGCGCGCGAGGGCACGCTGCTTTCACTCTGCGGTGGACGTGAGGCCGATGTCGAGAAGGCGCGTCCGGTGTTGATGAGCTACAGCCGCGACGTTCTGCACGTCGGCGAGATCGGCTCCGGACAGCTCGCCAAGGCCTGCAACAATCTGCTGCACTGGATCCATTGCGTCGGCAACTACGAAGCGCTGCTCCTTGCCAAGCGCTACGGCGTCGATGCGCAGCGCATGCGCGAAATTCTGCTGAAGAGCCCGGGCTACAACAACACGCTGGAACGCTGGGACGGTACCCGTTTCACCTGGCACGAGAAGGACATGGACGTCGTTCTCGACCTTGCGCAGGCGGGCGGGCTGGTGCTGCCGCTGAGCGGCCAGACCGACCAGCTCATCAAACTGTTGACCCCTGCCGACGTGCGCGACCTGCTCTACGGCCCCGAGGCCCACTATCTCGGCCGCCGCGTCATCGCGATCAACAGCGAGGCCGGAAGCGCCTGAGAATTCTGCTCTGCCGACGTTTTGCGCAACGGGAGCTGAATCATGGAAATTGTCGCATTCGATGTCGAGCCGGTGGTCCTGAAGAAGGACGATCCGGAATGGAAGTTCGCGCTTGGCGCCAAGCCAAACACGGAAGGTGTCATCCTGCGCGTCGCGACGGCAGAGGCCGAGGGGTTCGGCTATGCCTCGGCCACGGCCCATATGGGCTCGATCAAGTCCACGCTCGTCGCGGAGCTCGGTCACTTCCGTGCCTTGGTGCTCGGTAGTCGTGTTGACGAGATCGGCGCCATCATGCAGCTGCTCGACCGCAGGCTGCGTGGGGCTCCGCAGGCGAAGGCCGCCGTCGACTGTGCGCTCCACGATCTTCTGGCAAGGATTCTGAATGTCCCGCTCGCGACGCTCATCGGCGGCAAACGGCGCAGTGAGGTGCCGATCCTGCGCATTCTCGCCATCAAGTCGCCGGACAAGATGGCAGTTCAGGCAAGACTCCTGGTCGACCAGGGATATCGTTACCTGAAGATCAAGGTGCACGGCGATGTCGATGAGGATGTCGCGCGGGTCGCGGCCATCCGTGCCGAGGTTGGTCCGGACGTGCATTTGACGATCGATGCCAACCAGTCCTATTCGCCGAAGGATGCGGTAACTGCGATCCTGAAGATGGCGGATCATGGCATCGAACTCGTCGAGCAGCCAGTGCCAGTCGAGGATCTCGAAGGCCTGTCACTTGTGACGAAGTTGGTCCCGATCGCCGTCGAGGCTGACGAAGCGGCGGGCTCCCTCGCAGAAGTCTATGACCTGGCAAAGCATCGGCGCGTCGATGCGATCAGCCTGAAAATCCCGAAGCTCGGCGGTATCCGCAATACGCTTGCGGCGGCTGCAATCTGCGAACAGGCGGGAATCCGCTACCGCATGGGCGCCGCGGTCGGCAGCCGTCTGCTCTCTTCCTTCGCCATTCACCTCGCCTGTGCACTTCCGGGAGCGCAATACGCTTGCGAGCTCGGCGAGTTCGAGCGGCTGCTCGGTGATCCCTTTGGTGGCTTGTCGGTTGAAGACGGGGTGCTCCGGCTACCGTCCGGCCCCGGAACCGGAGTGGAAAAGGTCGATGCCGGCACAAGCGATCGGGCGGCCGAGAATTACGAAGCTATCACGATGACGAAAGGATGACCGAGGTGGGAAAGCATGCATCTTCTGGAAAATACGCGATCGTTGGTCTCGGCGTCATTGCCGGGCCGCAACCCGACCGATCGGAACGAATGATCGCGGCAGAGGCGGCGAGGCTTGCGATCGCCGATGCTGGCCTGACAAGGGCCGATATCGGCGGCGCGATAGATCTGAGGCGTACGGGCGGTGGCGGCGACCGCGCCAATTACTCGGACGCCTTCACGCGTGTTCTCGGCATCAAGAACAATTTCTACTTCACCTGTGGGCGCGGCGGGGCACTGGCCGGTCTCGGCATGGCCGCCGCCATGTCCTATCTCGATAGAGGCATTGCGGATTATGTCGTGCTGATGGGCGCGGTGACGGACTGGTCGCAATCGCAGGAGACCCGCAAAAAGGGGTTTCGCGGCATGGCGCATGCCGAAAAGCGCGGCTACTGGGGCAAGCCGCTCGGTGACTCTCGCGCTGTCAGCCACCATAGCTGGATGGCGGCTCGCCACATGGCCGTCTATGGCACGACCAGCGAGCAGCTCGGCGCCATTTCCGTCGCGGAGCGCCAATGGGCCTGCATGAATCCGGAAGCCAAGATGTACGGCCGGCCGATCACCATCGAAGATCACCAGAGTTCGCCGCTGGTCGCCGAGCCCTATCACCTGCTCGACATGAGCCAGGTATCGGATGGGGGGATCGCCTTCATCCTCACGACGGCGGACCGCGCCAAGGACTGCGCCAGGCCGCCGGTCTACGTGCTCGGCCAGGGGTTTGGCGAAGTCTCCGCCGATTTGTGGTGGGAGAAGAAGAACTTCACCCACATGGCCGTCGAGCCTGCCAAGAAGCAGGCTTTCAGCCAGGCCGATATCACGCTCGACGATGTCGATTGCGCCCAGCTCTATGACTGCTTCACGGCCGAAGTTCTGTTCCAGCTTGAGGACTACGGCTGGTGCAAGAAGGGCGAGGGCGGTGCCTTCGTCGCTGACGGCAACATGGCGCCCGGCGGCTCAATTCCCGTCAATACCGGCGGTGGGCTGCTCTCCTGCTACCACCTCGGAGACCTCACCGGATTGGCCGAATCTGTCCGGCAGCTTCGCGGTGAAGCGGGCGAACGTCAGATCGAGGATTGCGACATCGTTCTCACCACCGGCCATGGCGGCGAACTCGTCTCGCCAGGCATGTGCTCCATCCACACCTGCACGTTGCTCGGGAGGCACGCATGAACGTCAATCCGCAATCCTATACCGTCGATCTCGACTGGAAGAAGCCCTATCCCAGCATCGACCACGACAATGAAGCCTTCTGGGACGGGCTCAAGGAGCACAAGCTTCTCGTCTGGAAATGCCAGCAATGCGGCGCGGTCTACTGGCCGAAGGCCTATTGCCAGAACCACGAAAACGAGCCATTCGCCGCCAACTGCGAATGGACGGAGGCGTCCGGCCGCGGCAAGATCTTCGCCTTCAACATCCATCATTGGGCCTTTCATCCCGGCTTCAAGGAAGAGGTGCCCTACGTCTACGCGCTGATCGAGCTCGAAGAAGGGCCGTTGATCAGCTCTCAGCTCGTCGGCGATGACCTGCCGACCGACATCCACAAGATCGGGCAGACGGTCGAAATCGTCTATGAGGACCATCCCGCCCAGGGCTTCACGCTTCCCAAGTTCCGTGTCGTGAGGGGATGAGGAAACACATGACTGGCCAGATACATTCCCTTCCTGCCCGGAGCCTGCTTGCGCCTCGTTCCGTTGCCTTTGTCGGGGTGTCCGCCAAGGGCGGCGCCGGCAACAAGATGCTGAATTCGGCGCTGCGTTCCGGGTTCGAAGGCAAGATCTGGCCGGTCAACGCCAATGCCGCGGAGATCGCCGGCGTCTCCTGCGTCCCCAGCCTCAGCGCCCTTCCTGCGGTGCCGGACTGCATCGTCATATCGGTCCCGGCAGAGGGCGTGCTCGCCCTTGTCGAGGAGGCCGCAGCGATCGGCGTTCGCGCCGCTCTCGTCGTCTCCGAGGGCTTTGCCGACGCGGGTACGCCCGAGGGCCGGGAGCGACAGGAACGTCTTGCGGCGATCGCGAAGGTTTCCGGCATGGCGGTCGCCGGGCCCAATTGCATGGGTATCGCCACGCTCGCCCACCGGTTTGCTGCGACCATGGCCGACATTCCCGCAAAACTCGACGCCGGCGGCATTTCGCTTGTCTCTCAAAGCGGCGGTCTGCTCAACGCGGTGGCTGAACTCAGCGCCAATCGCGGCATCGGCATGAATTATCTGATCTCGATCGGCAACCAGGCGGTGCTGGACCTGGCGGACTATATCGACTTCCTTGCGGATGACCCAAAGACGAGCGTCATCGCCTGCATCATGGAGGGCGCAAAGGACGGACGGCGGTTCCGAGCCGCCGTCGAGCGGGCATCCAGGATCAAGCCGCTGGTCATCCTGAAGCTCGGTCAGAGCACCGCCGGCCAAGCCGCCACCTTCGCCCACACCGGGACGCTTGCCGGCAGACACGAGGCCTATGAGGCGCTATTCCGCGCAAACGGCGTCGCTGCCGTTTCAAGTCTCGACGAACTGGTGGAAACGGCAGCGTTGCTGGCGACGGCGCCCCTGCCTGCGGGCAATCGCGTCTGCCTGCTGACCGTCTCCGGCGGAGCCACATCGCTGATTGGCGACCTCGGCGAGCGAGCGGGCGTCTCCTTCGGACGTATCGACGAGGAGACCAGTCGCCGTGTCGGCGAGGCGCTCGGTGTTTCGCGCGACTTCGGCAATCCCCTTGATACGGTCGGCATGCCGCGCCTGCGTCAGGAGGGCGCGATTGAAGGCGTCGTCGGGGCGCTTCTCGATAGCGCTGAGATCGATGTCATCGGTCTCGTCCTCGGCATGCGCCTCGAAGGCGCCGAAAATCACGACAAGCTCGTCGCGCGCATGGCCGAGATCGCCAGGACGGCGAGCAAGCCGTTGCTCGTGCTCTCCTTCATCTCGAACAGTCTGACGGCGCATTGGCGCGGCTATGCGATGGAGCATGGGCTGCCGCTTGTCGAGGATGTCGAGCTCGGACTGCGCGCGATCCGCCATCTGACCGACTACGGGGCATTTCGGCAAAACATGTCCGCGCGCCGCGAGCCACCGCAGGCGCGCCGCGCGTCTGGGGATGTCAGCGATGGCGTCGTGTTCAGCGAAGCGGAAAGCAAGCGCATCCTCGGACGGGCGGGCCTTCCGGTCACGCGGGAGTATCTCGCAAAAACGCCGAAGGAAGCGAAGGCGCTGACGGAAAGGATCGGCGGCCGCGTCGCCCTGAAAATCCAATCCCGCGATATCCCGCACAAGTCGGATGTCGGCGGCGTCCACCTTGGCGCGACCGTCGACGACGCCGAAACGATGTCGCAGAAGATTTTGACGAATGCCAAAACGGCCTGTCCAGAGGCTGCCATCGACGGTATCCTCGTGCAGGAAATGGTTGGTGAAGGCGCGGAATTCATTATCGGCATGACGTATGACGAGCAATTCGGCCCGCTGGTTGTCGTGGGTGGCGGCGGCGTAATGGTCGAGGTGTTCAAGGATGCAAGTGTCGGTTTGGCTCCGCTGACACGTCAGCAGGCCACGGAGATGGTCGCCCGGCTGAAGATTTCCGTTCGCCTTGACGGTTTCCGCGGCGCTCCCCCACTCGATAGAGAAGCCCTGATTGATTGCCTCGTCGCGTTCTCGAATTTCGTGGCGTCGACCGATGGCCAGCTTGCGGCCATCGATCTCAATCCGGTCTTCGTTCGCACCCGCGGGAGGGGTGTGAAGATCGCCGACGCCCTCATCATCACCACCAGTCTTTGGGAGGAAGACAATGAACAGACGGAGACGCATTACGCATTCAATTAGCATAGTTATGGCTTTCCCGCTTTTGGCGGGTCTCGGGACGCCGGTGTTTGCGCAGAGTCAGGAGGAGATCCTGCACTATACCGGTGCTGATCGAGAGAAGGTTCTCGTGGAAGGTGCCGCCAAGGAAGGCGAGCTCGTGGTCTATTCGGCGATGATCGCCGATCAGGCCCTGCAGCCGCTCACCGAGGCCTTTATGAAGAAATATCCGTCGGTGTCCGTGACCTTCTGGCGCGGTGACTCCGAGGACATCGCGCAGCGCGTGCTTGCCGAAGAGCGCGCCAACAATGTCGTCGTTGATGTCGTCGAAGGCACCAGCGTCAGCGAGAACCTGATCAAGGCTGGTGCGGTGCAGACCTTTGCCTCGCCGATGCTCGATCAGTATCCCGACTCCTACCGGGACCCTAACCACCTGTGGGCCGCGACACGGGTCAGCTATTTTTGCATGGCCTATAACACCGACATGGTGAACGCGGCCGACGTTCCGAAGAGCTACGAGGACCTTCTCGACCCGAAATGGCAGGGCCAGATCGCCTGGCGCATCGGCAGCGAGAGCGGCACGCCGCTATTCATCACGAACCTTCGTTCAGCCTGGGGCGAGGAAAAGGCGGAAGAATATCTCAAGAAGCTTTCCGCACAGAAAATCGTGAACTTCGGCGCCGGCAGCGCGCGCACGCTCGTCGATCGGGTGATCGCCGGCGAATATGCGATGGCGCTTAATGTTTTCTGTCACCATCCGCTGATCAGCGCGGAGGACGGCGCGCCCGTCGCCTCACAGCTCATGAACCCGGTCGCCTCGACGACGGCCACGCTGCTGATCCCGAAGAACATCCGTCATCCTTACGGCGCGGCGCTCTTTACCGATTTCCTCCTTTCTGAAGACGGTCAGAAGATCTTGCTCGGCGCGGACTATTTCCCCGCCCATCCGAAGGTGTTGCCGTCGGAAATGCTTCAGAAGATCGTGCCGCATGAAGCCGGCTACGAGGAAAACCTCGTTCGACCGGAGGCACTCGTCAACAACGGCAAGAAGTCGGACGAACTGTACCAGACGTACTTCAGATAATTGGAGCGAGGCCGCCGATTGGGGCGGCCTCTCTGACCGGCAATAGACGAGAAAGTTCAGAGCGATATGAAAACGCTTCAATTATCCGCCGTAACGGTGCCGACAGTCAGGAAGATCAATTTTTCGCCCGTCGTGCTCGTCCTGGCCGCCATCCTGCTGGTGCTCATCATCCCGCCGGCCGCCTATCTGGTCGCCTCGAGCCTCTACACGACGAATTTCGACGGTTCTTTCGATCAGTTCACCTTTGAGTTTTTTGCCGATCTCCTTCGCAATCCCTATTTCCTGCGAAGTCTCATGCACACGGCCGTCTACTCGCTTGGGTCCGCCTGCGTCGGGATCGTCCTTGGTACCGTGCTCGCCATCATCGTCGAACGGACCAATACTCCGGGGCGCAAGTATGCCTTCCTCGGTGCCGTCATTTCGCTTGCGATCCCGCATGTTCTCTACACCGTTGCCTGGCTCATGATCCTTGGCAAATCGGGCCCGTTCAACCAAATGCTGAAGGCGATCTTCGGGGCGACGGCGCCGTCGTTCGACGTGTATTCGCTGCCCGGCATGATCCTGATCGAAGGCGTCGGATTCGTGCCGCTGACCTTCCTGATGATGTCGGCGGTCCTTCGTTCGACGGATGCCGCCTTCGAAGAAGCATCGATGATGAGCGGGGCAGGGCCGGTCACGACATTCTGGAAGATAACCCTCAGGATGGGGATGCCCGGCGTGCTGGCGCTGCTGCTCTTAAGCTTCATCCGCGCTTTCGAATCCTTCGAGGTGCCGGCGATCGTCGGCCTCGCCGGCAATATCGAGGTCTTGAGCACGAGCATCTACCAGAGTTCGCGCGCGACGACGCCGCCGAATTTCGGCCAGGCCGGAGCCTACTCCGTCTGTCTGCTCGCCTTCCTTGCCTGCCTTCTCTATTTCTACGGGCGGCTTTCCCGGCACGCCCACCGCTACCAGACGATAACCGGCAAGGGATACCGTCCGCGGGTGATCGATCTCGGTCGTGGCCGCTATGCCAGCATGCTGGTGCTCATCGCCATCCTGCTCTTCGTCATCGGACTGCCGCTGGCGATCATAGTCTTCGTGTCCTTCAAACCCTTCTTCGGGAGTTTCAATGTCGCCAGCCTCTCGCGCTGGACGTTGAAGAATTATGCGACCGTGATCGGCCCAGGCTTTTTCCGCTCGACGCTCGTCAACACGCTGGTGCTCGGGACGGTCACGGCAAGCATTGTCGTGCCCTTCACGGCCCTTTGCGCCTGGCTTGCCGTTCGCCGCAAACCTGCGGCATGGGTGCTTGATCAGCTCGCCACCGCGCCGCTGACGTTCCCATCGATCGTCATGGGCGTCGCTTTCCTGCAGGTCTTTGTCAACCTGCCGTTCCCGTTCTATGGAACGCTGACCTCGGTGATCGTCGCTTCGGCCGTCGCTTATCTGCCCTACGGCATGCGCTACGCCTATGCCGGAGTGCTGCAGATCCACTCCGATCTCGAAGAGGCTTCGACAGCTTCGGGTGCGCCGCAGATGCAGACCTTCCTCAGGATCGTCCTGCCGCTGCTTTCGGCCTCGATGATCAGTTGCTGGCTGTTCGTCTTCCTGCTTGCGGTGCGGGCCATGTCACTGCCGCTTCTTCTCGTCGGACCCGGAAGCTCGCTCGTCGCCGTGAGCCTGTTCGATCTCTGGCAGAACGGGCAGGTGACCGAGCTCGCCGCCATGGGCACGGTCTGGGTTGCCCTCATGACATGCGTTAGCGGATGCTTCTATCTGGTGGCGCGCCGTTTCCGGATCCTCACCGCTTAGTTGCATTCCAGGGAGGTGAAATATGCTGAGAGTTGGTAATCTCGTAAAACAATACATCAACGAAGCGGGGGAGCGAAAAGGCGGGGTGTCCGGCGTCAGCTTCGACGTCAAGGAGGGCGAGCTGTTCACGCTTCTCGGCCCTTCCGGTTGCGGCAAGACGACGACGCTGCGGTCGATAGCGGGTCTCGAACATCCCGACAGCGGTCTGATCCAGCTTGACGGCCGCGACCTCTTCGACAGCCGTTCCGACATACAGTTGCCGATGTACGAGCGCGACATCGGCATGGTCTTTCAGTCCTATGCGATCTGGCCGCATATGAGCGTCTTCGAGAATGCAGCCTATCCCTTGCGCACCCGCCGCAACGGTCATCTTGCGCGCGAGGCGATCGAATCCCGCGTGATGCGCTCACTCGAAATGGTCGGACTGTCCGAATACCGCAACCGGTCGGCCACGAAGCTTTCAGGCGGGCAGCAGCAGCGCCTGGCGCTCGCCCGCGCCCTGGTGCGCGAGCCGAAGCTGCTCCTGCTCGACGAGCCGCTCAGCAACCTCGATGCGCTGCTTCGCGAGCAGATGCGTTCGGAAATCAAGCGCCTGCAGACCGAATGGGGGGTCACGACGATCTACGTGACGCATGACCAGAGCGAGGCAATGGCGCTCTCCGACCGGGTGGCGGTGCTCAACAATGGCGTGATCGCGCAGATGGGAACGCCTATCGATATCTACGACAGGCCAAGATGCGAGTTCGTCGCAAACTTCATCGGCCGGACAAATCTTCTGCGCGGCAAGCTCGCAAGTCAGGTGAGGGCAGGTGACATCGCCGCCGTTCACACGTCGATCGGCGCGATCAGATGCATGTTTTCCTCAAGCATGACTGCCGGCCATCAGATCTCCTTCGTCATCCGGCCGGAGAATATCGAGCTCCAGCCGCTCAACGGCAGTGCGAGTGAGGCGGCGCCGAACAGCGTCAGCGGCCTCGTCCAGGGCAAGGTCTTCCTGGGAGAGGTCGCGGAGTACACGATCGGCGTCGATGGAGATCAAAGTCTGATTGCTCGCACGCATCCCTCGATCGGCCTCAACCGTGGCGACCGCGTCCGCGCGTCTTTCCCCGAGAACAAGGTGATCGCGATCTGCGACTGAGTTGATACTCACCGTTCGCTACAGCGCCGTGCGTCCTTTAGGACGCACAAATGACGCTGTAACTCTTTGATTCCACGCATCGTGCTTTCCGAAAATCGGGTCCGATATTCGCGCCGATGCGCTAGATTGTGCGGATCATCTGCCAAATCTGCTCCGGGTCCTTGACGCCGGCCTGGTAAAGCTTGGCGATCCTCTGGGCGACTTCTTCAGCCTCCTCGCTGCCCATCGCCAGGTTGCGTTCTTCGAGGGCCTTGTGCAGCACGCCTTCGAGGATCGCGACTTCACCGGGAAGAATGGGGTAATCCCGGAAGTTGTTGAAAGGGTTCATGGCCGATCTCCTCTTTGGGGCAAATCTGCCGGTGGGAGCAGTCTACGCGCTTTTTGAGGGGGCGCGAACGGGAAACAGCCCGCATTACTATGGCGCCGCGCGTCCAATCGGACGCGCGAAGGCCGCTGCAATGCATTGAGTTTGCGCACGTTTTATCCTCAAATCCGCTGCGATTTAGGGAACATGCAGTTGCCGGTCTTCGGGGCATATCCGCGTTGCCGCAAATGGCACTTGCGGCTACCGTGTCCTCAAAGCGCAAATGTCCGCGCCGCGAAGCGAATGCACTCGCGCCTTCTCGAACGCTATCGCTCCCGCGCCTCGCTCCGGTCGGCGCGGAGGCTTTTGGCCGGTCGGGGACTCCCGGAACCTGCCTGTGCCAACGATCCTTATTTGCTCGAGGCTGGATGAGGTATCATCTTCGGCGGCTCTTCCAGAAAAGTATAGGGTCCCTCAGGACACTTGACGTCCGGGTTCACCGGGTGGAACAGGCCGAGCGGGTTCGGCTTGAAGATCCACGCATGCAGGTCGTAATGGTGGAGCGCCGCCGGCAGCAGCGGTTCATGCCCCTCCATGGGTCCGTCGAAGGGATGCCCGAACAGTTCGGGATTCGGCTTGACGCCCGTGGCAAGCGGGATCAGCCATTCGACGGCAACGAGCTCGAGCTTGTCGCCAGTTGGCTCATACACCAGCAAAGTCGGCTTCATTGGATCCGGCTCCGGGCCGATCAGCGCGGGGTTCAGAAAGTGTACCCCCATCGTGCCCGTCGCGTACGAGACACATCCCAAGGTCGAGAAATAGCCGTCGCGCACGGCGACAACGGGATCCTTGTATTTCTCAAGTGCTGATTTCAGCTTCTCCAGCTCGGGCGGAAGTGGGTCATTTGCATTCACCAGCGGTGCAGATATGAAAGAAGCGCCCGCCGCGAGACCGACTGTTCGCAGCAAACGCAGTACCGAAGTCATACGCATGGCTCGTCCTCCCTTGCTCAACTCGCGTCCCGCGAGGAGCATGGCCGGCATGATACAGCGGGCGGGCTCGCCGTGCTATTCGCGAAAGGGGATTAGGTCTTGAGCCTAGGGGATCGCGCGATCGGAACGGGCGAGGGCCGGATAGTGCGGCGCCGCGCGTCGGCAGAAACATATGGCAATCCGATTGCGACCTTTGGCGACATTGTGCCGGACTAAGGTCCCATAGATCGAAGACGACGATACCCTAGGTTTTTGGGGGTTGTCGGCAATGCACCCACAAGAACCTAATTATTTTAGAAGCGATTTAGGGCGGGGACCTGTCCGATGAAGCACGGGCCCCGCCTGTTTCGGCGGTCGACGCGCCACGACCCAGCGCCATGCTATAACACAAGCTGTATGGCGCAAGCCCGGAGCGACTGACGGCAAGGACGCCACAAGCAACAAAAAGGCCGGGCGGACCCGACCTCTCGTCGTCACCCCATGCCGTTGCCAGTACATCCGTGGTCAACAGCACGGGGGACGTTCTGCAACTGAATGTACGCGTTGATTATGACAGTGGCAAGTCGGGGTTTCGACACCCTGACCGCTGCGCGCCTTCCTGCGACCTCCAAGAGGCGATCGGTTTTGTGGATCGTATTGGATCCCTTGCACCTGCCCCGGGCGCGTTCGCCGTCGCCAATGCTAGGCGTGCGGTCGGTTGCCACTCGCAAAATCGCCGACAGCCGAGCGTGCCGCCGTTCATCGGAGGTTCAGGCTCGGTGGCTCAAGCTGATACGCAGAGAGGAGGAGTTGACCATGAAGAAGCTCTCATCCGTCCTCACCGCGGCAGTCCTGGCCGCGTCTTTCGCTCTACCGCTAAACGCGGCGCCGATCTTCGTGCCGAAACCCGACATCGTACAGGCTGGCCCTGTCGAACAGGTCAGGCACATGCGCTATCGTCATTGGCGCGCTGATCGCTACTGGCATCGGCGGTACGCATGGGGTGCCTGCCGCTACTATGGCCGGTGCTATCCTCGCCAATACGGGTATTATGGCTATCCTGACTACTACCACTATCATCGGCGGTCTGGAGTCAGCATCTATTTTAACTTCTAGCCGACGGCACCTGCAGGATAGAGCGACGTCGCAACTGTTGCGACTGAAAGTGGCGAAACGATTCACCCTTCGACAAGATCGCTGCGCTCGAAGGGGCGCCGGGCCGTGTTGCCTTTGATGCCAGCCGTTTCTCGTGAGAAATCTTGAAAAAGCTATGATTTCAATGCGATGGCGGAGGAGGTGGGATTCGAACCCACGGTACGCTTTCACGCACGCCGGTTTTCAAGACCGGTGCCTTAAACCGCTCGGCCACTCCTCCAGTCGATTGAAAAGACTGAGAAATACAAAGGCTGTTGATTTCCCGAAAACGGCAATTGCGACCGTTTTGCTACTCAATCACTCGACGGCTGGCTTTTTAGCAGCTTTGATCGCCGCGTCAACGTGCTCCGACCCGACGTCGAGCCTCAACTGCTTTGCTGCCTGGGCAAGCTTGGCGGGATTTCTCGCGTCCCGCCAAGAGGCGCGAAGGCGGCGCGCGAAAGGTTCGCGGATCGATTTATACGATTTGTAAACCATAGCGGAAGATTTTTGCCGCGGTTCTGGGTTCCTGTTCGCAATTTTGCCGTCTTGCTGACATGATTAATCGACTGTCTCGTTTCGAGACGCCGAGCTTTCCGCGGGGGCTAGAGCGGAATGTTTTCGAAATACGGCTTTGCGAACGATATTGGGGACAGATGATTTGTAGAAGAAATGCGGCACTTCTTTCGAGGGGGCTACGTGTTGCTGCGGTTCCGTTGCTTTGCGCGACGCTGGCAGCCTGTGGTTCGGCCTCGAACGTCAAGACAAGCAAGGCGCGGAGCAAGGAATACTTTGCTGAGTCTGTTTACGGCGTCAAAGCGAGCCCGCGGGTCGCGGACGGTCGGAACATTCCGAAGGGCGGCGGGCGCTACCAGGTTGGCAAGGCCTATCAGGTCAAGGGCAAGTGGTACCAGCCGAAGGAGGATTTCGGCTACAACAAGGTTGGTGTCGCTTCCTGGTACGGCTCCGCCTTTCACGGGCGACTGACGGCGAACGGCGAAGTCTACGACAAGTATCACTTGTCTGCCGCGCACCCGACGTTCCCGCTGCCGAGCTATGCCCGCGTCACCAATCTTGAAAATGGCACTTCGGTCATCGTTCGCGTGAACGACCGCGGCCCGTACGAGTATGGCCGCATTATCGACGTCTCCTCGAAGACAGCCGACATGCTGGACATCAAGGGCAGGGGCAGTGCCAAGGTGCGCGTGCAATATGTCGGTCGCGCGCCGCTCGAAGGCAACGACATGCCCTATCTGATGGCCTCATATGTCAGGAAGGGTGACCGCAGCCCCGGCGTGATGCCGGAAGGACAGATCGCGACGGGGGTCATGGTTGCGTCGAACGAGCCGTTCCGCAACCAGGTGCCGGACCTCGCCCGCGTGCCGGTCCCTCAGCGGTCGATGCTGGATGCGGGCATTCCGGTGACGGCGCTGGCCGAGCCGGCGCCGCAGGTCGCCATGCCGTCCTCTTTCGGCGAATTTGTCGCACTCCCGGAGATCGGGCCGATTCCGAGAGAGCGGCCGGAGCTGATCCCGATGCCTGACGGGAACATGGCCTATGCCGCCGCCTATGTGGAAGTCCGCGTCAGCGACAAGGCTTCGCCATTCGAGGCGATCATGGTCGACACGAACCCACTGACGGCCGATTCCATCATCGCCTATGCTAAGCGCCAGAACAGGGACGGTGTTCCGCTCTAACACTGGTTGAAGAGGCTTGCGCGCGCTGCTATGCCCATGAAGAAGCCGGAGTTTCTCATGCGCATAAAGTTGCTCGCGGTCGTGGCCTTTCTTGCGGCGACCGTCTCGACAAATGCGGTCGCGCAGACGCCCGCATTCGATACTAAGGCGAAGCAGATCTACCTCGTCGATGGGGAGACCGGCACAGTGCTCTTCGCGCGCGGCGAAGACGAACCCGTGCCGCCGGCATCGCTTGCCAAGCTGATGGCGATGGAGGTGGTCTTCGAGGCACTGGACAAGGGCGAGCTAAGCCCGGAGACGACATACGAGGTCTCCGAACACGCTTGGCGGACGGGGGGCGCACCGTCCGGCACCTCCACGATGTTTGCCGCCATCAAGTCGAGGATCCGCGTTGCTGACCTCATTCAAGGCGCGACCGTACAACTGGCGAATGATGCCTGCATCATCCTCGCGGAGGGCATGACCGGCAGCGAGGCTGCCTTTGCCAAGCGCATGACGGCGCGGGCGCGCGAGCTCGGCATGCCCGTTGCGACCTTCAACAACGCCACCGGTCTTCCGGATCCTGCCAACAAGGTGACGATGCGGGAACTGGTGACGCTGGCGCGGCATCTGCGCGAAGCTCACCCGAACTTCTACCGGCTCTATTCCCAGCCCGAGTTCGAATGGAACAAAATCCTTCAACGCAATCGCAACCCGCTGATTGCCGCCAACGTCGGCGTCGATGGCCTCGCTACCGGATTTGCTGAAGGTTTCGGCTTCTCGGTCGCAGCATCGATGCAGCGCGGCGACCGTCGCGTTTATCTCGCGATGGGCGGGCTGGAAACCGACAAGGAACGCACGGAAGAAAGCCGCAAAGTGCTCGATTGGGCGATGACGGCTTTCGAGAAGCGGCGGATTTTTGCCGACGGAGAGACCATCGGCGAAGCGAGCGTTTATGGCGGTGCGGCATCGCATGTTGCCCTTGTCGCGGGCGGGCCGATCGATGTACTTCTCCCGGCCAACAATGCTGAACGGCTGACCGCGCGCATCGTGTACAAGTGGCCGCTCAATGCGCCGGTCGCCGCCGGTCAAGAGGTCGGCGTCGTCAAACTCTGGAATGGCGAGCGGCTGCTGGTGGAAGTGCCGCTGAAGACCGGCAGCGCCGTCGAGGTTGGTACGCTGACCAGCCGCGCGGTCGACGCGCTTCAGGAGCTTCTCTTCTTCTGGCTCTAACAAATGCACGCGCGCCCGTTCCTTCCGGCGAACCAATCGGCTAAACAGGGCCGATAGCTACAGTGGCACGCGCCTCATCAGACGCGTAAAAGGACGCCGTAGCGCTTTGAATTGCTGCATGTTTCCTTAGATCGGCTACGATCAAGGAAACAGTGGGCCGATTTGGGAACGCATGTCGCTGACGAAGGGTTTGTTTGTAACGTTTGAGGGCGGGGAAGGGGCCGGCAAGTCGACCCAGATGCGCCTGCTCGCCGATTCGCTGCGGGCGCGTGGCTACGATGTGCTGACGACGCGGGAGCCTGGCGGCTCCGTTGGCGCAGAGGCGGTGCGCCACGTGCTACTCTCGGGGGCGGCTGAGTCTTTCGGCATTCGCATGGAGGCGATTCTTTTCGCGGCCGCGCGCAGCGACCACGTCGAAGAGGTGATCCGGCCGGCGCTCCAGAAGGGAACCATCGTCCTGTGCGATCGCTTCATGGATTCCGCGCGCGTCTACCAGGGCATCACCGGCAATCTCGAGCCAGCCTTCGTGGAAACGCTCGAACGCGTGGCTATCAATGGTGTGACACCGGACCGAACAATCATTTTCGACCTGCCTGCCACCGTTGGGCTCGAACGCGCGCGTCGGCGCGCTGCCAGCGGCAGTCCCGATCGTTTCGAGAAGGAGCAGCTCGAAACGCACGAGAAACGGCGCGAGGCCTTCCTCGACATTGCAGAGGCTGACCCTCGGCGTTGTCGGGTCGTCGATGCCGCACGGCCGCCGGACGTCATAGCCGCCGAGGTGCGCGAGATCATGGAGGCGTTGCTGCAGGACGGTGACGAGCCACGGTCGGCAAACGCGGACGCTGCGTCATGACAATGGAACGTACCGGTGTGCTGGAAGGGGCCGTGGCCCCTGCCGAAAACAGCAAGCTGTTCGGCCATCATCAGGCAGAGGAATTTCTGGCGCAGAGCTACAAGTCTGGCAAAGGCCATCATGCGATCCTCATCGAGGGACCGGAGGGCATCGGCAAGGCGACGCTTGCCTTTCGCTTCGCGAACCACATCCTGAACAATCCCGAGCCGGCGACTGCGCCCGATCAGCTCGCCGATCCGGATCCCGCTTCGATTATCACTCGGCAATTTGCTTCCGGCGCATCGCACAACCTGCTTCATCTCACCCGCCCTGTGGACGAGAAAACGGGTAGGGCAAAGGGAGCGATCACTGTGGATGAAGTGCGCCGCGTCGGAAAGTTCTTCGGCCAGACGTCCGGCACGGGGAACTGGCGCATCGTTATCATCGACCCGGCGGACGATCTCAACCGTAATGCCGCCAATGCCATCCTCAAGATACTTGAGGAGCCGCCGCGCCGGTCGCTGTTCCTGGTGCTCACGCATGCGCCCGGAAAACTTCTGCCGACCATCCGCTCGCGCTGCCTTCCGCTGCGGCTGAAGCCGCTGGACCACGAGGCCATGCGCGAGGCGCTTGCCCATCTTGGCTTCGACACGGCGGGGCCGAATGTCGAGCGGATTCTCGCCGCGGCAAACGGCAGCGTTGCCGAAGCGCTAAAGCTCATCAATTACGGCGGCCTCGATATCGCGACCGCCTTCGAAGACATCCTCACGGGGCAGGGACCTGCGGTGCGCCGGCAGATGCACAAGCTCGCGGATATTCTGGCGGCAAGGGATAGCGAAACCATATTCGATTTCTTCTCGTCCCTGCTAACCGGGCGCCTCATGCAGCAGGCGCGGGAGGCGGCACTCTTGGGTGATATCGGCAGGGCTGAGCGCCTTGCGAGTCTCTCCAGTACTTTCGCGGAGCGCCTGACGGTGAGCGACGCCTATAATCTCGATCGAAAACAGACGATCCTGTCGCTGCTCGATGACCTCAGGGACGCTCTATAGATCGGGAGCGAACCTCCATTTTCGCTCGATCGCGGCAGCCAGGTCTAAATCGTTGTGGTGGGCGAAAAGGAGTACATGGCCGAGGAGGTCCGCGGTTTCATCGGCGAGCGATTGGCCTAGTTCCTCCGGCGACATCGCACGGGTGCGGCCCCTGCCGCTTACCTTGTTCCAGGCCTGCGTCAGCTCACCTACCTCTTCCTGCAGTTTCAGGATGTACCAATCCGGGTCGCGCACGATGCCATGTTCGACTGCATAAGCGGCCGAGGCCGCCTCGAACTGTCGCTTGAGCTTGCTGAGCATGTCACCCCTCCATTTGTTTCTGTTTTGTTCCGGATCGTTGTTTGTGTCAATCCGATTTGCCGGTCGACTGCCGCTGCCATCGGCTGAGGGTGGGCTTTTTCTTGCCGCGGCGGTTTCCTACGTGAAGGCGATGCGCTAATAGCTGCCTAGTCCAAGATCCGAGATATATCGAAGCCATCATGAGAGATACTTCCCCCTTCTACATCACCACCGCGATTTCCTATCCGAACGGCCGGCCGCACATCGGCCACGCCTATGAGTTGATCGCGACGGATGCGATGGCGCGCTATCAGCGACTGGACGGGCGCGAGGTCTTCTTCCTCACGGGCACGGACGAGCACGGCCAGAAGATGCAGCAGACGGCGAAGAAGGAAGGCATTTCCGCGCAGGAGCTCGCCGACCGCAACTCGGCCGAATTCGAGAAGATGGCTGTGCTTCTCAACGCCTCCAACGACGACTTCATCCGTACCACCGAGAAGCGTCATCATGAGGCCTCGCAGGCGATCTGGATCCGCATGGGCGAGGCGGGCGATCTCTATAAGGATTCCTATGCCGGGTGGTACTCCGTCCGCGATGAGGCCTATTATCAGGAAAACGAGACGGAGCTGCGCAACGACGGCGTGCGCTATGGGCCGCAGGGGACGCCGGTCGAGTGGGTGGAGGAGGAGAGCTATTTCTTCCGCCTCTCCGCCTATCAGGAAAAGCTCCTCAAGCACTACGAAGAAAACCCGGAATTCATCGGGCCGGCCGAGCGGCGGAATGAGGTCATTTCGTTCGTCAAGTCCGGGCTGAAGGACCTCTCGGTTTCGCGCACGACCTTCGATTGGGGCATCAAGGTGCCGAACGATCCAGCCCACGTCATGTATGTCTGGGTGGACGCGCTGACGAACTACCTCACCGCCACAGGCTACCTGACCGATCCGAACGGTCCGCGCGCAAAATTCTGGCCGGCGAATATCCATGTCATCGGCAAGGACATCATCCGCTTCCATGCCGTCTACTGGCCGGCCTTCCTGATGTCCGCCGGCCTGCCACTTCCGGAACGCGTCTTCGCCCATGGCTTCCTGCTCAACAAAGGCGAGAAGATGTCGAAGTCGCTCGGCAATGTCGTGGATCCGTTCAATCTGGTCGAACACTTCGGGCTTGACCAGATTCGCTATTTCTTCCTGCGCGAAGTCTCGTTCGGCCAGGACGGCAGCTACAGCGAGGAGGGGATCGCGATCCGCATCAACTCCGATCTTGCCAACGGCATCGGCAACCTTGCCAGCCGTTCGCTGTCGATGATCGTGAAGAACTGCGACGGCCAAATCCCGGTTTGCGGGCCGCTCACGGACGAGGACAAGGCAATGTTGGCTTCTGCCGATGCCCTGCTCGAGACGACGCGCGAGGATATGGGCAAGCAGCTCATCCACCGCGCGCTCGCCGCAATCATCGCTGTCGTTTCCGAAACCGACCGCTATTTCGCGGGTCAGGAACCCTGGGCTCTGAAGAAGACGGACCCGGAGCGGATGGCAACGGTGCTTTACGTCACGGCCGAAGTAGTGCGGCAGATTGCGATCCTGCTGCAGCCTTTCATGCCGGAATCGGCAGGCAAGCTTCTCGACCTCGTGGCTGTACCGGCCGACAAGCGTGATTTTGCTCATCTGGGCGAACCCGGACGTCTCGTCTCCGGAACGCCGCTCGAGGCACCGAAGCCGGTCTTCCCGCGCTACGTGGCGCCGGAAGTATAAGCGGGTCAAACGAATGCTGATCGATACCCATTGCCATCTGGATTTCCCGGACTTCGAGGCCGAGCGCGACGCGATTATCGAACGCGCCGCCGCGGCCGGTGTGGCGCAGATGGTGACGATTTCGACGCGTGTGAAACGGTTCGACACGATCATCGCGATCGCCGAAGCCTATCCGAATGTGTTTTGCTCCGTCGGTACCCATCCGCACAATGCGGATGATGAACTCGATATCACCACCGAAGACCTCGTTCGGCTGTCGTCGCATCCGAAAGTCGTTGCGATCGGTGAGGCGGGGCTCGACTATTTCTACGACAACGCACCGCGCGACGCGCAGGCAGAAGGCCTGCGCCGCCATATGGCGGCCGCGCGGGAGACAGGGCTGCCGCTCGTCATCCATAGCCGATCGGCGGACGAAGATATGGCGGCGATCCTGACCGAAGAAAGCGGGAAGGGGGCCTTCCCTTTCCTGCTCCATTGCTTCTCGTCGGGCCCGGACCTCGCGCGAGTTGGCGTCGAGCTTGGCGGCTATGTGTCCTTTTCCGGAATCCTGACCTTCCCGAAATCGCAGGAGATCAGGGATATCGCGAAGACGATCCCACGCGACCGGATGATCGTCGAGACGGACGCACCTTACCTCGCGCCCAAACCGTTCCGCGGCAAGCGTAACGAGCCGGCCTTTGTCGCCCATACGGCGCAGGTGCTGGCGGAAACGATCGGCGTTTCACCCGCGGAAATTGCCGAGATTACCACGGAGAACGCCTTCCGCATCTTCTCGAAAATGCCGAGGCCCTGACGTGGCATTTCGGCGGGTTTTCACCATCCTCGGATGCGGTTCTTCGCCAGGAGTACCGCGTATCACCGGCGATTGGGGAGCCTGCGATCCGTCAAATCCGCGCAACCGCCGGATGCGAGCGGCGCTGCTCGTCGAGCAGTTCGCACCGGACGGCGGCAAGACGACCGTCGTTATTGATACCGGCCCGGATTTCCGCGCCCAGATGGTTGCCGCCGACGTTCGCCACATCGACAGCGTCCTTTACACGCATGCCCACGCCGATCATCTGCACGGGATCGACGACCTTCGCGGCTTCGTGATCGAAAATCGCAGGTGTGTGCCGATCTGGGCGGATGCATCTACGATGAGTGCGATCCGCGAGAGGTTTCGCTATTGCGTCGAATCGCCGCCAGGAAGCGGCTATCCGCCGATCGTTGAGCCGCATCTCATCACCGAAGACCTGTCGCCGGTTACCGTTCACGGCGCCGGCGGGCCGATTGCTTTCACGCCGTTGATGCAATTTCACGGCAATACCCATTCGCTCGGTTTTCGAGCTGGCGATTTTGCCTATTGCAGCGATGTCAGCGATTTTCCGCCAGAGACCGTCGGGAAACTGCACGACCTCGATCTGCTGGTCCTCGACACGCTGCAATACAAATTCCATCCGAGCCACTTGTCGCTGGTGCAGTCGCTCGGCTGGATCGCGAGGCTTCAGCCGAAGCGCGCCGTGCTGACGCACATGCATGTGCCGTTGGACTATCAAACGGTGCAGAACGAGACGCCGGATCACGTCGAACCAGCTTATGACATGATGCGTCTCGAGTTCGAGATCGAGATGCCGTCCGCTGAAGAAGCGTAATATCCGACGTTAGAATGCGGCTCCAAGGCATTGATTTCGTGGGATTCAGCGACTTCGAAGCCGCGCGCGCGAGTTCCATAATCTATCTTATGCGATCTTTTGATGTAGCGGCAGTTTAGAGATGCGACATATGAGCCAGTTAGAGATGCGACAGTCGTCGCCTCTTGGGATGCTGGTCAAACGTCAACGTTTGGAAGGAAGACTGGCGAGGTGAAGCGTGGTTGAGACCATGAGCGTTCGGAGTCGTCATGTCTTGTTTGATCACCATGTCGCAGAAGGAATTGCATCGTCTTGAACTCATCCAGCGGATTCGCGGGCGCAGCCTGACCGTCGTCGAGGCGGCCGCGTTGCTTCGTCTTAGCCGCAGTCAGGTCCACCGGCTGTTGCAGGCCTATGACCAGGCCGGCGCCGACGGTCTCGTCTCGAAGAAGCGCGGCCGTCCGAGCAACCGGCGTTACAGCGAGGACTTCCGCAACCTGGTGCTCGACCTGGTGCGTGAGCATTACCTGGATTTTGGACCGACGTTGGCCGCCGAGAAGCTGCTCGAACGCCACCGGATTGCCGTCAGCAAGGAGACGCTGCGTCAGTGGATGATGGAAGCCGGCATCTGGGTGTCGCGACGCGAGCGCAAGAAGCGGGTTTTCCAGCCGCGCGGCCGGCGCGATTGTTTCGGCGAACTCGTTCAGATCGACGGCTCGCTTCATCGGTGGTTCGAGAACCGCGGACCCAAATGCGCCCTGCTCGTCTATATCGACGATGCCACCGGCAAGCTCTTGCATCTGCGCTTCGCCGGATCGGAGAACACCTTCGACTATCTGCACGCGACGAAGGCCTATCTGCAGCAATGGGGCAAGCCGATCGCCTTCTACAGCGACAAGCATGGCATCTTCCGCACCACCCATGCTTCCAAGAAGGACAGAACCAGTGGCCTGACGCAGTTCGGCCGGGCCCTTTATGAGCTCAACATCGACATCATCTGCGCCAATACCCCGCAGGCCAAGGGGCGCGTCGAGCGCGCCAACCAGACGCTGCAGGATCGGCTGGTCAAGGAACTGCGGCTGCGCGGCATCGACTCGATCGCGGCGGCCAATGCCTATGCGCCGGAGTTCATGGCCGACTTCAATCGCCGCTTTGGCAAGGCGCCGCGCAATCCGAAGGACATGCATCGGCCGTTTGCCGCGCATGAGAACCTCGATGGCGCCATGTGCCGCAAGGAGGTCCGCAAGCTGTCGCAGTCGCTGACGCTGCGCTATGACAAGGTGATGTTCATCCTCGATCCGACCGACCTCGCCACGGCGCTCGCCGGCAAGAAGCTCATTGTCTGCGACTATCCCGACGGCCGCCTCGAGATCACCCATGAGGGGACGTCCCTGCCCTACAGAGCCTTCGACACCTTACGGTCGGTGCACCGCTCCGAGGTGGTCGAGAACAAGCGCCTTGATGACATGCTGGCCGTGGTCGCCGAGATGCAGGCCGGACGAGAGCAACAGCGCAGCAAGGGCGGGCCGCGCCGCACCGGCCAGACGGACCACATGTTCGGCATACGCGACGGCAGCCAAAGCAATGGCTACCAAAAGCGCGGCACCAAGCCTGGCCGGAGGACGGATTTTACCAAGGATCCGGTGGTCATCGCCAAGCGCCAGCAAGCCCTTGCGCAGCTGAAGGCGGCGGAGTGATCGGGGTGTCAAAGCTAAAGTTTATCTTGCCGCTGGAGCCATCCGCCGCCGACCGGGCTGCGCAACCCTGACCAGCTCCACCCGGCCGGCGGCTATCGTCTGCGTACTTTGTAAATATAGCAACTTGCAAACGAAGTAATAAGGAGTAGGATGACGTCGCGTTTCTAATTTGACTACTTTGTCTCATCTTTAAATAGCTGTGACATTTGATGTAGCGGGGTACATTCTAATTTGAAGTGCGACATGGCAATGAAAACAATGGTTTGCCCTTGGGGACTTTTAGATGTCGCAGTGCTATTTGCAGCTCACCCTTCTCGATCGCCGACGACTTCATCAGTTGATGGAGCGCAAGGCCGCGACGTCTTAGCTCGATCCCACAATTTACGTGGAAGGCTGATCGGCTCTGTTTGATCTGCGCCGCGCAACCAACCGATATTCGTTCGCCATGGCGACATCACGAAGTTATGATGCCTGCGGACTTACGTTAGATTTATTGCGCACTGCATTGAAATAACACGCATATTTGTATATTAGAGACAAATAATGTTGTAATCTGGTGGATACGGGACACTTACCGGCGTTCGCATCAAGCCTAGTTCAGTAGCGGATGGAGGCCAGTCATGGTCAGGATCGTTTGTGTTGCACTTTGGCTGGCGCTTTCGATTGGAGCGGGTTCGGCCCTCGCCGATGAGCCTGTCGATACGGCGCAATCCATCATCCGTGCTCAGATCAAGGCTTTCCTGGACGACGACGCCGAGACGGCCTATTCCTTCGCCTCGCCGGCTATCAGGACAAAATTTCCGGACAAGATCATCTTTTTCGACATGGTCAAGCGCAGCTATCAGCACCTCTATCGCCCGGGCAACTTCGCCTTCGGCCGCTCAAAGGTGGTCGGTGAAGAGGTCTTCCAGGAAGTTCTGATCTCGGGATCGGACGGCAAGGACTGGACGGCGATCTATGACCTCGTTCACCAGCCGGATGGCAGTTACAAGATCAATGGCGTGATGATGCTGCAGACCGCGTCCGGCCCTCAACTCTGACAGGCTGAAAGGAGGTCAGACGGGCGGCAAGTCACCGCGTTTCCAGTTTTCCTGGGTCTCCGCCATGAAATCGGCGTAACGCCCCTCCTCGATCGCCTTGCGGATGCCCGCCATCAGCTCCTGATAATAGGCCAGGTTGTTCCAGCTGAGCAGCATGCCCCCGAGCGACTCATTCGAGCGGATCAGATGATGCAGGTAGGCCCGCGAGTAGTCGCGTGTGGCCGGGCACGACGATTGCTCGTCGAGTGGCCGCATGTCTTCGGCGTGGCGGGCATTTCGAAGGTTGATGCGGCCGTAGCGGGTGAAGGCCAGGCCATGGCGGCCGGAACGGGTCGGCATGACGCAATCGAACATGTCGATGCCATGCGCGACGGATTTCAGGATATCGTCCGGTGTGCCGACACCCATCAGGTAGCGTGGCTTTTCGGCAGGCAGTGCCGGGCATGTGACGTCGAGCATGTCGAGCATCACGTCCTGCGGTTCGCCCACGGCCAGCCCGCCGATGGCGTAGCCCTTGAGATCAAGATCTCTGAGCGCAAGAGCCGAGCGCTCGCGCAGTTTCGCAAGGTCCCCGCCCTGGACGATTCCGAACATGGCCTTGCCCGGCTGGTCGCCGAAGGCCACCTTGCAGCGTTCCGCCCAGCGCAGCGACATTTCCATCGCCCGTTCGATTTCGTTGGGTTCGGCAGGCAGCGCCACGCACTCGTCGAGCTGCATCTGGATGTCGCTGTCGAGCAATCCCTGGATCTCGATCGAACGTTCCGGCGACATGTGATAGAGCGCGCCGTCCACATGGCTCTTGAAGGTCACGCCCTGCTCGTTGAGCTTGCGCAGGCTGGACAGCGACATGACCTGGAAGCCGCCGCTGTCCGTCAGGATCGGCCGTTCCCAGCGGATGAAGTTGTGCAGTCCGCCGAGCCGCGCAACACGTTCGGCACCGGGACGCAGCATCAGATGATAGGTGTTGCCTAGGATGATGTCGGCGCCGAGTTCCCGCACCTGGTCAAGATACATCGCCTTGACCGTGCCGACGGTTCCGACAGGCATGAATGCAGGCGTGCGGATCGTGCCGCGCGGCATCGAAACCTCGCCGCGGCGCGCCTTGCCGTCGGTTGCAAGCAGCTTGAATTGAAACGTCTCGGTCATCTAGTTTTTCCGGAAAAGCAGGCTTGAATCGCCATAGGAATAGAAGCGGTAGCCGGCGGCGATCGCGTGCGCATAGGCGGCACGCATCGTGTCGAGCCCGGCGAAGGCCGAAACAAGCATGAAAAGCGTCGATTTCGGCAGATGGAAATTGGTCATCAGCATATCGACCGCACGGAAGCGATAGCCCGGCGTGATGAAGATGCCGGTCGCGCCGGACCAGGGCCGGATTTCGCCTTCCTTCGTTGCCGCGCTTTCGATCAGTCGAAGCGACGTCGTGCCGACGCAGACGATGCGTCCGCCCCTCGCCCGCACCGCATTCAGGCTGTTGGCTGTCGCCGCGCTCACGTGGCCGATTTCCTCGTGCATCACGTGATCGTCGGTGTCATCCGTCTTGACCGGCAAAAAGGTCCCCGCACCGACGTGCAGGGTTACGAAGTGGCGCTCAATGCCGACCTCGTCTAGCCTTGTGAAAAGGCGTTCGGTGAAATGCAATCCGGCGGTCGGTGCCGCGACGGCTCCCTCTTCCCGCGCATAGACGGTCTGATAGTCAGTTCGGTCCCGCGCATCGTCCGGACGTTTGGATGCGATATAGGGGGGCAGCGGGATATGGCCGACGGCCATGATCGCCTCGTCGAGTGCCGGTCCGGAAAGGTCGAAGCGAAGTGTTACCTCGCCGGCGTCGGCCTTCTCTTCGACAGTGGCGTCGAGCGTGCCGAGCAGGCAGCTGTTTCCGCCGTGGCCGAACGAGATGCGGTCACCAGGTTTCAGCCGGCGCGCCGGTCGCGCGAAAGCCTTCCAGCGGTCAGGTGCGACCCGCATATGCAGCGTCAGCGAGACCTGCGTGACGATCTCATCGCTGCGCCTGCGAAGGCCTTCGAGCTGCGCCGGTATCACCTTGGTGTCGTTGAAAACGAGTGCGTCCCCGGGCCGCAGGAACGACGGCAGGTCGAGAACGCCGTGGTCGGCGAGGACAGGCTCGCCGTCCGGCCGCACGACAAGCATGCGGGCGCTGTCGCGCGGATTTGCGGGCCGCAGCGCAATGGAAGTTTCCGGCAGGTCGAAGTCAAACAGGTCTACGCGCATCGATGGTATCAGACAAAAGCAAACCCGCCCCGGCGTCTTTTGACGCGACCGGGGCGGGTCCGTGCATTAGCGCAAATCAGGCGTCGGCGGCAACCCGCATCGACACGATGGTGTCGGGATCACGCACCGGCTCGCCGCGCTTGATCTTATCGACATTCTCCATGCCTTCGATTACCTGGCCCCAGATCGAGTACTGCTTGTTGAGCCAGGGAGCATCGGTGAAGCAGATGAAGAACTGCGAGTTTGCCGAGTTCGGCATCTGGCTGCGGGCCATCGAGCACGTGCCACGCACGTGGCTCTTGTCGGAGAACTCGGCCTTGAGGTCGGGCTTGGAGGAGCCGCCCATGCCCGCGCGGCCGGGATTGAAGTGTTCGCTGCCGGTCTTTCCGTACTGCACGTCGCCGGTCTGCGCCATGAAATCCTCGATCACGCGATGGAACACGACTCCATCATAGGCGCCCTCGCGAGTCAGCTCCTTGATACGAGCGACATGACCCGGAGCGACGTCCGGCAGAAGCTCGATCACGACCCTGCCCTTGGTGGTCTCCATGATGATCGTGTTTTCCGGATCCTTGATCTCGGCCATGGTTCTTCTCCTTCTGTTTGACTTACTTGCCGACCTTGACGCTGATCATACGGTCTGGATCGGTGACGGCGCCGTTGTTGGCGTCATCCCCGAGCTTGATCTTGTCGACATTCTCCATGCCTTCGACCACCTTGCCGACGACCGTATACTGGCCGTTGAGGAAGTCACCCGGCGCGAACATGATAAAGAACTGCGAGTTGGCGCTGTTCGGATCCTGCGAGCGCGCCATGCCTACTGTACCACGCTCGAAGGGCACGTCGGAGAATTCCGCCGGCAGGTCGGGTTTGGAGGAGCCACCCGTTCCAGCGAGATCGGCCTGATAGCCGTCCTTCATATCTCCATATTGCACGTCGCCCGTCTGTGCCATGAAGCCCTTGATCACGCGATGAAAGGCAACGTTGTCGTATTCGCCTGCAGCAGCGAGCTCCTTGATCTGCTGAACGTGCTTCGGCGCGATGTCCGGGCGCAGCTCGACAACGACCGGGCCGTCCTTCAGCTCGATCGTGATCACATTGTCGCTCGACTGCGCGAAGGCCGACCCTGTCAGGGTGGCGAGCGCCAGGGCCCCTGCGAAAGCGAATTGGAGGATTTTCATGGTTTCTCCCTGAGTGGTGTGAGCTGTCCGCGCTCAGGCCTTACGCTTCGCCTGCAGCGCCTGATGGACCGCACGGGGCACGAAGGCGCTTACGTCGCCGCCCATCGCCGCGATCTGGCGGACCAATGTGGCCGTAATGGGCCGTGATGCGGTGCCCGCCGGTAAAAACAGTGTCTGGATGTCCGGAGCCATCTGCCGGTTCATGCCGGCCATCTGCATCTCGTAATCGAGATCCGTGCCATCGCGCAGGCCGCGCACCAGCAGGGTCGCGCCGTGACGGCGCGCCGCGTCGACCACCAGATTATCGAAGGAAACAACGGCGATATCACCTGCCCTTTCAGGCAGAGACTCGTTCAGCGAGCGGCGGATGAGATCGGCGCGCTCTTCGAACGAAAAGAGCGGCGCTTTTCCAGGATGAATGCCGATCGCCACGATGACCTTTGCCGCGACGTTCAGTGCCTGCACAAGCACATCAAGATGCCCGTTCGTCATCGGATCGAAGGAGCCGGGGTAGAAAGCCGTGGTCATCGCACCTGTTTCCGTTTGGTGAAGCCTTTTGTCACGGAAGGCGGCTGACCGCAAGGGCAGCGCAGCCCGCGCTTTCGCCTGTTCCCTCGGAAACAGCAGGCAAGAAAGAATGAATGCTAGATGAATGGAGTGTTCAAGATGGTTTCACACCGGAAGTTGTACCGTGAGGCAAGAATGAACGGAACCTTTTTTGGAGACATGCCGTTTTAGGAACTGAAAGGATTACGGCCATGGGACTTGCTCTGTTTTCGATGACAATGTTTTTCGCGATGTCCGTCGCCACAATCCATGCGCTTCGCAGCGAAGTGCGTGTCCGCAACGAGCAAGATCGCGGCTTTAATCTGTAAATGCCTCCAGGAACTTCTTGCCGGAAGTTTCAAAATAAGCGCCCTCATATCTTCCCCTGATGAGGTCGCTCTTGTAAGCCGGACGGCCTCCCCTGCCCGTCCGGCTTTTTCTTTTCGTCCCGCGCTGCTTGGTTTGAGGCGCCGCGGGGCCATGGTTCAAAAGGCCTTCGCCTGCATCGAACGAAGCAGATGGAAGAAGCGCCAATTGAGCGACAGGGCTGCCGCCGCAAGCCCCAGCACAAAGCCGAACCAGACGCCGACGCCGCCGAAGTTCAGCGGAAAAGCGAACACCCAGGCGCAGAAGAAGCCGATCGGCCAATAGGAGATCATCGCCAGGATCATCGGTATCGTCGTGTCCTTGAGGCCACGCAGCATTCCGGCGGCGATGGCCTGGAGACCATCGACAAGCTGGAAAGCCCCGGCGATGACGATCAACGGACCGGCAAAAGCGAGCACCTCCGCCGCATCGGGCCGGCTCGTGTCCAGATAGAGGGCTGCAAGCTCTCGGGGAAAGAGCGCGAAGATCGTGCTGCCGACGGCAGCAAAGAGGCTGCCGAGCACGAGCACGGCAATGGCGGCCCGTCTGACGCCCTGCAAGTCACCGCTTCCGTAGGCAAGACCGATACGCACTGTTCCAGCCTGCGCGAGACCGAGCGGGATCATGAAGGCGATCGAGGCGAATTGAAGGGCGATCCCGTGCGCGGCCAGTTCCATAGTGCCGATATTGCCCATGAGCAGGGACGCGGCGGTAAACAGGCTGACTTCGGCGAGAATCGTCATGGAGATCGGAACGCCGAGATAGATCACCTCGCAGAATGCCGGCCAGTCCGGCCGCCAGAAGCGCACGAAGAGTTCGTACTGGTTCAGTTCCGGCCGGCTGCGGATATAGGCGATCGTGAGGGCTGCACCAAGCAAGGCGACGCCAAGGGCCGCAAGGGCCGCGCCGAATATGCCGAGCGCGGGAAAGCCGAAGTGCCCGTAGATCAGCACGTAGCAAAGCAGCGCATTGATAACGAGCGTTGCAAGCGTGACGTAGAGAATGATGCCTGCCCGCTCCAAGCCGCTCAGGAATGCCCTCAGCACCATAAAAGTGAGGCTCGGAAATATCGCCCATTGCGCGATATGCAGGTACTCCCCGGCGAGCTTCGCGACTTCGGGCTTTTGGCCGGCAAAGAGAAGGATCGACTCAGCCATCCACAGGAGCGGTGCCGTGAGTGCACCGTAGAGCAGCACCACCCATATGCCCATTCTCACCGAGCGGCGGACGGAAACCTTGTCGCCACGGCCCTGCGCCTGCGCGGCCATGGGCACCACCGCATTGGCAAAGCCGCTGCCGAAAATGAAGACGGTAAAGAATGTCTGCGTCGCAAGGATAATTGCCGCGAGCTCGGTCGCGCCAAGCTTGCCGACCATCAACACATCGGTCGTATTGATCGCCAGCTGCGCCAGCTGAGCGCCGATGAAAGGCACACCGAGATAGAAGCTTGCACGAAAGTGGTTGCTCCACGAATTGTCGTTCTGAAGCTGAATTTGGCTAGTGTTCGTGGTCAGCATGGGAATCTGGCTCCAGATCACGTTCATGACCTTGGACGCATCCAAAATCACAAATGTCATCGATTTCAAAAAGTTAGAGCGGGATGCGGGCGGAAAACCGCTCACATTTTTTCATTGTCCCGTTCTGTTGCGGCAGATCGGCTGCAAATCAACTCGGTGGAAGAATATCCGAGATAGAGCAGTGCCGACGAAAGTGCCAGCAAGAAAGGCCTGACTGCTCAATTTTTCATCGAAGGATCAAAAAAATTGATCAATTTGAAGGCGTTGTCTCGCCGGGCCTAAAGCGCGTCGCGTTCGATCGGGCTGATGCGACGCGCTTTAGGTTATTGCTCTGATGCATGTCGTTGTCCCAAAACCGCTGCACACTTTTAGGCGACATGCATTAGGCCTGCGTTGGTTTCGCCACGCCATCCTGGAATGCCTCGCGGGGTAGTGGACGCACGCGCAGCAAGAAGACTGCGAGCCCCGTGAGAATGAGGCAGCCCGCCAGCGCGTAGGGTGCGCCGGAAAACGAGAAGGCCGCCGCGGGGTTGGTGAAATATCCGAAGATCTGCGTGAAGATGAGCGGCCCGACGATCGTCGTGATGCTCGAAAGGCTGGTGAGCGCTCCCTGCAGGTCGCCTTGGGCGGACGGCGGGACGTGGGCAGATGCAATGCTGCGCAATGGAGGATCGGCGAGGCTTTCAAGTGCCGTCGCGACGATCACGGCATACACCATCCAGCCCTGCCAGGCGGCGGCATAGCCGGCCATTCCGAGCGCAGTGAAGACGAGTCCGAGCGCAGCCGTTCGCCGTTCTCCGAACCGCGTCACGACGCGCGGTAGGACAACGGCCATTACAAACGCTCCGCCGATACCGAAGATTCCGAGCGACAGCCCGATCTGCCCTTCGCTCCAGCCATAACGGTAGGTTAAGACGAACGACCAGACCGCTGGGTAGACCGCATGCGCCAACCAATAGAGGAAAAAGACAAGACCGATCCAGCCGACGCCGGGATAGTTGCGCATCTGTTTGAGCGCGCCGAGAGGATTGGCGCGCCACCACTCGAAGCGCCGCTTGTTTGCGTGGGCCAGGGTTTCGGGCAGGAGGAACAGGCCGACCATGAAGTTGATGAAGGACAGTGCGGCGGCGCCGTAAAACGGCACCCTTGGGCCTAGCTCTCCGAGAAAGCCGCCAATCACGGGGCCGAGCGCGAAGCCGGTGCCGAAAGCAATGCCGATTAACCCGAAATTCTTCGCGCGATTGCTGTCGTCGCTGATGTCGGCAATGTAGGCGGACGCGGTTCCGAAGCTCGCGCCGCTGATGCCGGCAAGGACACGGCCGACAAAAAGCATCCAGTAGCTCGTTGCAAGCGCACAGATCAGGTTGTCGATCGCGAAGGTGAGCACGGAGGCAAGCAGGATCGGGCGCCGCCCGAAGCGATCGCTCAAATTGCCGATCAAAGGTGCAAAGAGAAACTGCATCGCTGAATAGACGAGCAGCAGCCAGCCGCCGTCGATTGCTGCTTCGCCGACATCTGCGCCAGTCAGTTCCTTCAGATAGGTCGGCAGCACCGGCACGATGATGGCGATGCCCATGATGTCAAGAAAGAGGATGAGAAAGACGAGAAACAGTCCACGCCGCACGAATTTCTTGTCGAGCATGAAGCCCCTCCCCGCTGTGTATCGTCAGTGTGGAGACAGAACGTGAACGACGTCACCAAATAAGGTGTATCGTATTGTTATAAACGAAACAATGCGTGAACATTTCAAAGTTTATGATCGAAACGATCGCGTCCGCTTATGTTTCCTGCGCGCGGTCTTACTATTCCGAACGCCGTTGTTCCGCCTTCAGGAAATCGACGAAGGCCCTGAGCGGTGCCGGCATATGGCGGCGGCTGGCATAGTAGAGGAACGGTCCGGGAAAGCGGGTTACCCACGATTCGAGAATTGGCACGAGCCGCCCTGCTTTGATCGCCGGCGCCAGAAATTCCTCGAATGTGCGGATGACTCCGAGACCGTCGATCGCCGCGCCGACTTCGAGGTCGATCGCGTTGGCCAGGATGACTGCGGGCGGCGCAATGGTCAGGGCGGCATCGCCTTCTCCAAACTCCCACGACAAGGCAACGCCGCTTGGGAATCGATGGCGAATGGTGGCGTGTTCGAGAAGGTCACGCGGATGTTGCGGTATGCCGTGTCGGGCAAGATAATCCGGGGAAGCGGCGGTAAGATAACGCTGCACGCGCGGGCCGATCGGGATAGCGATCATGTCTCGCTCGAGTCGTTCCTCGTAGCGCACGCCGGCGTCGAACCCAGCGGCGAGAACATCGATGAAGCCGTCTTCGGCCGTCACCTCCACCGTAATCGCCGGATTGGCCTTGAGGAAGCGACCGACAAGTGGCGGCAGGATTTCGCGGGCGACGATTGTCGGCACATTCAGCCTAAGCGTGCCCGCCGGGCTGTCACGGAGGCTGCCCACCTGATCGAGCGCTCCGGCGATCTCTCCAAGTGCTGGCGACAAGCGTTCGAGCAGCCGCATGCCCGCCTCTGTCGGGGTGACGCTGCGGGTCGTGCGATTGAGCAGTCTCACGCCCAGCCTCGCCTCCAGCCGCCGCAACGCCTCGCTGAGCGCGGAAGCCGAAACGCCGCGTTTGCGGGCAGCAGTGCGGAAACTGCGTTCACGGGCAACGGCGGCAAAGGCGTCGAGATCTGCGAGCGGAAGGTCGTTCATTGTACGGAATTATGGACAAGCTGTTTGGCTTGCGGCCGATTATCGCACACTACGACCTGAAGTAAATACGACAGTGAACGAAACGGCCGGACAACGGCCTCATCGAAGGAGAAGTGAGATGCAAAAGGTTTCGCTTGGAGAATCCGGCCCGGAGGTTTCCGTGATCGGGCTTGGCTGCATGGGTATGTCGGGCATGTACGGTCCGTCGGACCGCGCGGAAAGCATCGCAACGATTCATGCCGCGCTCGATGCGGGTGTCACATTGCTCGACACCGGTGATTTCTACGGCATGGGTCACAACGAGATGCTGATCGGGGAGGCCCTCAGGGGACGCGATCGCGATCAGGCGCAACTGAGCGTCAAGTTCGGTGCGTTGCGCGACGCTGCCGGCGCGTGGATGGGATATGATGGCCGCCCGCAGGCCGTGCGCAATTTCCTCGCCTATACGCTGCAACGGCTGGGCGTAGACCACATCGATATCTACAGACCGGCTCGCCTCGATCCCGATGTTCCGATCGAGGACACCGTTGGCGCGATCGCAGATATGGTGAAGGCCGGCTATGTTCGCCACATCGGCCTTTCCGAGGTCGGGCCCGAGACGATCCGGCGCGCGGCCGCCGTCCATCCGATCGTCGATCTTCAGATAGAGTACTCGCTGATCTCCCGCGGGATCGAGGCGGAGATCCTGCCGACATGCCGCGAGCTCGGTATCGGCATCACGGCCTACGGCGTCCTTTCGCGCGGCCTGATCAGCGGCCACTGGCAGAAGGGTGCGGCCAAGGGCCGCGATTTCCGCGCCATGAGCCCGCGCTTCCAGGAAGGCAACGTCGAGCAGAACCTGGCTCTGGTCGAGGCGCTGCGACGCGTCGCAGATGCAAAGGGCGTTACTGTCGCGCAGATCGCGATCGCCTGGGTCGCCGCGCAGGGTGCAGATATCGTCCCGCTTGTCGGCGCGCGCCGCCGCGACCGGCTTGCCGAAGCGCTTGGTTCGCAGGCCGTTCGCCTCGATGCGGATGATCTGGCGGCGATCGAACGTGCCGTGCCGAAGGACGCTGCCGCCGGTGCTCGCTATCCGGAAGCGCAACTCGCGCACATGGACAGCGAACGGCACGGCTGAACCTCATGCATGTCGCCCGACAGTGTGCAGCGGTTTCGGGATAACGACATGCATGCAGCAAAGAATGCATATCGCCCGACAGTGTGCAGCGGTTTCGGGACAACGACATGCATGCAACAAAGATTGACAGAGCGTCACTTGTTTCCATGTGACGCGCGTTAGTTGTTCGGATCGGGCTTGAGCGCCCGCTCCGGAGGATCCCGATCAGACGGACCCGGAGAAGGTGTCGCAAGCCGACATCTGGCCGCTGTCGAAGCCGCGCTGGAACCATTTCATCCGTTGCTCAGATGTGCCGTGGTTGAAGCTCTCCGGGACGACGTAGCCTTGCATGCGCTTTTGCAGCGTATCGTCGCCGATCTGCGTGGCGGCATTCAGCGCCTCCTCCAGGTCGCCGCGTTCCAGCAGTCCCTTCTGCTCCGTATATTTGCCCCAGATGCCGGCGAAACAATCGGCCTGCAGTTCGACGCGGATCGACATTTGGTTTGCATCGACCTCGCTCATGCGCTGCCGCATCTGATTGAATTTCGGCAAGACGCCGATCAGGTTCTGCACGTGATGGCCGACCTCATGGGCAAGCACATAGGCCTGGGCGAAGTCGCCGGCGGCATCGAATTTGTGAGCGAGTTCGTCAAAGAAGCTCATGTCGAGATAGACCTTGCGGTCGCCCGGGCAATAGAACGGGCCGGAGGCGGCCGAGGCAAAGCCGCAGGCCGAACGGACGGAGCCATTGAACAGCACCAGCTTCGGCTCCTCATACTGCTCGCCGCTCGCCTGGAAGATACCGTTCCAGGTGTCCTCCGTTTCGGCAAGCACCGTCGCCATGAAGGCTTTCATCTCTTCCTCTTCGGCCGAGCCTTGTGGCACCTGCGAGCCGTCGCTCTGCTCGAAGCCGGGCATGTTCATCGGGCCGCCTTCCAGGACCTGAAGCATGTCGATGCCCATAGCCCGGAGCACGAAGTAGAGGATGACAAGAAAGATGATCGTGCCGAAGCTCAATCCTCCGCCGGCGCGGCGCATGCCGCCTCCCCCGCCCGGCAGGCGGAACCCGCCGCCACGGCCGAAGGGGCTGCCTCCCAGACCGCCTTCGGGGCTCGCCCCGCGCTGATCCTCAATGTTTCCGGATTGGCGGCGGCCTTTCCATTCCATGATCAGTCCTCCAGGCGTCGCATCAGCTTTAATGCATTGAATGATTTATATGCCCGAGCGACGATCCTTGTAAAACGCTATCCCCGCCGCGCCGTTTCATCCGGCCGTTCTTTGCGGGCTTTCTCATTTTCCAGCGACCGTTCCGAGGGGTGCGGGAGTGGGCGCCACAAATATCTTCGCATTATTGTCGATTCCGAAATTTTCGGGGTTTCGCTTGCAGAAACATTTGCCTATAAGCCGCTTCTAGCCTGAAAAGACCATAAATGCGCGCCCCGGCCGGTGACCTCCCACCCTGGCCGGTTTTTCGCGCAGCTAGAGACGGATAAGAGCTATGCCGAAGCGCCAAGATATCAAATCGATCCTCATAATCGGCGCGGGGCCGATCGTCATCGGTCAGGCATGTGAGTTCGACTATTCCGGCACGCAGGCCTGCAAGGCGCTGAAAGAGGAAGGCTACCGCGTCATCCTGGTCAATTCCAACCCGGCCACGATCATGACCGACCCGGGGCTGGCGGATGCGACCTATGTCGAGCCGATCACGCCGGAAGTCGTCGCCAAAATCATCGCCAAGGAACGCCCGGATGCACTCTTGCCGACCATGGGCGGCCAGACGGCACTCAACACCGCGCTCTCGCTGCGCCGCATGGGCGTGCTCGACCGATATAATGTCGAGATGATCGGCGCCAAGCCGGAGGCGATCGACAAGGCCGAGGATCGTGCCCTCTTCCGTGAGGCCATGGCGAAGATCGGTCTTGAAACGCCCAAATCGCGGCTTGCGAACGCGACCGACATCAAGGATCTGGATCGCAAAGCGCATGAGGCGGAACGGGCGGAGCTGAAAGCCCGGCTTGACGGCGCCGAGCTCGACAGGGCGCTCGATGAACTGGAAAATCAGTGGAACCTCGGTGAAGGCGACCGCAAGCAGCGCTACCTCAACCACGCCATGGCAATTGCCGCGCAGGCGCTCGACGACGTCGGCCTGCCCGCGATCATCCGCCCCTCTTTCACGCTTGGCGGCACCGGTGGTGGCATCGCCTATAACCGTTCGGAATTCTTCGAGATCGTCGGGAGCGGTCTCGATGCGTCGCCGACGACGGAAGTCCTGATCGAGGAGTCGGTCCTCGGCTGGAAGGAATATGAGATGGAGGTCGTCCGCGACAAGGCGGACAACTGCATCATCATCTGCTCGATCGAGAACATCGATCCGATGGGCGTGCACACGGGCGATTCGATCACCGTTGCGCCGGCGCTGACCTTGACCGACAAGGAATACCAGATCATGCGCAACGCCTCGATCGCGGTGCTGCGCGAGATCGGTGTCGAGACCGGCGGCTCGAACGTGCAGTTTGCCGTCAATCCGGCGAACGGTCGGCTGGTCGTCATCGAGATGAACCCGCGCGTGTCGCGCTCGTCTGCGCTGGCATCCAAGGCAACCGGCTTCCCGATCGCCAAGATCGCGGCAAAGCTTGCCGTCGGCTACACGCTCGACGAACTGGAGAATGATATCACCGGCGGCGCGACTCCCGCATCCTTCGAACCCTCGATCGACTATGTCGTGACCAAGATCCCACGTTTCGCCTTCGAAAAGTTCCCCGGCGCCGAACCGACGCTGACGACCGCGATGAAGTCGGTGGGTGAAGTCATGGCGATCGGCCGCACCTTCGCCGAATCGCTGCAGAAGGCATTGCGCGGTCTCGAAACGGGCCTCACCGGTCTCGACGAGATCGACATCCCGGACTTCGACGAGAACGGCGACGGCCGCAACGCCATCCGCGCGGCGATCGGCACGGCGACCCCCGACCGGCTGCGCATGGTTGCCCAGGCGCTTCGTCTCGGCATGAGCGAGGCGGAGGTCCACGAGGCGTGCAAGATCGACCCGTGGTTCATCGCCCAGTTCAAGGCGATCGTCGACATGGAAGTGCGCATCCGCGAGCACGGCCTGCCACAGGATGCGGAAAACCTGCGTATGCTCAAGGCCATGGGTTTCTCCGACGCCCGGCTTGCGACGCTCACCGGCAAGCGTCCGAAGGAAGTGGCGGAACTGCGCAATGCGCTCAACGTTCGCCCGGTCTACAAGCGCATCGACACCTGCGCGGCCGAGTTCGCCTCCCCGACCGCGTACATGTATTCGACCTATGAAACGCCTTTCGTGGGTGCCGCGCGTTCGGAAGCGCAGGTTTCCGACCGCAAGAAGGTCGTCATCCTCGGCGGCGGCCCGAACCGGATCGGCCAGGGCATCGAGTTCGACTACTGCTGCTGCCACGCGGCCTTCGCGCTGAAGGACGCAGGCTACGAAGCGATCATGGTCAACTGCAATCCGGAAACCGTTTCGACCGACTATGACACGTCCGACCGGCTTTATTTCGAGCCGCTGACGGCGGAAGATGTGATCGAGATCATGCGCGCCGAACAGGAAAACGGCACGCTGCACGGCGTCATCGTTCAGTTCGGCGGGCAGACGCCGCTGAAGCTTGCCGAAGCGCTGGAAAAGAACGGCATTCCGATCCTCGGCACCGCGCCCGATGCGATCGATCTCGCCGAGGACCGCGATCGATTCCAGAAGCTCTTGATGAAGCTCGATCTTAACCAGCCGAACAACGGCATCGCCTATTCCGTCGAACAGGCTCGCCTCGTTGCCGCGGAAATCGGCTTCCCGCTTGTCGTGCGCCCGTCCTATGTTCTGGGTGGCCGCGCCATGCAGATCATCCATTCGGAAAGCATGCTGCAGACCTATCTGCTCGATACGGTACCGGGGCTGGTGCCGGAAGACATCAAGCAGCGCTATCCAAATGACAAGACTGGACAGATCAACACGCTGCTCGGCAAGAACCCGCTGCTTTTCGACAGCTACCTGTCGAATGCGACCGAAGTGGACGTCGACTGCCTCTGCGACGGCAAGGACGTTTTCGTCTCGGGCATCATGGAGCACATCGAGGAAGCCGGTATCCACTCCGGCGACTCCGCCTGCTCGCTGCCGGTTCATACGCTCGACAACGAGCTCGTCGATGAGCTTGAACGCCAGACGACGGCGCTTGCCAAGGCGCTCAACGTCGGCGGCCTGATGAACGTGCAGTTCGCCATCAAGGACGGCACGATCTACGTGCTCGAGGTCAACCCGCGGGCGTCGCGCACCGTCCCCTTTGTGGCGAAAACCATCGGCGCGCCGATCGCGAAGATTGCGGCACGCGTGATGGCGGGAGAAGCGCTGGAGACGGCGATTGCCGCCTATGGCCGGAAACCGGACCCGCGCAATCTGAAACACATCGCCGTCAAGGAAGCGGTCTTCCCGTTTGCCCGGTTCCCTGGCGTCGACACGCTGCTCGGGCCCGAAATGCGCTCGACCGGCGAAGTTATCGGCCTCGACACGGACTATGCGCTCGCCTTTGCCAAGTCCCAGCTCGGCGCGGGTGTGGACCTGCCGCGCGACGGAACGGTTTTCGTTTCCGTTCGCGACGAGGACAAGGTGCGCGTGCTGCCGGCAATCCGGATTCTCGCCGACATTGGCTTCAAGGTAATGGCGACCGGCGGTACGGCGCGTTTCCTCGGCGAGCAGGGCATTGCCGCCACCAAGATCAACAAGGTCCTCGAGGGCCGGCCTCACGTCGAGGATGCAATTCGCAACCGACAGGTCCAGCTCGTCATCAACACGACCGATGGCAACAAGGCGATCTCCGATTCGAAGTCGCTGCGCCGTGCGACACTGATGCAGAAGGTGCCGTATTACACCACGATGGCCGGCGCCGAAGCGGCGGCGCTTGCGATTAAGGCCTTGAAAGCGGGCAACCTCGAAGTGCGTCCGCTGCAGAGCTACTTCGACGCCTGACAATGTGCCTCTGCGCACCCGGTCTCGGGTGCGCAGCTTCATACATGGCAAGCCCATCCCATCGAACATCTGCCGTCGCATTTACCCTTGTGAATGCAACCTGAACGTTTGGTTCAGGTTGCATTCGAAGGCGGCATGTTTTTATGCCGCTATGCGCATGAGAGCCGGAATCGGCCGGCGACGCGCATGACCGGGGCAACGACGTGCAGCTTTATTTCTTCGATCTTCGTTGGGGCGATGAACG
Source organism: Sinorhizobium terangae (assembly GCF_029714365.1). Lineage (NCBI taxonomy): Bacteria > Pseudomonadati > Pseudomonadota > Alphaproteobacteria > Hyphomicrobiales > Rhizobiaceae > Sinorhizobium > Sinorhizobium terangae. The sequence goes on from NZ_CP121659.1 coordinate 1,400,935, forward strand.
ATTCGTCGACGATGAGGGCATCGCCCATTTTGACGAGGGTTCGGCGCTTTATTACGCTCAGCGCATTGCCGACAAGATCGGTCGCGACGCAGGTTACGGGTCGCTGAAGGTCGAGGTGCGCTCAAAGAGAGGCACCCTGCTCGCGACCGTGGTGCCATCGGTGGGGCGAGGTCGCGAGCGACTTGCCTTGGTCGGCCGGCGTTATCCGGGTCTCTTTCGCAATCCAGCCGACGGCGCCCCGGGTCCGGCTACCGTTCCCATGAGCCCACTGTGACGCTTGCAACCGGGAAGGAAGCGATCGGCACCGATCGCGCAAACGCAGCGGCTCAGCCCGATCTTTGCGTGCCGGATCGCTATTGAGGCACGCCGTCGCGCAGCAAGCGCAAGGTCCTGGCACCGAAGAAGAGCGATGCGGCAGCGATGGCGCAGCCGAGCGCGAACACGCCGAGCAATGCCGCGCACAGCACTGAGTCGCTCGCGCCTTCATCGAAACCGAGGGCATTGGCCGTCACACCGAAAACGGCTGCGCCGATCGCGTAACCGGCCGATTGCAGCGTCGGCAGCAGTGCGGAGGTCTTGTCGCGCTCCTCGGTGGGCGAGGCATCCATCAGCAACTGGCTGAGTGTTCCCCAACTGATGCCGAAGCCCATACCGATGGCGATCTGGCTCATGAAGACCAGCCGGTAGTCGCCGGTGCCGACGGTGAGCGTCAATCCGACGAGGCCAAGGCAGAGAAGCAGCGGTCCCGCGCAGATCAACTGAACGCGCAGGCCACGCGAGCGCAGGCTTGCGACCAGGATTGCTGTTGCGCTCCAGGAGATGGCCATCAAGGCGCTCGAGGAACCGGCGGCCGTCGGGCCGAAACCCCAAAGATGCTGCAATGCATAGACGAGATAGACGGAGCCGGACGCCTGGGCGAGCGGCATTAGGAGCACGACCCAGAGGCCGGCGCCGAGCGGGCGGTTGATCGAGAAGGCGCCGGAGGGCAGGATGGAGTTCCGCGATCGCCGGTCGACGCGGATCGTGTTGATGAAGATCGCGAGCGCTGTCGCCAGCAAAGCCGCCATGGCGTAGCCGTTGCCTGCCGTGTTGGAGACCGAAATCAGCAGAACGCCGATGCCAAAAGCGGTGAGCCGCAGTAACGGCACCGATCCTGTCGTCTTCTTGCCGCCCTGCCCCGGCCGGCGAACGATGGCGCCGACGAGCACGAGGAAGATCGCTGCGGCCGGCACGTTGACGAAGAAGGCGGCGCGCCAAGACCAATATTCAGTGAGCAGCCCGGAAATGAGCGGTCCGGCAAAGGCGGCGGTGGCCCAAACGATCGCCTCCGCTCCAAAGATCTTGGGCACGAGTCGCGGCGGGAAGAGCTCGGGTATCAGTGCATAACAGACGGCCGCGATGACGCCTTCGCCCAGTCCCTGCAGCACCCTGCCGGCAAGCACCTGCGGCATGCCGGTGGCCGCCGTGGCGATGACAGTGCCTGTGCCGAATACAAGCGCGGCCGCGATCAGCGTGTTGCGCGCGCCGAACCGGGCCTTCTGGTTTGCCGCCACGGCGCCGCCGACGATGGCGAAAACGAGGTAGAGCGTGAGCGCCCATGACAACAAGGCTGCGCCGCCGAATTCCTCGACTGCTGTCGGCAACGCCGTCGAAACGAAGAATTCGTTGAAGGCGAAGAGCGCAACGCCGAGGCACAGTGTCACCGTCGCAGCCAGGTGGTGTGGCCGCAGGAGTTCGCTCCAGCGCCCCTCGATTTCCCTTTGCCCCGCCACGTTCGACGCCCGTAGATTTTCTGCTGTCAAACTCATTGATCCGATTCCATCGTTCATGGAACCAGCACTGATACGACCTCAACCGCGGTTGAGGTAAAGAGGTTTTCTTTGTGACCCGCGCTTGTTGTTCAATCGCTCCGGTTGTACTTCCACCTCTTGGCGCCTCGGGAGGGCCGCGAAAAATCTGGCTTTCGCACTTCCGTTTCTGTTATAAGTGCGGTTCGGATGTTTCGGACGGTTCCGACGCTGGCGCGCCGGAGGCCGTTTTCTTTTGCGTTGGCGCCGCCGAAAGGTGGCGCCGCGTGTTTGATGAAGGATGATGAAATGGTCGACAAAGTGCCGATGACACAGGGTGGATTCGCCAATCTGCAGGAAGAACTGCGCTGGCGGCAGCAAGGAGAGCGCCCGCGAATCATCGAAGCGATCGCCGAGGCCCGCGCCCATGGCGACTTGTCGGAAAACGCTGAATATCATGCTGCCAAGGAAGCGCAGAGCCACAACGAGGGCCGGATCACCGAGCTCGAGGATCTGATCGCGCGCGCCGAGGTCATCGATCTTTCCAAGATGTCGGGGTCGAAGATCAAGTTCGGCGCCAAGGTCAAGCTCGTCGACGAGGACACCGAAGAGGAAAAGACCTACCAGATCGTCGGCGACCAGGAAGCCGACGTCAAAGCGGGTCGTATTTCGATTTCCTCTCCGATTGCCCGTGCGCTGATCGGCAAGGAAGTCGGCGACTCGATCGAGGTCAACGCCCCCGGCGGCTCCAAGGCCTACGAAATCCTCGCCATCCACTGGGGCTGAACGGCTCCGGCGTCATGATTTGGGTTGTGGTAACCCAATACGTGACCGAAGTTACCAAGGGAGGAGTGCGCTCATCCCGCTTAAAGGGGCGTGAGGCTCGCTCCGCCCCCTTCCCCCCTTTTGCAAATGATGCCCCTTTTGCAAAATGATGATTGTCGCATGTGCGAGGAGTGCGCTCACGTGGCCGATATCCGGGACATCGAGGTCATTGCGCCCAATTTCAAGCAACGCCTCTCCGGCGTCACTTCGACGATCATACAGCTCGTTCCGATCCAGCGTGCGCTCGGCCAGAAGATTGCGGTTCTCGGCCCTGGCCTTCCAACGACGTTGCCGTCGATCCGCTTTCGGGATCTGATCCATCTGTGGAAGGCCCCGGCGGGCCGGCCTTGCCGCGTCTGGCACGCGCGCCGCAATGTTGAAATGCTGCCGGCGATCATCCTGCGCGATCTTCTGCGCATGAAAATCAGGATCGTTTTCACGTCCGCCTCGCAGCGCCGGCACACGGGGTGGAGCAAGTTCCTTATCGGCAGGATGGATGCGGTGATTGCGACGAGTGGCAAGACAGCCGCCTATCTGCAGGTGCCGAATACCGTGATACTGCATGGCATAGACACCAGGCGCTTTCGCCCGGCGGCGGACAAAGCGGAAGCAAAACGTGCACTTGGGCTCGATTCTGGCAAGAAGATTGCTGGCTGTTTCGGACGCGTGCGCCGTCAGAAGGGTACGGATCTTTTCGTAGACAGCATGATTGCGCTCCTGCCCAGCCGCCCCGACTGGTGCGCGGTCGTTGCGGGGCGCGCGACCGGACAGCATCTCGCCTTCGAGGCGGAATTGAAGCAACGGGTTGCCAAGGCGGGCCTTGCAGATCGCATCCTCTTCGTCGGAGAACACACCAACATCCCCGATTGGTACCGGGCGCTCGACCTTTTCATCGCACCGCAACGCTGGGAGGGATTCGGTCTGACACCATTGGAGGCCATGGCAAGCGGTGTTCCGGTCGTGGCAACCGACGTCGGTGCTTTCTCGGAACTGATCGCCGGCGGTACCGAGGAAACGGGCGTCATCATTGCAGCCGACGATTTGGACGCCATGGTCGATGGTGCGGCCGCTTTCATGGATGACCTGCCGAGATTGTCGGCCGCTGCCGCCAACGGCCTTTCGTGGACCTCGAAGAGCTTCGCGATTGAGGGCGAAGCGCGGGCAATAGGCGCCATCTACGAAAAACTCATGCGCTGAGCGACATAGAAAAGACTACCGCTTTGAGCCGAAAAGCTTCAGGTAGGCGTCCGTAATGGCCTCTTTGGAAAATTGACTCATCAGAGTCTGGTGCCCGCGCTCGGCAAGGCTTGCGCGCAGCGCATCGTCGCTGACGATCCGCTCGACCGCATGCGCGAAGCCGTCCTCATCGCCGATATCGACCATCAGACCGTTTTCCCCATCGCGCATGAACCACTGCGGCCCCTCGGACCGGCTTGAGACGACCGGTGTTCCTTGCGCCCACGCCTCGAGAATGACATTGCCGAGTGGCTCGTGGCTCGAAGCCATCACGAAAATATCGGCTGCCGCAAGGAAGGGCCTCGTGTCCTTCTGCCATCCGGCGAAGCGCACACGGGCGGCGACACCGAGATCGGTTGCGAGCTTTTGAAGGTTGTCCCGCTCTTCACCATCACCGAGCAGCCAAAGGTAAGCGCCGGGCACTTTGGCGATCGCCTGGATCAATGTATGGAAACCCTTGCGTTCGACAAAGCGCCCCATCGACATGACGACCGGAGCTTCCTCCGGCGTGTCGAGCGTTGCCCGACTGACTGGTTCGACGCGGTCGGTGTTGGTGAAGTTCGAGATGATCTCGATCTCCCGCTTCCAGCCGAGCTTGCGAACATGTCCGGCAATGCCGGGCGTATTGCAGACGAGGCAGTCGGTGTTGCGAAAATAGTCGAGGCGTGGCGGATAGTCGCCGAGCCGGGAAATCTTGATGCAGCCCTTGTAGGCCGGCATCAGTTCGCTGGCGCGTGGTGCCCAAGCCATCAGCGCGTCCGGCCGGTCGCGCCTTGCCATGTGCATCACCCTGCGCGGCAGGAGCAGGCGATCGAGCGACAGGTTTCGGAAATGGCTTTCCACAATCCTGGTTGCGCCTTCGATCTCCGGGCGCCAGATACGCTGCGGTCGGATGACGGCCGTCTGCTTCACACCGCGCTCGGCAAGCGCGTTGACGAGATGGACGAAGAAACGCTCGGCGCCGCCATCCTTGCCGAAATGGAAGTGCATGATCTTCATTGCTTACTCTGCGCCCCTGGAGAAGAGTTCGAGATAGGCGTCGGTGATCGCCTGCTCGGAAAAGCGCGTGCGCAATGTTTCGCGGCCGCCGACACTCAATCTTTCCCGAAGCTCCGGATCGTCGCGTAGTCGACGGATTGCGTTTGCCAGGCCGTCGTCGTCGCCGCGGTCCACCATCAGCGCGTCGACTTCGTCCGTCATCACCCAGGACGGCCCCTCCGCGCGCGATGAGATCGTCGCCTTCCCGGCGCCCCAGCCCTCGAAGCAGACGTTGCCGAGCGGCTCATGCGAAGAATTGATGACGAAGACGTCACCGGCAGCGAGATAGCCGTAGGCGTTGGTCTGCCAGCCCGTGAACCGGACGCGGTCGCGAAGGCCCAACTCGTCCGTCAGGCCCTCGAGCCGCTCACGCTCCGGCCCATCTCCGACGAGCCAAAGGTGGGCGCCATCGACCTTCTCGATCGCACGGATAAGCCCGTCGAAACCCTTGCGCCTGACGAACCGACCCATGCCGACGACTACGAATGCGTCCGCCGGTGTCTGCATCTCGTCGCGTGCGATTGGAGCGACCGGTATCGCGCGGGTGAAGTTCGCAATGACTTCGATCCCGCGCTTCCATCCGAGCTCGCGAACCTTCGCGGCCATGTCCGGGGTGATGCAAACCAGCGTCTCCACATTGGTATAGTAGCCGAGATGCTCGGGATAATCGCCGAGGCGAGATATGCGCAGGGCGCCCTTGTATGCCGGCATGAAACGGCTTGCCCGCAATTGCCATGCCATGATGACGTCGGGCCGGAATTCGCGAAGAATGCGCCGCATCCGCCAATGCAGAAGGAAGCGCGAAAGCGATATTCTGCGGAAGATACCTTCGTAAACCGTCGCACTGCCTTCGATATCCTTGCGCCAACTGCGGTCGGGCCGGATGAGCACGCGTTGTTCGACGCCCCTGTCATACAGGGCATTGATGAGGTTGACGAAGAATCGTTCTGCTCCGCCTTCCTTGCCGAAATGAATATGCATGACCTTCATGGGTTACCTTTCGAGGCTTGGATCACCCTTCCCGGAATGGCGCTAGTGGGAAAGCGCGTCGTCGGTATTCGGCCGTGCCTTGAGCGCGTGCCTTTGATACATCTTGGCCGCCGTCAGAAAAGAATAGACAGCGCCTGTCATGGCCTCGATGAAGCCCGACAGGCCGCAGCGCCAAAGGCCGTTGCGAAAATAGAGGCGAAAGAAATAAAGCGGTGGACCGAAGACGAGCTTGTAGGACCTGGGCGGCTTGCCTGCTTCAAACTGCTGGTCGGCTTTCAGGCTCGAGTACTTGTTTTCCTTAAGGATCTGCTCATCCATCAACAGCGGCCGGAAATGAAGAAGGCTTCCGGAGCGGGCGTTCTCGACCTTGCCGTCCGGTACGATTCCTTCATGTACCTTCTGACTGAGATCGTATCGCCCCCTGCCTCCGCGGATCAGGCGCAGGTTCCGCCGCTCATGCACCTTTGTAGGTGTATAGCCGTAGCCGATAAGGTAAGGTCGTCGCGCAACGCGCCATCCCACCGTGTCCGCTGGGGCTTGGAGAAGCTCCGGCAAAAGCTTGCGCAGCGGCGCATCCAGCCTTTCGTCCGCATCGATATTGAAGCACCAAGGCTGGCTGCATTGCTCGAGCGCGAACTGCTTCTGTCCTGCATAGCCGCGCCACGGCTCATACAGGAATCGGATCGGCCAGCCCCTGTCGATATAGGACTGCACCAGAGCCGCCGTGCCGTCGGTCGAGCCCGAATCGACGATGACGATCTCGGCGCATTGATCGAGGCTTTCGATGCAATTGCCCAGATAGCCTTCTTCATTGAGGCAGATGATGAAAGCGGAAAGCGGAAGCTTGGAGGTCACGCCGATGCCTTTTCAAGCTGTTTGCGAAACGAGCCGCGCCAGCTTACGAAACATTCCGGCATTTTCCCCGATGGGGAGCATGTTTTCACGAGCAATTTCCTACAGGGGCCGCAGGCTGAACGAGGCGAACGCCGGCCGCACGGCTAGATTTCCACCTGGCACGCGTCCTTCACCTGGCGGATCGTCAGCATCGTGCGTACCGTGTCGACATTGTCGGTTGCCGTCAGTTCCTCAATAACGAAATCCTGGAAGCTCGCAAGGTTCTCGGCTACGCACTGCAGCAGAAAGTCTGATTCGCCCGAGACCATCCAGGCCTCGCGGACGAGCGGCCATGATGCGGTGCGGGCGGCGAATGCTTTGAGATTCGCATCCGATTGATGCTTGAGGCCGACCATACAGAAGGCAACGAGGTCGTAGCCGAGCGCCGACGCGTTGAGCAATGCGCGGTAGCCGCGAATGACACCTGATTCCTCCAGCTTACGGACGCGGCGCAGACAAGGAGGCGCCGAGATGCCCACGCGCTCGGCGAGCTCGACATTCGTCATCCGGCCGTTGCTCTGCAGTTCGCGCAGTATTTTCATATCGATGGCATCGAGCTCGACGCGTATGACCATTGCCTAGCATCCCCAATTGTCGGCCTTGGCGAGGAGGCCTTATATGCCCGCCAGCAGGATCGTCGACAGTATCGGGCCGTCCCCGCCGCAACTGCCCTGACGAATGTAGCGCCAATCGCCGCTTCAAGCTGCAAGCGGACGATAGCGCCGTCGCCACGAATGCGACAGGTCCGCCGTTCCTGCAAGCGGCTAATTTCGCTCCGGTGAGTAGCATGCAACGTGACGCCAAAACGAGAGCACTCACTGCCGCATGCACAAAAACCTTCGGGCTGCGCCTTCAGGACGGTGGCGGCGCAAACACAGCGGATTGCCGTTGCGGCGGAATCGCACACCGTGGTCGGCCGATGCGTCGAAAACGATGCAAAAATGCCCGATCTGGTGCCAAAACGCTGCCCCTGCCCCAAGCACTTGTGTGTATCGGCGGCCGCACCCTTGAAAGTACGAGCGGTGAATACCTAAAGTAAGGCAATATTTTGCCAATAACCACGGAACCGGATAATGCTGCCTCGGCTCTCCGGCCTTTCAAGGACACGTTCATGACCGCCCGCCATACCAAAGTGCTGATTATCGGCTCCGGCCCTGCTGGCTATACTGCGGCGATCTATACGGCACGCGCCATGCTGTCGCCGGTGCTGATCGCAGGTATGGAACAGGGTGGCCAATTGATGATCACCACCGACGTGGAGAATTATCCCGGCTACGCCGATCCGGTCCAGGGCCCCTGGATGATGGAACAGATGCTGAAGCAGGCGACGCACGTCGGCGCGGAGATCGTCAATGACCTCGTTACCGATGTCGATCTTTCCGTCCGTCCCTTTCGCATCAAGACCGATAGCGGTAACGACTGGACCACGGACGCATTGATCATTGCTACCGGCGCCAAGGCGAAGTGGCTGGGCATCGAAACGGAGCCGACCTTCATGGGCTTCGGGGTTTCGGCATGCGCCACCTGCGATGGCTTCTTCTATCGGAACAAGGATGTGATCGTCGTCGGGGGCGGCAATTCCGCCGTGGAAGAAGCGCTCTACCTTTCGAACCTGGCAAAGACCGTCACCGTCGTTCACCGCCGCGACGCATTCAGGGCGGAAAAGATCCTTCAGGAGCGTCTTTTCGCCAAGCCGAACGTGAAGGTCATCTGGGACCACGAGGTCGTCGAATATCTCGGCACGCCCGCAAAGCCGCCGATGCCTGCTTCGGTCAACGGCGTGAAGCTTCGCAATACCAAGACCGGCGAAACCACGGACATGGTGACCGATGGTGTTTTCGTCGCGATTGGCCATGCGCCGGCGGTGGAGTTGTTCAAGGGCAAGCTTCGCCAGAAGCCGAACGGCTATCTCTGGACCGCACCGGACTCGACGGCAACCGATGTCGCAGGCGTGTTTGCTGCCGGTGATGTCACCGACGACGTCTATCGCCAGGCAGTCACGGCCGCCGGCATGGGCTGCATGGCGGCGCTCGAGGCGGAGAAATATCTGGCGGGTCATATGCCCGTCGCAATTGCAGCCGAATAGAAGCTGCGAATCGGGGCGCGCGCCGCAAGGCGCCGCGTCTCGCGTGGGAACAGATGCATCAGCCACAACCGGAGGACGATTACACAGTTCCCCGGGAGTGGTCGTTTATGGGGGCATTCATGTCGTTAGACTGGGATAAACTGCGCATATTTCATGCGGCGGCCGAGGCAGGCTCGTTCACGCATGCGGCAGACAAACTCCATCTTTCGCAATCGGCCATTAGCCGTCAGGTCAGTTCGCTCGAACAGGACGTCGGCATCAAGCTCTTTCATCGCCACGCGCGCGGTCTGATTCTCACAGAACAGGGTGAGATTCTATACCGCACTGCGCACGAGGTGCTGATGAAGCTTGAGAGCGTCAAGGTGCAACTGACCGAGACGACCGACAAACCGACCGGCAAACTGCGCATCACCACCACGGTCGGCCTTGGCCAGGGCTGGTTGACCGACAAGGTTCAAGAGTTCATGTCGCTGCACCCCGACGTGCAAGTCCAGCTCATTCTCGACAATGAAGAGCTCGATGTGAACATGCGGCACGCCGATTGCGCGATCCGGCTGCGCCAGCCGCAGCAGTCGGATCTGATCCAGCGCAAGCTTTTCACGGTGCACATGCATGTGTATGCCGCCCCCTCCTACATCAACAAACACGGTGAGCCCCAGTCCGTCGAGGATCTGGACAATCATCGGATCATCACCTTCGGTGAGCCCGCGCCAAACTACCTGCTCGATGTGAACTGGCTGGAGATCGCCGGACGCGATCACGACAATCCGCGGATCTCGCATTTGCAGATCAACAGCCAGACCTCGATCAAGCGCGCCTGCCTGCTCGGAATCGGCATTGCCATGCTTCCCGACTACATCGTCGGCCGCGACCCGGGGCTCATTCAGCTCCCGATCAGCGCGGATATCCCCTCTTTCGACACCTATTTCTGCTATCCGGACGAAATGAAGAATGCAGCGAAGCTGAAAGTCTTCCGTGACTATATCGTTGCCAAGGCGCGCAACTGGAATTTTTGACGGCTGCTTCAGTTGCTTGAATTCTGGGCAATTGCTCAGTGCGTTCGTAAGTCTTTGTTTCAGAAAGATATATTCTAACGCGGAAGAAGGTCTCTGTAGATTGGAAGCATTGTGCGCTGCAAAAATGTGCAGGAATGCGCGCACGGCATGGCTGTCATGCATATTAAATGATTGCTGCACGCCCAAAAAAACAGCATACCAAACCCAGCTGATGCATCTTTGGTGGCTTCTCCTCCCAGTGCCACCGCAGCAGCTGTTCCCCTCTGGAGGTTCTTATTACCTTCACAACTACAAGGGCCCAAGTTTTCTTGTGGCCCTCTTTTTTTGCCTGCCGTTTGGTCACAGCCGTCAGTTGAGAAAAACGCAGGAGCGCGCTATTGAAAGCCGCCCTTGCGCTCCCCATATCCCTTTTGGCTGATGCATATGGCGGCATTCTCCTCCCAGCCGCCGCAGCAGCTGTTCCCCTCTGGAGGTTTGAAACCTTCACAACTGTAAGGGCCCCAGTTTTCTTGTGGCCCTCTTTTTTTGCCGTTGAAACAGCGTGATTTCAGATCGACGCAAAGGGGGGTGCCCTGGCGTTGGAAAGGTGTGCTTGGCGACTCCTTTCACGGCACTCCGCAAAATCACGGGCATGTGATTTGTATATCGAACTTTATCGATACATATATTGATATAACCAGGTAAGGCGATTTATCATGGACAAAGACGAGATCCTGAAGGCGTTGGCGCATCCGGCCCGCATGGAAATCCTCACATGGCTGAAGGAGCCGGAGGTGCATTTTTCCGGTCAGGAGCATCCTCTTGAAATGGGTGTCTGTGCCGGGCAATTCGAACGTTGCGGACTGTCGCAATCGACTGTGTCGTCTCACCTCGCCGTGCTCCAGCGCGCCGGCTTGGTCACGACCCGCCGTGTTGGCCAGTGGGTTTTTTACAAGCGCAACGAGGAAACGATCGCCGAGTTCCTGAAGGCTATCGGCAATCTTTGACGGCATTCGTCCTCCCAAGCCTCACTTTCTCCCAAGTCTCAACCGAAACGGAAAGGACATTTTCATGGCTTCTCTCTTCGACCCGATTACGATCGGTGACATCACGCTCAAGAACCGGGTGGTGATGGCTCCGCTTACCCGCAATCGCTCACCGAAAGCGGTCCCGAATACGCTGAACGTAACCTACTATGAGCAGCGCGCTTCCGCCGGCCTGCTGATTACGGAAGCGACAGCGATCACGCATCAGGGGCAAGGCTATGCGGACGTTCCGGGTCTTTATACGCCCGAGGCGCTCGAAGGATGGCACAAGGTGACGGAGGCAGTTCATAGGGCTGGCGGCAAGATCGTCGTCCAGATGTGGCATGTCGGTCGCATCTCGCACACATCTCTCCAGCCAAATGGCGGTCAGCCCGTGGCTCCGTCGGCGATTCGGGCAAAGTCGAAGACCTATCTTGTCAATGGAGACGGAACTGGCAGCTTCGCGGAGACGTCCGAGCCTCGCGCGCTGGACCTGGCGGAAATTGCCGGTATCGTCGAAGACTACCGCAAAGCCGCACGCGCCGCGATCGATGCCGGCTTCGACGGCATCGAAATCCATGCCGCAAACGGTTATCTGATCGACCAGTTCCTTCGCTCCGGTTCCAACAAGCGCACCGACGCCTATGGCGGCTCGATCGAGAATCGCGCGCGCTTCCTCTTCGAGGTGGTTGATGCGATCACGAAGGAGATCGGCGCGGGGCGCGTCGGCATCCGTATTTCGCCGGTCACGCCGTCCAATGATGCCTTTGACCCGGAACCGCAGGCGCTCTTCACCTACGTGGTGGAAAAGCTTGCTCGCTATCCGCTTGCCTATCTTCACATCGTCGAAGGTGCGACAGGCGGGGCACGCGATCATCAGCAGGGCGATCGCCCCTTCGATTACGCCGGTCTCCGAGCTGCTTACGCCGCCGCCGGCGGCAAGTCTGCGTGGATGGCGAACAACGGGTATGACCGCGAACTTGCCGTCAGAACCGTCGAAAGTGGTGAGGCCGATCTGGTCGCTTTCGGCAAGCCCTTTATTGCCAACCCCGATCTCGTCCGCCGGCTTAAGGACGGTGCAATGCTCAATGCGCCTGACCAGGCGACCTTCTACGGTGGCGGCGCCAAGGGATACACTGACTATCCGCTGCTTGATCAGGTGGCTTGAGGCCTAAGCCTGGATTAGGGGTTCCGTGAAACGCGGGGCCCCTTTCTGCCTGGTTTCTGGAGGAAGGCGAAAGTGCCGAACGTCCGCTCGCCATTGCGGAGATTGCCGCGGCTACACTGAACCGCTAAAGCTCACTGCGTTCTCGATGGCGTCGTGTCGCTGCGCTGTTGATCGAGAGCAGTCAGGGAGAGCAACATGCAGATCAGAGATGCGGCCGACGGCGATCTCGAAGCCATTCGCGATATCTACAACGATGCGGTGGCGAACACGACAGCGATCTGGAACGAAACGCTCGTGGATATCGCCAATCGTGCTGCATGGCTCAAGGCACGAACATCGGCCGGTTTTCCTGTGCTCGTTGCCGTCTCAGACGCGGGCGACGTCATCGGCTATGCCTCCTTCGGTGAATGGCGTGCTTTCGACGGCTATCGCCACACGGTCGAGCATTCGGTCTATGTGCGCAGCGACCGGCGCGGAGGCGGTATCGGCCGGGCGTTGATGGTTGCGCTCATCGAGCGCGCCGAGGCACTTGGCAAGCATGTGATGGTCGCTGGGATCGAATCGAGCAACCTCCCCTCGATCCGTTTGCACGAGCAGTTGGGCTTCGAGCAGACCGGACACATGAAGGAAGTCGGTACGAAATTCGGCCGCTGGCTCGATCTGACCTTCATGCAGCTGACCCTGCGCACCGGTTCGCCGACCTGAGATTGTCTTCGCTGTTTTTCGTTATCGGCGAAGATGCTATGTATGCTCACTCGTTCGTCACCGAGGAGCCGCATGGTCGAACAGAGCCGAGCGCGCAGATGCCGCATCTGGGGCAACCGAATGGGACGTCTGGCGCGCGCTGCCGGCGCCGCGTTGTCGGTCGCCGCGGGGTTCTGCGCTGCCGTCTCCGGAGATGCGGAGGCCCGCACCGATGCGCCGCCGGTTCCTCCGCGAAAGTGTCTCTATTCGGGCATTTCCGCAGCAAACCCGTCTCTTCGTCTCTGCATCAGCCCCGATAATTTTGCCCGAGATGTCTGCGGCATCATTGAGCACTACGCCGAGGCAAACGACCTGCCCGCCCCCTTCTTCGCGCGGTTGATCTGGCGCGAAAGCCTTTTTCAGCCGGACGCCATCAGTCCGAAGGGTGCGGAGGGAATTGCCCAGTTCATGCCGGCAACGGCAAAGCTGCGCGGCTTGTCGGACAGCTTCGATGCTGTGGCGGCACTCGGGAAATCGGCGGAGTATCTAAGTGAGCTGAAGTCGCGTTATGGCAATCTTGGCTTTGCCGCGGCGGCCTACAATGCTGGCGAGGCGGGCCTTGAGCGCTTCCTCGAAAATGACCGGCTGCCCTACGAGACGCGCGACTACGTTTTGGCGATCACAGCTTATCCTGTCGAAGACTGGCGCGACAATCCACCAAAGTTGCTCAATCTTGAGCTCGACAAGGATAAGAGCTTCCTGGATGGCTGCGTCGCGCTGGCCAATACCCGGCGGCTGCGCGAGCTCGTCATAGCCGACGAGGCCGTCTGGGCGCCCTGGGGCGTCCAGCTCTCGGCGCATTATCAGAAATCCGGTGCGCAGCGGCTGTTCTTGCACGCAGTGAAGAGACTGCCGGCGCCAATCAACACCGAAAAGGCAGTCCTCGTGCGGGAGCGAAACGGCGCCTTTGGAGCGAGAAGACGGTACGCGGCCCGCATCGGCCGGCAGACGCGCGCCGAGGCAAACGAGCTTTGCGCCGCCATTCGCAAGAGCGGCGGCGCCTGCGTCGTTTTCAAGAACTGACTCTCAGGCTTCGCGGCGCACCGGAGCAACGTTCGACGGCTGCCTTCCGAGGTCCCTCGGCAGGCAACCGAGCGAGGCGAGAGTTGCTGTAACCGCGTCGTCTGTCGCCGTCTGTGGCTCGTCGCCGAGCGTGGCGATCAGCCGGTCGTTGCGCATCTCGAGCGGCTCACGCCAAAGATAGCGCATTTCCTTGAGCTCCTTGAAGAGCGGCACGAAGGGTGACGCAAGGGACACGAACCACCAGGGGAAGCTTTTGACCTTGAGATCAGGATTCCCGACAGCGCGCCGGATCGCCGCAATCATCTTGGTGCCGTCGTCATCGAAGAAGCCGCGCATATGGTGGGCCGCAAATGGCGGAAGGCTTTCCGCCCGCTCGATCAATCGGATCATCGTCTCCGCGACATCCGGCAAATAGGCCCATTGGTGGGCAATTCCCTTCTTCCCCGGATAGCTGATCGCCGTAAGCGGTTTCCCTGGCTTCACCAGTCCCTGGGAAAACCAGTTGTTGGCGGCGCCAGGACCAAAGAAGTCCCCTGCCCGCAGAATGATCACACGAACACCGGCTTCGGACGCAGCCTTCAGCCTTGCTTCCATTTCCTTGCGGATGGCGCCCTTTTCCGTCCGTGGGTTCTGTGGCGCATCTTCGTCGAGTACGGGAAAGGCGTCTGGCCCGAAATTGTAGATCGTGCCGGGCAAGACGATGCGGGCACCGACGGCCTTGGCAGCGGCGATCGTGTTATCGAGCATCGGCAATACGAGTTTGCCCCAGTCGCGATAGCCGGGCGGGTTGACCGCGTGGATGATCACGGACGCGCCCTCGGCCGCAGCTCTCACGTCTGTGGCGTTCATTGCGTCGCCCTGGATCCATTCGACGGCCGGTGCCTTTCTGGACGCCTTCGCTGCGTCCCGGTTCAACGCCCGGACCGTCCACCGGCGAAGGTGAAGACCGCGGGCGACCGCGCCGCCTATTCCGCCGGTTGCGCCCAGCACGAGAACCGTTCCTGTCTTGTCCTGCGTTTCCGCCATTTTTCTCTCCATCGTCTTGGATGGATCGAAGATCGCCGGCTTCAGCGTCAAACGGAATTGTCTAAATAGCTATGGCAACTATACTTAAATTTATGAACACTGAGCCGAGCTGGGATTTTTACCGCACCTTTCTCATGGTGCTGAGCGAAGGGTCGCTGTCGGCGGCGGCGCGCGAGCTTGGGCTGACGCAGCCGACGGTTGCTCGTCACATCGACGCGTTGGAAGAAATCCTCGGTTTCACGCTGTTCACGCGCTCGCCGCAGGGGCTGCTGCCAACCGATGCAGCCATGGAACTGCAGCCCTATGCCGAGACCATGGCGGCCACTTCCTCCGCCCTGCTTCGTGCCGCCTCCGGCCAGCACGGCGCGATTGGCGGAACCGTGCGCATCAGCGCCAGCGAGGTGATCGGCGTCGAGGTGTTGCCGCAGATCCTTGCCGAACTCAACCGGGCATATCCGGACCTCTCCATCGAGCTTTCCGCATCGGACGCCGTCGAGGATCTTTTGCGCCAGGAGGCCGATATCGCCGTGCGTATGGTCAGGCCGGAACAGGATGCGCTGGTCGCTCTCCATATCGGCGCGGTGCCGCTCGGCTTTCACGCGCATCGCTCCTATCTCGACAGGCGCGGCGTGCCTGAAACAATCGATGATCTCTCCCGCCACAGCCTGATCGGTTTCGATCGGCAAACCGCCGCAATCCGTGCCATCGTGGCAAGGACGCCGAACTTGCCATCAGTGCGATTTGCATTGAAGACCGACAGCAATGTCGCGCAGCTTGCGGCGATACGCGCCGGCTTCGGCATAGGCATTTGCCAGAACGCCCTTGCAATCCGCGATCCTGAGCTTGTCCATGTGCTTGCCGACGCCTTCGAGATGAAGCTCGAAACCTGGCTCGTGATGCACGAAAACCTGCGTGCAAGCCCGCGCTGCCGTGTCACCTTTGACGCGCTGGCCAAGGGACTGAAAGCCTATATCCGGCAATAACGCAACGGATGGAGGTCAACGAAAAGCCCGCCCGCAAGGGCGGGCTTTCAAGTCTCGTAGGCAAATCAGTCTTCAGAAGCTTCAGGTGGCTCCGGCGCGATAACTTCGCCAAGCGCCGCTTCCACAACTTCGTCTTCGCCATCCGGCTCGCTGATCCGCTCGACCGAGACGACCTTTTCATCCTTGGCCGTCGAGAAGATCGTAACGCCCTTGGTCGCGCGGCTGGCGAGACGAATGCCGTTGACGGGCACGCGTATGAGCTGACCGCCGTCGGAGACGAGCATGATCTGATCATTGAGCTCGACCGGGAATGCGGCGACCAGTTCGCCGATTTCCGACGTCTTCGACGTGTCGGTGGCGCGAATGCCTTTCCCGCCACGGCCGGATGTGCGGAAATCGTAGGAGGACGAACGCTTGCCGAAGCCTTTCACGGAGACCGTCAGCACGAACTGCTCGCGTGCTTTCAGTTCCTCGTAGCGTTCGTTGGAGAGTTCGCCGCCGTCGGTGACCTCTTCGCCGACCAATGCGATTTCCTCTTCCTCGCCGTTCGTCGTACGCCGCTCGGCCGCGGCACGTTTCAGATAGGCCGCACGCTCCCAAGGCTCGGCATCGACATGGCCGACGATCGCCATCGAGATGATCCGGTCGTTGTCGCCGAGCGAAATCCCGCGTACGCCGATCGAATTGCGGCCGGCGAAGACGCGCACGTCGGAGACAGGGAAGCGGATGCATTGGCCGAGCGCCGTCGTCAGCAGCACGTCGTCGAGCTCAGTGCAAGTGTCGACCGACAGGATTTCGTCGCCCTCCTCATCGAGCTTCATCGCGATCTTGCCATTGCGGTTGACCTGGATGAAGTCCGAGAGCTTGTTGCGGCGCACCGTGCCGCGCGTGGTCGAGAACATGACGTCCAGGTTTTCCCAGGTCGTTTCGTCCTCAGGCAGCGGCATGATCGTGGTGATGCGTTCGCCGGGTTCGAGCGGCAGCATGTTGATCAGCGCCTTGCCGCGCGATTGCGGCGTGCCGATCGGTAGCCGCCAGACCTTCTCCTTGTAGACGATGCCGCGCGACGAGAAGAACAGCACCGGCGTATGAGTGTTTGCAACGAATAGCCGGGTAACGAAATCCTCGTCCCGCGTCGCCATGCCGGAGCGTCCCTTGCCGCCGCGACGCTGTGCGCGATAGGTCGTCAGCGGCACGCGCTTGATATAGCCGAGATGAGACACGGTCACGACCATGTCTTCCTGGGCGATGAGGTCTTCGTCGTCCATATCCGGACCGCCTTCGGCGATCTCGGTGCGGCGCGGCGTTCCGAACTCGTCACGGACGGCTTCCAGTTCCT
The DNA here is from genome assembly GCF_029714365.1 of Sinorhizobium terangae. Taxonomy (NCBI): domain Bacteria; kingdom Pseudomonadati; phylum Pseudomonadota; class Alphaproteobacteria; order Hyphomicrobiales; family Rhizobiaceae; genus Sinorhizobium; species Sinorhizobium terangae. The sequence continues at coordinate 1,418,094 of NZ_CP121659.1, forward strand.
GCTTGACGATCGCCATGATGCGCAAGCGCGAGGAGAGGATATCGAGGTAGTCCTTGATTTCCTCGCCGATCTTGTTGAGTTCGTCGCCGATTTCATCTCGGCCAAGCGCGGTCAGGCGCTGCAGGCGCAGGTCGAGGATGGCGCGGGCCTGCTCTTCCGAGAGGTTGTACGTTCCGTCATCGTTGATGCGGTGACGCGGATCGTCGATCAGACGAATCAGCGCATCGACGTCATGCGCCGGCCAACGGCGCTCCATCAACTGCTCGCGTGCCGTCTGCGGATCCGGCGCGTGGCGGATCAGCTTGATGACTTCGTCGATGTTGGCAACCGAGATCGCGAGGCCGACCAACACATGCGCGCGCTCGCGCGCCTTGCGCAGCAGGTATTTTGTTCTCCGGCTAACGACTTCTTCGCGGAAGGACACGAAAGCGCGGAGCATATCGAGCAGTGTCATCTGCTCCGGCTTGCCGCCGTTGAGCGCCACCATGTTGCAGCCGAACGAGGTCTGCAGCGGCGTATAGCGGTAGAGCTGGTTGAGTATGACCTCGGCATTGGCGTCGCGCTTCAGTTCGATGACGACGCGATAGCCCTGGCGGTCGGATTCGTCGCGCAGGTCCGAGATGCCTTCGATGCGCTTCTCGCGCACCAGCTCGGCCATCTTTTCGATCATTGTCGCCTTGTTCACCTGGTAGGGGATCTCGGTGATGATGATCTGCTCGCGATCGCCGCGCATCGGTTCGACATGGGCGCGTCCGCGCATGATGACGGAGCCGCGGCCGGTCTCGTAAGCCTGGCGAATGCCCGAGCGCCCGAGGATCAGCGCACCGGTCGGAAAATCCGGCCCGGGAATGATCTGCATCAGGTCCGGCAGTTCGATCGCTGGATCGTCGATCAGCGCGATGCAGCCGTTGATGACTTCGCCAAGGTTGTGCGGCGGGATGTTTGTCGCCATGCCGACGGCAATGCCGCCTGCGCCGTTGACCAGGAGGTTCGGAAACTTCGCCGGGACGACGACGGGTTCATGCAGGGTGCCGTCGTAGTTGTCGCGAAAATCGACCGTTTCCTTGTCGAGATCGTCGAGCAGCGAATGCGCCGCCTTCTGCAGCCGGCACTCGGTATAACGCTCGGCCGCTGGCGGATCGCCGTCGACGGATCCGAAATTGCCCTGGCCGTCGATCAGCGGCAATCTGAGTGACCAGTCCTGCGCCATGCGCGCCAATGCGTCGTAGATCGCCATGTTGCCGTGCGGGTGATATTTACCCATCACGTCGCCGGTGACGCGGGCGCACTTGACGTATTTCTTGTTCCAGTCGATGCCGAGCTCGCTCATCCCGTAGAGGATGCGCCGGTGAACGGGTTTCAGACCGTCGCGCACATCGGGGAGCGCGCGGGAAACGATCACGCTCATGGCGTAATCGAGATAGGACCGCTGCATTTCCTCGATGATGGAAATCGGCTCGATGCCTGGCGGAGTTTTTCCGCCGCCGGGATTGCTTTGTTCAGTCAATGTTGATCACGATCTTTGTTCAGAATCAGTCGGCTTTTTTATAGCCGAATGCGGCTCTAAGCGCCAATTTTTGCAGTTGGTTGTGAACAGTCTTTTGCCGCCAGAACAGGCTTTTCTAGGGCATTTGCGCGGAAATCTCTGTGATATCCGCGCAAGCCGCCTACGCGCGCCTATGTCCCTGGCATCGAGGCCACAGTCCGTGCGCCCAAAACGGTTTAAGCCATTGATCGACCTTTGGCTAGTCGCCCCTTTCCAAGATCGCCGCGCTTGCCTAACAATGCATCCACCACCAGGAAAACCTGGGGTAGCAATCCGGAAGGGGATACGGATGTTCAATGTCGATCTTTTGATCAATGCGCTGACGACTCTGCTCGTTACGCTCGATCCGCCCGGTCTTGCGCCGATTTTCTTAAGTCTTACCGTGGGTTTGAGCCGCCAGGAGCGGTTTCAAGTCGCCACCCGCGGCTCGATGATAGCCTTCTTCATCCTTGCCGCCTTCGCCCTCTTCGGTGACGGAATTCTCGGCCTGCTCGGCATCTCGATCGGCGCCTTCCGCATTGCGGGCGGTCTGCTCCTCTTTTGGATCTCGTTCGAAATGATCTTCGAGAGACGTCAGGAACGGAAGGAAAAGACCGGCGAAGCTGCAGTGACCAAGGACCATATACACAACATCGCAGTCTTCCCCCTCGCCCTGCCTTTGATCGCCGGCCCGGGAGCAATTTCGGCCACGATCCTGCTTGGCAGTTCGTTTCCCTCCGTCATCGACCGCATCCAGCTTCTCGTTGTCATCGCCGCGTCGATGGTGCTGTTGTTTCTGGCGCTTGTGATCGCCGACCGCATCGACCGCTTTCTCGGGGTGACAGGACGAGCGATCCTCACGCGTCTCCTTGGCGTCATCCTGGCGGCGTTGGCAGTGCAGTTCGTCGTCGACGGCGTGAAGTCGGCCTTCTTGGCTTAACACGTCTTCGCGTGGATGAATCGAAGGCTGGCAGAGCCGCGAGGTGGCGCGCCGAGGTCGTCAATTGCACCGCCACTGCCGGCTGCAACCACAATGATCGTCAAAAACGCAAAAAGCCAGTCCGGGGACTGGCTTTCCCGTTTCAGCAAAGCATGAGCCGCTCGTGAAAGCGACCAAGCATCAGAACGGAATGTCGTCGTCGAGATCGCGCGAGAAGTTGCCGCCGCTCTGACCGCCCTGGCCGCCGGAGCGTCCGCCCGACGACTGGCGCGGTTGGTCGTAGTCCTCGTAGCCGCCACCATAGTCGTTGCCGCCGCCACGGCTGACACCGGAGCCGCCGCCCTCGCCGCGCCCGTCCAGCATCGTCAGCGTCGAGTTGAAGCCTTGCAGCACCACCTCGGTCGAATAGCGGTCGTTGCCGTTCTGGTCCTGCCACTTGCGCGTCTGCAACTGGCCTTCGATATAGAGCTTCGCGCCCTTCTTCACATATTGCTCGACCACCTTGCAGAGGCCTTCGTTGAAGACGACGACCGTGTGCCATTCCGTCTTCTCGCGGCGCTCGCCGCTATTGCGGTCGCGCCAGGTTTCCGAGGTGGCGATGCGCAGGTTGGCGATCGGGCGGCCATCCTGCGTGCGCCGGATTTCCGGGTCGGCCCCGACATTTCCGATCAAGATCACCTTGTTGACGCTACCAGCCATATCGCTTTTCCCGTGCTTTCCGCCGAACCGCCGGCCCAGCTCTCCAAAATTTCAAGAACGCGTATCTTAGCGGCCCGCCGCCGTTGATACGCCCCGCATCGCGGATAATCCACAGCGATTTGTGAGATTACCTCTGCCATCTGTTCTTTTTTTGTTCTAATATTTCCCTATTATCCTGTCAACCGAATCGCAATTGCGCCGCCTCCTTGCCGATTGCGCCTCGACATGGGCGTAGTCGTCATTACATAGGAGGCTTTCAACGACATGTAAAAGCTGGCTTCCGATGAGCGAACTCAAGACCATCTCCATTCGCGGTGCGCGTGAGCACAATCTCAAGGGCATCGACCTTGATCTGCCGCGCAACAAGCTCATCGTGATGACAGGGCTTTCCGGATCCGGCAAATCCTCGCTCGCCTTCGATACGATCTACGCCGAAGGCCAGCGTCGTTATGTCGAGAGTCTTTCGGCCTATGCGCGCCAGTTCCTGGAAATGATGCAGAAGCCGGATGTCGACCAAATCGATGGCCTGTCGCCGGCGATTTCGATCGAGCAGAAGACGACCTCGCGCAACCCGCGCTCGACGGTCGGCACCGTCACTGAGATCTATGACTATATGCGCCTGCTTTTCGCACGCGTCGGCGTGCCCTATTCGCCGGCCACCGGCCTGCCGATCGAGAGCCAGACTGTCAGTCAGATGGTCGATCGCGTGCTGGAGTTCGGCGAAGGCACGCGGCTCTATATCCTCGCGCCGCTCGTGCGCGGCCGTAAAGGCGAGTACAAGAAGGAACTCGCCGAGCTGATGAAGAAGGGCTTCCAGCGCGTCAAGGTGGATGGCCAGTTCTATGAAATCGCCGACGTGCCGGCGCTCGACAAGAAGTACAAGCACGACATCGATGTGGTCGTCGACCGCGTTGTGGTGAGGCCCGACCTCTCTACACGTCTTGCCGACAGCCTTGAAACCTGCCTAACGCTCGCCGATGGCCTGGCGATCGCCGAATTCGCTGACAAGCCCCTGCCGCCGGAGGAAACCGCGGCTGGCGGCTCCGCCAACAAGTCCCTGAACGAGACGCACGAGCGGGTGCTGTTTTCGGAAAAATTCGCATGCCCCGTCTCCGGCTTCACCATTCCGGAGATCGAGCCGCGGCTCTTTTCCTTCAACAACCCCTTCGGCGCCTGCCCGACCTGCGATGGGCTCGGCAGCCAGCAGAAGATTGACGAAGCGTTGATTGTCCCGGAGCCGAACCGGACCTTGCGCGACGGCGCGATTGCGCCTTGGGCAAAATCGTCCTCGCCTTACTACAATCAAACGCTGGAGGCGCTGGGCAAGGCCTTCGATTTCAAGCTCGGAAACCGTTGGAGCGAACTTTCCGAGGAAGCGCAGCGAGCCATCCTGCATGGCACGGAGGAAAAGATCGTCTTCCACTATGTGGACGGTGCACGTTCCTACAACACCACGAAGACCTTCGAAGGCATCGTGCCCAATCTCGAGCGCCGCTGGAAGGAGACCGATAGCGCTTGGGCGCGCGAGGAGATCGAGCGCTTCATGTCGGCAGCCCCCTGCCCGGCCTGTGCCGGTTATCGGCTGAAGCCGGAGGCGCTTGCAGTCAAGATCAACAAGCTGCACATCGGCGAGGTCACGGACATGTCGATCCGCGTCGCCGGCGACTGGTTCGATGCCTTGCCGGAGCACCTCAACGCCAAGCAGAACGAGATTGCCGTGCGCATCCTCAAGGAGATCCGCGAGCGGCTGCGCTTCCTGAACGATGTCGGGCTTGAATATCTCAGTCTCTCACGCAATTCCGGGACGCTCTCCGGTGGCGAGAGTCAGCGCATCCGGCTTGCCTCCCAGATCGGTTCCGGACTGACAGGCGTGCTCTATGTGCTCGACGAGCCCTCGATCGGTCTGCATCAGCGAGACAATGCCCGCCTGCTCGACACGCTCCGGCATCTGCGTGACATCGGCAATACGGTCATTGTCGTGGAGCATGACGAGGACGCGATCCTGACGGCCGACTACGTCGTCGATATCGGTCCGGCGGCCGGCATCCACGGCGGCGAGATTGTAGCGGAAGGCGCCCCGTCCGACATCATGGCCAATCCGAAATCGCTTACCGGAAAATACCTTTCCGGCGAACTCGCCGTTGCCGTTCCGAGCGAGCGGCGAAAGCCGAAAAAGAAGAAGGAAATCACGGTAGTAGGCGCGCGGGCTAACAACCTGAAGGATGTTACCGCCTCGATCCCGCTCGGAGTCTTCACCGCGGTGACAGGCGTTTCGGGCGGCGGCAAGTCGACCTTCCTCATCGAAACGCTCTACAAGGCGGCCGCCCGCCGCATCATGGGCGCACGCGAGAACCCGGCAGAACACGACCGGATCGACGGCTTCGAGCATATCGACAAGGTGATCGATATCGACCAGTCGCCGATCGGCCGCACGCCCCGGTCGAACCCGGCGACCTATACCGGTGCCTTCACACCGATTCGCGACTGGTTCGCAGGACTTCCCGAGGCGAAGGCGCGTGGCTACCAGCCGGGGCGCTTCTCCTTCAACGTCAAGGGCGGCCGCTGCGAAGCCTGCCAGGGCGACGGCGTCATCAAGATCGAGATGCACTTCCTCCCGGACGTCTATGTTACCTGCGACGTCTGCCACGGCAAGCGCTACAATCGCGAAACGCTGGACGTGCATTTCAAGGGCAAGTCGATCGCCGACGTTCTCGACATGACGGTCGAGGAAGGCGTCGAATTCTTTTCGGCCGTTCCGTCCGTGCGCGACAAGCTCGTGACGCTGAACCAAGTGGGCCTCGGCTATATCAAGGTCGGCCAGCAGGCAAACACGCTTTCGGGCGGCGAGGCGCAGCGCGTGAAGCTCGCCAAGGAACTGTCCAAGCGTTCGACCGGCCGCACGCTTTACATCCTCGATGAGCCGACAACAGGGTTGCATTTCCACGACGTAGCGAAGCTTCTTGAAGTTCTGCATGAGCTCGTCAACCAGGGAAATTCGGTCGTGGTCATCGAGCACAATCTGGAAGTCATCAAAACTGCCGACTGGATCATCGACTTCGGCCCCGAAGGCGGCGACGGTGGCGGTGAAGTGATTGCCAAGGGTACGCCTGAAGACGTTGTGAAGGAGCCCCGCTCCTACACCGGACAATTCCTGAAAGAGCTGTTGGAGCGCCGGCCGGTGAAGAAGGTCGAGGCGGCGGAGTGACCGGTTCGCGGCCGATCCGCATCTCCGACAATTGCCGGGACGCGTGTCGCGGTGCTCCTTTCGGACGGATGCGCGCCCCGGAAACGGGTGGCCGTGCTGACCGGGACCGGCGACGCTGATTGCGCGATGTGGTCGAGCGGCTTGGCGGCAGACAAGATGAATCGCCCGGACGAGCCTTGAGGAGGAGACGATGACACAATCCGGTAAAATCCGCGTCGGCATCGGCGGTTGGACCTTCGAGCCTTGGGAAGGCACCTTCTATCCTTCCGACCTCCCGAAGAAGCGGCAGCTTGAATTCGCCGGCAAGGAACTGCGCACGATCGAGATCAACGGCACATATTACAGCTCGCAGAAGCCGGAAACCTTTGCGCGATGGGCGGCGGAAGTCCCGGACGGTTTTGTCTTTTCGCTGAAGGCCAGCCGCTTTGTGACGAATCGCAAGGTCCTCGCGGAAGCCGGTGAATCGATGGAGAGATTCCTGACCCAGGGGCTGACCGAACTGGGCGACCACCTCGGCCCTATTCTCTGGCAGTTCGCGCCAACCAAGAAATTCGAGCCGAACGATTTCGAAGGATTTCTCAAGCTCCTTCCCGAAAAACAGGACGGGCTAAAACTTCGCCATGTGGTCGAGGTTCGCAACCCGTCCTTCCAGGCGCCCGACTTCATCGAGCTTTTGAACAAATACAACGTGGCCGTCGTGCTCGCCGAACATGCCGACTATCCGATGCTCGCCGACGTCACCGCGGATTTCGTCTATGCGAGGCTGCAGAGAGGCCGCGATGACATAAAGACCTGTTATCCGTCCGAGGGTCTGGATCTCTGGGCCGAGCGGCTGAAAACCTTTGCGGCGGGCGGCGAGCCGGAGGGGCTCGAAAAGAGTGCGCCGGATCGTAAGGCCGATAAGACGCCCCGCGACGTTTTTGCCTTCTTCATTACGTCGGGCAAGGTCAACGCGCCGAATGGCGCAAGGGAATTGCAGAAGCGGGTGAGCTAGCCCTGCTCCGCCGCCACGCTGAACGCCGAACATAGCTTGGTTCGTGGCGGCCGAGGCCCGCCACGATGACGCTGGATATGGTGGCGACCTCTCAATGAGCGCGGAGCGGCCCCGTCCAAGTCGCTGCATAGCCGAATCACCAGGCGCGCGTCACATCCAGACGGTCTTTGCAATCGCGGGTAGCGCTAGGGCATGGCCTTCATCTGCTTTTTTACCCTTGAAAAATTTGATCTTGCGCCTGCCGTTGCCGCATTGTCGCAGGCAACGTTCTGAAGTCCCTGATTTTCAACGGATTGACCAATGTCCCCGTTTTCCACAGTCGGTCCACACAACATATAGCGCTCAAACTTCCGTCACAAACCACCCCTTGACGCCCCGCGCCGATTCACGGTTAATGGATTTCACGTTGCGACGGCGGCGGACCGGGAAGTTAAGAGGCCGGTTCATCCCCCTAAATCGTCGGTCCTGGCATGCGATCGGCACGGATGATCCGTGTGGCCGCGCCAAGGTAGTTTTGCGCGATTTTCGGGCCGCCGGGACAACATTCAGGCTGGCATAAATGACTTGTTAATACTATATTTAGTGTTTGCAGCCAGCATCACCACAAGATACAGGATGACCCAGGGCATATGGGTTTCCTTCAAATGACGGAAGCTGGAGCTGGCTGCGGTACCTCGCGGCCGGGCGGGGATATTTGCGCCTAGGCGCATGGCAACAAAGGACACGGGACAATGAAGATCGAACGCCGTTTCACAAAGGCTGGGCAATCCGCCTACGCCGAGATCGATTTCCGCAAGGCGACGAGTGAGATCAAGAACCCGGATGGGTCGATCGTCTTCCGCCTCGAGAACATCGATGTCCCCGCGCAGTTCTCCCAGGTTGCCGCGGACATCCTCGCGCAGAAGTATTTCCGCAAGGCGGGCGTGCCGGCCAAGCTGAAGCGTGTCGAGGAAAACGACGTCCCCTCCTTCCTGTGGCGCTCGGTCCCCGACACGGATGCGCTGAAAGCACTGCCGAAGGATGAACAGTATGGCTCCGAAACGGATGCACGCCAGGTTTTCGATCGCCTGGCGGGCACCTGGACCTATTGGGGCTGGAAGGGCGGCTACTTTGATACAGAAGAAGACGCGGCCGCTTTCCGTGATGAACTCGCCTATATGCTCGCTACCCAGCGCGTCGCGCCGAACTCGCCGCAATGGTTCAACACCGGCCTGCACTGGGCCTACGGCATCGACGGCCCCGGCCAAGGCCACTTCTATGTCGATCCCTTCACCGGCAAGCTGACGAAATCGAAATCCGCGTACGAGCACCCGCAGCCGCATGCCTGCTTCATCCAGTCCGTTGCCGACGACCTCGTCAACGAGGGCGGCATCATGGACCTCTGGGTGCGTGAGGCGCGCCTCTTCAAATACGGCTCCGGCACCGGCTCCAACTTCTCGCATCTGCGCGGCGAAGGCGAAAAGCTTTCGGGCGGCGGCAAGTCCTCCGGCCTCATGAGCTTCCTGAAGATCGGCGACCGCGCTGCCGGCGCCATCAAGTCGGGCGGCACGACCCGCCGCGCCGCCAAGATGGTCGTCGTCGACATCGACCATCCGGATATCGAGGAATACATCAACTGGAAGGTCAAGGAAGAGCAGAAGGTCGCCGCCCTCGTCACCGGCTCCAAGATCGTCGCGAAGCACCTGAAGGCGATCATGAAGGCCTGCGTCAATTGCGACGGCACCGACGACGCCTGCTTCGACCCGAAGCAGAACCCGGCGCTGAAGCGCGAGATCCGCGCCGCCAAGCAGGCGCTGGTTCCGGAAAACTACGTCAAGCGCGTCATCCAGTTCGCGCGCCAGGGCTATAAGGATATCGAGTTCAAGACCTATGACACGGACTGGGATTCGGAAGCTTATCTCACGGTCTCCGGCCAAAACTCGAACAACTCCGTCTCGATCAAGGACGATTTCCTGCGTGCCGTTGAGGCCGATGGCGAGTGGAACCTGACCGCCCGCAAGGATGGCCGCGTGCTGAAGACGCTGAAGGCCCGCGACCTTTGGGAATCGATCTCCTACGCCGCCTGGGCGTCGGCCGATCCGGGTCTGCACTTCAACACGACGATGAACGACTGGCACACCTGCCCGGCTGCCGGCCCGATCCGCGCGTCGAACCCGTGCTCGGAGTACATGTTCCTTGACGACACGGCCTGCAACCTCGCCTCGCTGAACCTGATGCAGTTCAAGGATGCCGCCACCAAGCGGATCAACATCGGCGATTACGAACATGCCGTCCGCCTCTGGACGATCGTTCTTGAAATCTCGGTGATGATGGCGCAGTTCCCGTCCCGCGAGATCGCCGAGCTCTCCTATGAATACCGCACACTCGGCCTCGGCTACGCCAACATTGGCGGCCTGCTGATGTCGTCCGGCATCCCCTATGACTCAGCCGAAGGCCGTGCCATCGCCGGTGCGCTGACCGCGATCATGACCGGCATCGCCTATGCTACTTCGGCCGAAATCTCGGCAAAGCTCGGTCCCTTCCCGAGCTTTGCCCCGAACCGCGACAACATGCTGCGCGTCATGCGCAATCATCGTCGCGCGGCTCACGGCGAAACCACGGGCTATGAGAGCCTGTCGGTGAACCCGGTGGCACTCGTCCATGCCGATTGCCCGGACCAGGACCTGATCGCCCACGCCAAGAGCGCCTGGGACAAGGCCGTCGAGCTTGGCGAGAAGCACGGCTACCGCAATGCTCAGGCAACGGTTATCGCGCCGACCGGCACGATCGGCCTCGTCATGGATTGCGACACCACCGGCATCGAGCCTGACTTCGCGCTGGTCAAGTTCAAGAAGCTCGCCGGCGGCGGCTACTTCAAGATCATCAACCGCGCCGTTCCGGAAGCGCTGCGCACGCTCGGCTACTCGGAAAGCCAGATCGCCGAGATCGAGGCTTACGCCGTCGGTCATGGCAACCTCAACCAGGCGCCGGCAATCAACCCGACGACGCTCAAGACCAAGGGCTTCACCGATGAGAAAATCGAGGCCGTCAACGCTGCGCTGAAGGCCGCCTTCGACATCAAGTTCGTCTTCAACCAGTGGACGCTCGGCGCCGATTTCCTCAAGGGCACGCTGAAGGTCACCGACGAGCAGCTTGCCTCGATGGACTTCAACCTGCTCGAGCACCTGGGCTTTTCGAAGAAGGACATCGAAGCCGCCAACATCCATGTCTGCGGTGCGATGACCCTCGAAGGCGCACCGTTCCTGAAGGCCGAGCACCTGCCGGTGTTCGATTGCGCCAATCCCTGCGGCAAGATCGGTAAGCGCTATCTTTCGGTCGAGAGCCACATCCGCATGATGGCGGCCGCCCAGCCGTTCATCTCCGGCGCGATCTCGAAGACGATCAATATGCCGAACGAGGCCACCGTCGAGGATTGCAAGAACGCCTATATGCTCTCCTGGAAGCTGGCGCTGAAGGCGAACGCGCTCTATCGCGACGGTTCGAAGCTGTCGCAGCCGCTGAACGCCTCGCTGATCGAGGATGACGAGGAAGAGGAAGCGATCGAAGAGCTCATGCAGGCGCCGGCCGCCGCCCAGGCAGTCGCCGTCACCGAGAAGATCGTCGAGCGCGTGATCGAAAAGGTCGTCCGCGCCCGGGAGAAACTGCCGAATCGTCGCCAGGGCTACACCCAGAAGGCGATCGTCGGCGGCCACAAGGTCTACCTCCGCACCGGCGAATTCGGCGATGGCCGCTTGGGCGAGATCTTCATCGACATGCACAAGGAAGGTGCCGCCTTCCGGGCGATGATGAACAACTTCGCCATCGCCATCTCGCTCGGCCTGCAATATGGCGTGCCACTCGAAGAATATGTGGAGGCCTTCACCTTCACCAAGTTCGAGCCCGCCGGCATGGTCCAGGGCAACGATGCGATCAAGAATGCGACGTCGATCCTCGACTACGTCTTCCGCGAACTCGCCGTTTCCTATCTCGGCCGCCACGACCTTGCCCATGTTGATACCTCCGACTTCGGCAATACCGCACTCGGTCGCGGCATTCAGGAAGGCAAGACCAACCTTGTATCGACCGGTTGGACCCGCGGCTACAAGCCGACCATCGTCGGCGGCACGGCCGATCGCCAGCTCTCCGAGCCGAAGGGCGCCTCGACCGCCGCACCGGCGCGGGCGTCCGGTGGTGCCACGGTCACCTCGATCGCCGGCAACGCCGCCCGCAAGCTGGAACCGGCGATAGCTGCCGCTACATCGGAAGTCCTGGCTTTCAAGCGCGACTATGAAGAGCGGGCCGCCGAGCTTGCCGAGGACATCGCGGCCGAATCCGAGCAGGACGTAACCGCCCTCTTCTCCGACAAAGCCGCTGCCGAAGCCGCTTCGGCAAAAGCCGACGCCAAGAAGGTCGAAGCCGAACGCCGCGCCCGTTCGATCATGCAGGGCTACACCGGCAACATGTGCTCCGAGTGCCAGAACTTCACGATGGTCCGGAATGGTACGTGTGAGAAGTGCGACACGTGCGGCGCGACGAGCGGGTGCAGCTGAGTCCCGATTGCCTGGGCCTCGTGCGTGGGCGCGCCACAAAAGTCATTGTGCCCACGTATCAGCACAGATTGTGCCATTAGAAATGTCGCGGTTATGTGCAACAGAAGTTCAGTACTTCCCGGCTGGATTTTCACTCAACTCGAACATCTAGCCGGGAGGCACTGAATTGGCTGGGTAAACCAGCCCTCCGCCGGCTGCGGGAGATCGTAAGAGATGAAGTTTCCGAGCGCCTCGTGGTCCAAGGAACAAAACAAGATCATGCCCGCGACGTACGGGGAGACGGGGGTATCGGATGAGTGAAGGGACGGAGTCAGCTCTCGTCGAAGAGGGCGGGTCTAAACCAGACGAGCTTTCATCGACTAAGGCGACGATGTTTCACCTGCACGGCTTCGAGCAGGAAAGCTTTCGGGGGCCAGGTTGAAAGATTTCGGTTCGATTGATTTCACGTCGATCAATGAGACAATGCGCCGCGTGGCTTCGGGTCTCGAAGGCTTCAACGACCTCCAAGCCAGATTCCGCGCTGGATATCAGTCGCCCCTCACTGAGATGCTAAAGCAGTTCGAAGACCAACAGGCCGCGCGTCAGGCGATGTTCGGCAATCTGGATATCAATAATAGGCTACGCGAGTTCGGAGCCGCGGCAGGTGGCTTCCGATCCGCTCTCGCGGATACGTTGGCAGGAGCGTCGGCAGCCTTTCGGGAGGCGCAGGAACGTGCTTCGTTAGCACAAACCCTCTCTCTCCCCTCGCCTCTTGAAGGGTTCCGCACGCCTTTCGACAGTCTGTCGGTCCGCATGCTCGCTCTCGATGATGCACGTATGTTGGGATCGAGACTTCATATCGAGTTCTTCAATCAGGCCTCCGCCCTCTCCGACATGATCGAAGGCGTCAATAGGGTTGGTCGAGAGCTTTCGGAAGCTGTGGCAGCATTTCGCCAATTTCCCTTGCCCGAGCTTGAGTCGCTCTCGGGCTACAGGAATTTCTTCGATGGCACCGGACTGATTTTGCCTCGGTGGCCGAAGATCCGTCTCCTAACGAAAGCTGAAAAGAGGCGCCGTTTCAAGGATCGCCTCAAAGCCAAGTCGGAGCCCGCGCACGTGAAGCGGGCGAAGTCTCTGGTCCATCGATACGAGCTCACGCTCCGCGACATCTTGGATGCAGTGATGGCCGAGGAATACGGTGAAGACTGGCCTGATACTCGGTTGCCGCTCTGTGACTGCAAGGATCTCCTCGGCAAATGGAAGAAGCGAGGCGGCGACGTGCTCGATCACGCCGACTATGTTCACTATGGCCGCATCATGGGATATCCGGATCATTTCGTCGCCATCTTCGAAACCGCCTTCGCGGATCCGCAGATGGTGGTCGATCTCATGAGGACGGCAGGCAACCTGCGTGCGGCCTCACACCATGGCAGAGAGTTCACACCTGAGGACCTTCGCGATCTTCGGGTAACATGGAAGACGATCGAGACCGGGCTCCTGGTCTTCACTGACGACTACGAATTCGTCCTACAGGACTAGGCAAAGGCTGAGCACAGGGCATTCCCCAAGGATTCTCCGGGCTTCCGGGGTGCGTCTTCAGTCGAAATGAATTCAGTTCCGTCGATCGGTCAGAGCTCCGGCGTTCAAGGTCGGTGATTGAGATTGTGCTTCGAATAGGCCGGCACTAGCAATGTGCGGACGCCTGTTAGCATCCTGTCCATCGCTTCGATTGTCAACGTCTTGCCAGGAGCAACGTGTACCGTTCTTGCGAGTGAGGGGCAAGCGGCCTACCGATAGGCGAGCTTCTTACGAGGAGTTTTGAACGGGAACGAGATCTTGGCGCTGATTTCACCATGGTCCGCATGCATGGCGAAGTTGGCGCCCATCGCGCTAGTCAGCGTGTCGCAGTGGAACATTGCCAGATACAGCGCCCCGGTATCCTCGTGGCTTTTGACTACCGATGAAATGCGCACATCGAACGAGCCTCGCGTCAGATCGGAATCAATGCCGACGCGGCTCCCCGACGGACTCCCATCGATGAAGTCACAAAGGGTCTTTGTCAAAACAGTCCTGAATGCCATCTCGTCGCCGACGACGGACGTCGTGGGAAGCTTGCCCAGAATGACCGCTACGCCGTTGTTGCGTGATGTCAATGTTAGGTTCCCGAGGACGTTCTGCACGACCTCAGTCGGGTTGAACGCCTCCTCCACGATCCCTGCCACCGTCGGCTTCTCGGCAATGTAAACAAGCGTGCGGATAAGCCTTCTCGCCTTGGCGGTCTGCTCATACATATCCTTGACGACTTCCAACTGCTCCCTGGTGAGGTTTGTTGCGTCGCCTTTGCAAAGCCAATAGGCCGAGTGATAGATCGCATTGACCGGTGTCAACAGGTCGCGCCGCAGAGCTGCGAACATCTCGAGGCTCGTCTGATGGTCGCCGCCGTAAGTGACAGGCATCCGCGCGGCTGCCTGCCACTTTTTGAGAGCATCCAGCTCGGCGACGAGCCGTCGTTCCCTCCGGGCATAGAGGTCCAATCGCTGGCGATACTCGGTCACGTCCATGCTGAGCCAAATGGACGAGCCGTCGCCGTTTGAGTGCTCCATCACTCGGAAAGTCCTGCCGTCGGGCAGACTCACCTCCTCGGGAAGAACTTCGTCGGTAGCGTCCGTCGCAGCGGCCAGATGCTGCCTTAGTACCTCAATGTCGGACTTCGCATTTTCGAAGGTGGGCGTCGCGGGAAACAGGCACGCGAAATCGTCGTGCCACCAAGTCAGCCCCTTTTCGTCATCCGAAATGGCGACGCTACAGAGCTTCTCAGGCCAGCGATGTCCGAGGACTGCGGCTGCCAACGGATTGGCGGATACATCGCGCGCAGACTTCCTATAAGTCCGGCCAGTCATCTCTTCGAGAGACCGCAAGCCTCCCTCGGTGATGTCGATGGAGACCTCACGACCATTCTGCTGCCTCGACACCCAGCCGGACGCAGCGAGATTGGATATGACTCGAGACAGGTTCGCGTCGCCCAGCTTCGTCTTTTTGCCGATGGTGATCCGATCGACAGGTTCGCCGCTGATCGCCAGGAGCTCGAGGATTTCCACCACGTGCTTGCGTCGGCGAACCTCCTTGACGGAATGTAGTTCGGAAAAATGCGAAGCCTGTTCCAAAAAGTCGGACAGCACGATGAAACGTTCTGCGATCAAGGCGTCACGTCGGCGGGCCAATTGACGGACGCGAAGAACGAGATCCGACCATTGATCGAGATGCCGACCCGCCTCCCTGCTCGCTACGAGCTGAAAGACGAGACCTCGCAGTCCCTCGTATACGAGCTCCAAAGCCTCGCTACCGTCCGTGGATGCTAGCAAGTTCCGGATTCTATCCAACGCCTCCTGCGGCGTCTTGGATCCGCTCGAGATGTCATCGACCAGCTCGGTGTCTGCAATCATAGTCTGAGGGCCGTTGTTTTAAGTCCGACGAATTATCAAGCCGAAACACTTTACAAACATTTACATCGGCATTCCTCTGTCGATGTCAAGTGTGAGGCATACTAAAGCGACAATATGCTCCAAGGTTCCATTGTACGAAGCAGGCCAACGTCGATTTCATCCAGCGAGGAATGACCCAGTACATACCCTAGCGGCGCTGCTCCCGGAGCGTGCTCTTTCCCGTCGTGGAACTGCTGCACGACGACGGTGTGAGCTTTCCAATGAAGCTTGACCACCTTCGCCTTCTCCAGATGACTGCTGATAGTCCTGTCGTCACCGCAAGATGGCACCACCACGTAGTCGACGTCGACGCTGCCGTGAGGGGTGTCCTCCGTCAGGTGGCAGAAATCCAAGCATATGGCGCAGACGACGACCGCGTCTTCGAGGACGACAATGTTCAGCTCGGTGCCGGGCTCGATCGCCTCCATCGCGTACGGACCGTCGAGATAGCGAAGAAGCTTGTTATGGACCACAATCTCTTCTCCGTAGCCATCAAGAATCGCAGCGGCATTTCGGAATAGTCCGTCTTGGCCTCTGACGTGACGCGAGCCCGCCACGACCATGCTGAGATTGTCGACGCGCCAAGTCCCGTCGCCCATGTTGTCGCTCATCTGCTGCAGAATGTCCTCCGAGACCGTGAGCTCCGGGTATATCACCGCGAAGCATCGCTTCTTCGACGCGTCGTCGAGCTGAGAGCCGATTGTCGCGATCTGTTCAGCGCAGGTCACACGATTGACGATGAAGCCGTCCTCCTCGTCGCCGAAGCCAAAGGCGAGATCTGGAAAGAGGCCTGCGCCAAATCGGAGTGGCTCACTTCGCGACAATCGCATTCGTCCTCTCGGGTCGCGGGGGACCTTCATCTCGACACGTATCCCGCTTAGCGTGGTCGGAATCATTCTCGACCTCGCCAGGCCACGGCGAAAGAAACTCTCCTTGTCCTTCGGACTGCGGTTTCTAGGTGCCCTGTGCAGGAAGTAGGCCTTATTTCCATCGAACTCGACCAGGAAGTGTCGACCGGATGTTGTAGGACTTCCGTCGTCGAGGCTGAAGAAATAGTCCTCGAGAGCTCGCAGCCTGACGGCGAGTTCGAAGTAAACCTTCTTCTTCTGGGACAGCGTTCTTGTCGGCATCGAGATTTCGCGCAGACAGTCTTCCAGAGTGCGTTGCGCGGAACCGTCATTCAGGTCAGTCTCGGCGAAACTGCGATATAGATCGCGGACGCTGAACTCCGCGCTCCTCATCACGAGCCATACGCCATAGAGGATGCTCCGGACGCCGCGGCGCGTCGGTTCAATCCCACGCGCTGCTTCAAGCGTGCGGTTCACGTCATCGATCCACGGCATAGTGTGTCAGTCCTCTCCCCTGCCCGAGGAGCGTGTATCGCGGCTCGGTGACTCGCGCAATCTCCTCCACTGCCGAAAAAGCATTTTGTAGTCGCACGCGGCCACCTGCGCCTTGCCGATCTCGGGGAACACATCCTCGACGCGCGCTGCTGCCCAATGCCGAAAATGCGGGAGGGCGTGGATCTCTCGGAAATGCGCTGCGGAAACAAAGACAACAGTGGCTGGCGGCTCAGCAGTATCGACCGCGATTCGGAGTGGGTGGATGTGCAATCGGTACCGCATCGAAGTACAGTTTGACGAGCTGTGGCATGCGGCGCGGCCGCATCGAGACATGACGAACCGTGCCAATCCGACGATTGAGGTGTTCCCGGACAAGGCGGGTCAGTCATCCGCAACAGCGCCGATGGCGAACGCGAGCAAGTCAACCTCACCTGGGGCATGCCCTCCCCGCCGACGGTCACGAATGAAGGCCCGACTACGGCGTCACCAATATCCGCAAGCTCTATTCTCCGCACTGGCACGGCTGGACCCGCGTCGAGAACCGCTGCATCGTGCCGTGGACGGCCGTCTGCGAGTATGAGGACACCAAGCCTAAGAAGACGGTGACAAGCGGCCCTTCGCCCGGCATCTGGACCCCATGGAAGGCGCGCGCGGCTTGATGAAGAATCCGCGTAATGGCGAGCATGAGCTATTCGCCTTCCTGACGTGCGGGGCAAACTCGCTGGTGAAGCGATCCATCCCAAGGCGATGCCAGCCATCCTTAGGGACCCAGCCGAGATCGAGCTGTGGCTGACCGCCGAGTGGAGGGATGGCAAGGCACCGCAGCGGCCATTTCCGATCGAGCCGATGGCACTCTGCCGATCGATAACACACAGGATCCCTTGTTGATTTGAGGAGACTAACTGCAATCCTCGCGGCGGCGCTTCTGCTGCCGCCCGACCTCCGGCCGGGCATCCGTAATCGACGCCGATACCATAGAGATCAAGGGCGACCGCATCGGCCTGCATGGCGTAGACGCCCTCGAGAGCTGGCAGACCTGCGGAGACTGCGATGGCGGCACCTGCCGTTGCGGCAAGGAGGCTGCATTCGCGCTGGACCGGTTCCTCGCAGCGTCCCGACCGACCCGTTGCGAATTGCTTCAGCGCGCACCAGCGCTTCGTCGGAGTCTGCTTCCGAGCGGACAGCCGCGAGGTTAACCGCTGGCTCGTTGAGAGCGGCGATGCTGTGGATTGGGAACGTTACAGCAGGAGTGCTTATACCGACTCTCGGCAGCTCGCTGGGATCCATGGTCATTCTTCTGACCACGGCACGCGGGAAATGATCTCGATCACTCGTTTTTCTTGAAGGCCATCGACATCACAACCAAATTGTGTTTCGATGGCGTTATTGCCGGGGGGCTCGGATGTACTTCAAGATACTATCGTTATGTATTGGACTCGGAGGGCTCTCGGGATGCGGAACTTTCACGCCCAGAGAGATCGCTGAACCGTCAAAGGTTACGGTGAGGGAAGCAGTCTTCGAGGTCGCGACGACGCTTCGCGACGTCCAGGATTTGGTACCGGAAAACAAACGCGCAGGTTTGATCGCAGACGAGGTAACGGTTGTCTTCAACGTCGCGGCCGCATCGGCGGTTACAGACGCTGCCAAGCTCACGGTGTCGAACGTGCCTCTCGCCGGGGGAGCAATTGGCGGAGACGCAAGCGCCCAGAACGTGAGCGACGCCAAACGCGGAAACCAGATCACCATTAAGTTCAAGAACTTTGCCACGGCAGACATGTCGAAAGGTGCTTTCACTTTGTCAGGTGCTGGTGGGAAAGACGCGAAGGCAAGCAATGGCAAACAGACCGGAAGTGCGACTGGGCCAAATTTGTCGTACGAGCAATTCCTCGCGCAGCTTCGTGCACAATGCAGGGCGAATCCAGGCATGTGCCTCTTCAACATTGGCATCGATGCTAAGACATTGAGGGAGCTGTCCGGCACGGACAAACAAGACAAACAATAAGCAAAGGGAGCGGCCGCGAGTTACGAGTTCCGCTTTCCCGTCCACAAGGGCTGTTTTTCCGCAGTTTACAAAGGTTGTTTGCAGCTTGACCCGTTTCTGCGTGATGGCTAGGGCCATGCAGTACTGGCACTAACACTGACTATGTAGTTGCGATCGCGCCCCCTCAACTGATTTCTAGAGCGTTGTCGGACTCCTGGACTGGAAAGGTCCAGGGAAGACGCTTCAGGCAGCCATAGAGGTTCGTCTGTGGGCGGCGCCTGCGCATTTAAGGCGGCGCTTCAATGTCGATTTTGCGTTCACGGCACATCCGAAGGGCCAATGCGGATGCCAAACCGCGCTTTCTCGCCGGACCACGAATGGATGCCGATCACCTCTCCTGTTGCGAAGGAGACGAGTGGAGC
Source organism: Sinorhizobium terangae (assembly GCF_029714365.1). NCBI lineage: Bacteria > Pseudomonadati > Pseudomonadota > Alphaproteobacteria > Hyphomicrobiales > Rhizobiaceae > Sinorhizobium > Sinorhizobium terangae. Next base: position 1,437,193 of record NZ_CP121659.1, read on the forward strand.
GCCAGCCGCACCAACATCGCCATCGCAGCGGTAGGCGATGACAGATTGTTCATCGATCTCGCTGATGCTGCATTCGTCATCCACCGAAGCGCGGAAATCGGTGGCATCTCCCTTGAGGAACGGCATGATAAGCCGGTCGCCCACTGCCGGTAACTCCGGGCGTATCTTCAGGATCTGCTTTCCGATGACCGTGGCTGACAGCGTCAAGAACGCGATCCGGTGATCGGAGGAACCCTCGCCGCGCAGAGTGACGCTTGTGACCTGCGGCTCAGCAAAGCCCGCGACTGCAACCCCCTGTACTTTGATATCGGTGAGCTTCGGCGAGCCTGCCGCAAGTTCGCCCGGCACACAATAACCGATAGTGGCGATCGTCCGGTCATTAATCAGGAAGCCGGTGCACTTCTGCCATTCCCGAACGCTCTGCCGGTTCATAACGACGACCAGCGAATCCCCAGCATTCTGCACGCGTTTCAACACACCGCCATCCAGAACGTTGTTGCCGCCGAAGGCGCGCCAATTGTCGGCTGTAGTGGCGGCGGTCGCGGGGACCGTCTGCGGAGCGAGAGCAGGAGCCTTCTTCAAATATTCAGAAACCGGACCACTGTAGTTGGGGATGAGCCCTGACTCGACGAGAAAATTGAGGTTTGCAATCCTGCCAGCGTTGTCTTGCACCTCCAGATATTTCTTTATCAGCTCCGACTGAAGCTTCTCCCTCTCTAAGGTGATGGTATTCTGGTTGGAGTAGTACCCTGTGATGGAATTGACGAATATAGTGACAATGCCGCCCATAATCGCCAACGTCAGCGGCGATTTAAGGAAATTGAACCGATCTCGCGTCATTTCTATGCGCGCGGACAGTTTCTTGTACTGAAGCTCTCTCTCGAACTTCTCCTTTTCGAACTCGAAAAGCTCGCGCTTTGATGGTTCGGCTGTCTCGTTGACATTGCTCATAATGCGGCCCTCGCTTGTTCAATAGCCAATGCACGGTATGGCACGGCGGGGCTTCGAGACCGGCGAGGCCGCCGTTTCCGCCCTCCGGGGTTTCCCACCACCGGGCCGCTGCTGACTCTGGGTAGAGGCGGGTTGCCGGCCTCAGATCGGTAACCCTATACGTCAGCGTGACTTCAAGGCAGCGACCTCCGCCTCAAGCTTTTTCAATCTGGCAATGAGCATATCGATCTGCTGCTGGGTCCCAGCGACCGGCGTCTGGAGATCCGGCAATACGGTTGTCCTCGTAAGATTCGTGAGCTGCGGGAGCGCGTTCGGCGTCAAAGGCGGCGAGCGAGCTTCGATGATCCGCGTGAGGGAAAAGTCCCTCATGTTGGCCGCGGCCGCGACCCGATCGCCGTCGCCGAAGATCTTCTCCAGCATTCCGCCAAGACGAATGCCTGCCATCTTCAATCTCACGCTGACGCGTTCTGATTGTTTCTGAAGGTACGCTTCATCGACCATAACGCTGCGCGTCTGCCCGCCATCGTACGTAACCCTGTTCTCGTCGTACTGGCAGACATCCCCTTTGAGGATGCAGTAGCCGACGTCAGAAGCGCGACTCACGGCCAGTGACTCATTCGCCCACCCCAGCACCGTATCCAACGTGACGTCTTCCGAGGTCCACTCGGTCCGTTCCTGCTGCTTTATTTCGCTGCGAAGGTCAATCGCGACCGCCTGGGCGTCGCGTCCGATCGTCTCCTCGATAATGCAGCTATCCCAGACCGAATGCATATTGTTGTCGCATGGGCCGGTGACATAGACTTTGTTTCCGCCCTTGTCGTCTTGGAAGGAGACGTGCATCGGCTGATGGATGTCGCCGACCCAATGCCCAAGGCTCTTGAGCAATCTGAGGGCGTCGCTCCCTTCCCGTGCGGAGGCAAGGTCCCTGGCATCGTTCACGATGGCGGTCACAACGCACTTCGACGCTGGTCCGCACGGCTGACTTGCAGCCACCGAGGTCTTAGAGCGTTCGACATTAAGAAAGTGTTCGCTCGCGCGTTGGCGCGGGTGATCTGGCCATGTGCATGATTTTGCGAATTCGCGGAATTCGCCGTCCTGTGCGATGAGACCGTCGACCCGTTGGCGGGCCGCCGTCGACAGTTCCATGTAGGCAATCCGGCAGACTATTTCGTGCCCCTCGTCGCCCCACGCGAAAGCGGTCGTGGCTCCGCTGCAAAGAAATGCAATTACAAGAAGCGCTGCATTGATGAATACGGTCATCGTCTTGCCCCTCTCCTCTAGGCTGCCTGGCTGCCAAGCGGTCGATTGCAGAACAATAACAGCACTTTCTCTAAGTTGCATGACTATTTTGGGGATTCAGCCCCTGGCGCATGTTACGAACTACAGGACTGTTCGAGCTCGAAGATCCTATCGGGTCGCGAGCGGCGGCAATTTGTTGGCCGACAGCGTGGGGTGAACGTCGACGGAGCCAATCTCGAACAATCGCGACCTCTCAGCGGCTTTGTCAGCAAGGTTCTGCCATGCATCACGGATCGTGCGCGCAGCTCCGACGAAGACCTGATCGACACCGGCATTCTCCATTTCGGAAAGCAGTATTCCGAGCCTGCCGATGCAGTCGTCGATGTGACCTCCAAGTCGCGAGACGTGGTCGAGAGCGAGTGCTGGATGCGCCAGCATCCTCGGCACCATTGCCGCCGCGCCTTGCGAGGTCCCCTCGCCCAAGAGCGTGTCCTGCCATTCGGAAGTCATTATGGTCCGGTCCTCGTTCCGTGATGAAACACCCCAGCATGGACGGTGAGGACGAAGGCAGGATCTTTAAATGCCGACAAATCGTCTACGGTGCTTACTGACAGTGGCGCTGGTAACGAAATATTCGAATTGCACGCGCAAGCTCCGGCCAGTAATCCGTGCCTCCACCCTCTGCTCGACGATTGTTGCTTCCCGCATCGATTGACGCCAGGTTGGTAAGGACAAAACCGATAGACCCGTGAAGATGCAGCACACGACAACCGACGCCACCATCAGGCAAGCCGTCCGCGCTTCTCTAGAAATCGCCCACCGTGGCGAAGACGCCGTTATCGTCGATGAACTGAAGGTCTCGCTGGGCAGCGGCAGGATGGATGTGGCCGTCATCAACGGGAAGATCGAGGGTTACGAGATCAAGAGCGACAGGGACAGCCTAAACCGACTGGCCAGGCAGTCCGTGATGTTTGGGGCCATTGCCGACCGTATGACCCTCGTTGTCGGCCGGCGGCATCTGGAGAAGGCCAGTGCGATCATCCCCGACTGGTGGTCGATCGTCGTCTGTGCCGCGGACGCCGACGGCAATCTCAAGCTGAAACGAGTGCGCCGCGGGCGCCTCAACCGTGAACTCGACAAGACAGCGCTAGTAGAGACGCTTGAACGCGACGAGATCGTCGCCCTGCTCGCTTCCGCGCAGTTGGACAAGGGCGTCCGAAGCGCCAACTATCGTACGCTGGTGGAGCGCGCGGTAGCGAACCTGTCTTGTCGCCAGATCTCCTCCTTCGTGAAGAAGATCCTGAAGGTACGCGCGCGTCTGGAACGCGAGTTCGACGATCTCGCGTTCGGGCGCTCCGTCATCGTCTGCGGCGGGCCATCTGCGACAAGTGCTGATTGACGCGGACGGTCAACCACGCCGCCGGATGGGTGAAGCTCTTTCCATCGATTATCTGAACTCCTCGGGACACTTGTTCGATCACAGAGGCGCCCCAGCACTGCGCCCTCTCGGCCCATTCGGTCTTGTTCGCGATGACTCTCGATGCATCGATGTACTTTTTCGGGTCGCGATTGTTTTCGAAGAGCGAAATATGCCAATCGTCCGGTGTCACTAGATCGACGTGAGGGAACCAGCCGCGTGCAGGGGTATCCTCCGTGCGGTTCGGCAGCGATCCGTAGTCGCCGAGACGAATGTCGAAATCCTCTGCGATGCGCCTGTGAAGCGTAAGATCGCTGATCGGGAGGATCGCCGGCAACGTGCGAAGCGGCTGCCGCGGAAAGCCCGTCGAGAGAACAACGGTAGTAAGGTCTTCGAATCCTTCGCCAATCGCCGCCCTAAGCCCGAGAAGGATGCTCTTCACGTCGGCAACAGCGCTGTCAACTCTCGCCCAGATGTTCCCGGCGTCGATGATCAACACGAGAGACGCAGCGCTCGGGCCGATCAGGTCCGCGCATTGCATAACCATAGCAGCCTCGGACCCTTCGCTTACGCGAATTCGTATGGCTGCGGGACGACCGGCCAAACTCGTCTGCTCGAGCTGTCGCCTGAGGGTTGGAGCGTCGACGATGCGAAGGATTGGAACAAGTTCTGGGAAGGTTCCGACAAGCTCCAGCCATCGAAAAGGACCGCGTGACGGCTCCGTCAAACTTGTCAGGCTCTCGTTGAAAGCCTCGGTCCTTCGCAACCGTTCGGCGTCGTTCGCGAGTTCCTTTTCGGAACGGGGGCGACCTTCCCTCTGGCCGGACTGGGCACGTCTCAGATTGGCCCGGCGCCGTTTTTCCGCTGCCTCGGCGAGCGACGTCACCTTCCGGGGCCTCGGGTCGAAATCAACGATTGCTGAGCGACCGTCTAGGGCCGCCACCAAAGCAGCCGCAGAATCGACCAGGCTTTCGGTGTCTGCGTTTCGCGTCAATGTGAAAATAGGTATGAGCGCGTCCTTCACGGGCGCGTAGCATTGGTCATATGCTGACAGCTCGCCTGCTCTGGTCGTGAGAGATGGAAAGTACGAGGTCGTTTCAAACATGCCAAGCCCATTTGGTTTGATCCGTCGCTGAACGCAACTCTAAATTGATTCGCTCTGCGGGCGAAGGTCGGAGGTTAGCCTCGCACCGATCGGCGGCGACTTGGACTTCGTCGGTTGTCGAGAACATCCCGAAGCCAGTCGCCTCCAAGCGCGTCTCTCCGCGATGGTGAGCCCAATAGTGGCCGTCGGACCAGCAGGTGCGGCGGCCCTGGTGATTGACGCTAGGCGCGCCTGAAATTGGTCGCGGGATCAGTGTCAACCAGATCCGCGACCATTTCGGCTGTCACACACGACAGCGTCCATCCAAGATGCCCGTGACCGGTATTATAGAAAACGTTCGGGCGTTTTCCGCGTCGCACCCGTGGCATCATGTTCGGCATCATCGGTCTTAGGCCACTCCATGGTACGACACGCGATGTCGAGACGTGGGGGAAAAGTCGCTCGACCCAGGCTATTAGGGGTTTTACTCGATCGTGCCGAATGTCGCGGTTCGGACCGTTAAACTCCGCGGTGCCCGCGACTCGGAACCTGTCGATCCCCAGCCTGCTGGTCACGATCTTGGCTCTGTCGTCCAGCATGCTCACCCATGGGGCGCTATCCCGGCTTTTTTCATCATCAAGGTGGACGGTGATCGAGTATCCTTTCACCGGATACACGTTGATGCGGTCTCCCAACAATGCAGCAAGATGGCGACTGCCCACCCCGGCGCAGACAACCACGGCATCGGCGGCCAGGCGCTGAGCCTCGCCTGTTGGGTCGCCTATCGCGCGATATGTTACGACTATCGAGCCATTGGCCTCTACCCCGGTAATCTCCGCTTGCGGAATGAACTCGGCCCCCTTGCGCTGGCACGCATCGGCAAGGCCTCGTGTGAACTTATGGATGTCGCCGGTAGAATCCGATGGCGTAAAAAACCCGCCGTAGAACGATCCGAGTAGCGTCGGCTCGATGGCAGAGATTTCGGTCGGAGTGACAGCACGTCTGTCCAGTCCGCCACGCCTGAGCAGCTCGTTCACGGCCAATGCGGCATCGAAGCTCGGCTTGTCGTAGTAGACATGCAGGATGCCCCGCCTCTCGAGATCGAAATCTATGCCTTCATTCTCCGCCACTGCGAACAAGTGCTTGCGCGCGGCGATTGCGAGCCGGGTGGTCTCAATCGTGTTGTCTTCATAATGCGGGATGTTCGCTGTGAACTCGGCCAGCCAAGAATACTTGTGCCAGCCAGGTAAGGGGTTCAGCAGCAGTGGCGCATCCTTCTTGAGCATCCAGCCGATACCCTTCCTGATGGTCGCCCAGTTCGTCCATACCTCCGCATTGCTCGCCGAAAGCTGGCCGCCGTTCGCGAACGACGTCTCCATCGCTGGATAGCGATGGCGATCAACGACGGTGACGCGATGCCCGCGCTGCAGGAGTGCGTAAGCAGTTGTGACGCCAGTGATACCCGCGCCCAGTACAACGATGTGCGGCATTATTCCTCCCGATTCAGTGGTCTGGATCCCGATGCCAATCTTAGCAAGCGGGCCCAAAAATGATAGTCAAATAATATCCTTTACAAAATGATAGTTATGTATCAACATCAAAATGAAGTGACGGATAGGGAACACCGCGCTTTTGTGAAAACAGGGAGGTATGGCAATGGCACCGCTCAAGCAGGCTTTGGTATGCACATGGATGGCAGCTTCGACGGCCCTGGTCGCTACGATGGCGACCCCGTTCACGGTTCACGCGGCAACGCCAGGGGACACTTTAGTCCAGGCTCTGCAGATCGATGACATCATCACTCTGGACCCCGCCGAGCTCTTCGAGTTCAGCACGGCTGAAATTGCGGGCAACACGTACGAACGCCTGTTTTCTTATGACTACAGCGACGTCTCTAAGGTCTCTGGTGAAGTCGCGGAATCGTGGGCCGTCTCGGACGACGGCAAAACGTTCACCTTCAAGATCCGCGCAGGCAAGAAGTTCGCCTCTGGCAATCCGTTGACTGCCGAGGACGTGGTGTTTTCACTTCAGCGGGCCGTCATTCTCGACAAGTCGCCGGCCTTCATTATCGGCCAGTTGGGCTTCGACAAGAACAATGTGAAGGACAGGATCAAGCAGACCGGCCCCTTTGAGTTCACGATGGAACTCAATCAGCCTTATGCGCCGACCTTTGTCCTCTACTGCCTGACGTCACCCGTCGCATCCATCGTCGACAAGCTGTTGCTGACGCAACACGAGAGTGACGGCGATCTTGGCTACCATTGGCTCAAGACCCATTATGCTGGTTCCGGCCCTTTCGCCATTCGTGACTGGAAGGCGAACGAGGTCGTGGTCTTGGAGCGGAACCCAAACTACGAGAAGAAGACGCCTCTGCAGCGCGTGATTTACCGTCACATCAAGGAAACTGCGACACAGCGCCTGCTGCTGGAGAAAGGCGACGTCGACATCTCCCGCAATCTGAGTCCGGAGGAAATCGACGCGGTGTCGAAGAATCCCGATATCAAGATCAACGAGGGCGCGAAAAGCACCATCTACTACCTGGGTCTCAATCAAAAGAATCCGAACCTCGCCAAGCCAGAGGTCCGCGAGGCTCTGAGATGGCTCGTCGACTACGGGGCCATCACCGACACGATCATGAGATATAAGGGCGAGATCCATCAGACTTTCCTGCCGAGAGGGTATCTGGGCGCACTGGACTCAAACCCCTACCACCTCGACATTGCCAAGGCGAAGGGTCTGCTCGCCAAAGCCGGTCTGGCGGACGGCTTCACCGTCACCATGGATACCCGCTCGACGCCGGAAATCACCGGTATCGCACAGGCGATTCAGGCGACCTTCGCAGAGGCAGGCGTCAAGCTGGAGATCATTCCAGGTGACCTTAAGCAGACCCTGACCAAATATCGCTCCCGGCAGCACGATATCTTCATCGGCAACTGGGGCTCCGATTATCCGGATCCGAACTCCAATGCGGATGTGTTCGCGGCAAACGAGGACAACTCGGACGATGCCGCCGCTAAGCCGCTAGCATGGCGAAACTCCTGGGATCCAGGGTCGTTGACCGGCCAGACCCGCGCCGCTGTCATGGAGAGCGATCCTCAAAAGCGCGCCGAGATGTACGAGGAACTGCAGAGAGCCGTGCTCAAGGACGGCCCGTTCGTCATCTTCCTGCAGCAGACCGAGGTCGCCGCCGAACGCAAGAATGTCGATGGCTTCGTCATTGGGCCGTCCTTCGACACCAACAGCTTTGCGCAAGCCAAGAAGAACTGATTTTCCGATGGCACACCTACTCGTGGACGGTAGCAAAGGGCATGACGCCCTTTGCTACCTGGCAAAGCTCGCCCAGTTCGTTTTCGTACTGGCAACGACCCTCCTCGGACTCGTCGCCGTCACCTTCCTGATTGGGCGTGTCGTTCCGATCGACCCGGTCCTTGCCATCGTAGGTGATCGCGCCAGCCCCCAAATCTATGCGCGCGCGCGGCAGGAGCTCGGGCTTGATCTGCCGCTCGTCGAGCAGTTCTGGACCTATCTGAAGAAGGCCGCGACGGGCGATTTCGGCAATTCGGTCCTCACCACCAATCCAGTGATGGCCGACATCGCCAACGCCTTTCCAGCAACTTTCGAATTGGCGACACTAGGCACCCTTGTCGGCATGCTGTTGGGCATCCCGCTCGGTGTTCTCGCCGCCGTCAAGCGCGGCAGCATTATCGACCACGTCGTTCGACTCCTCGGGCTCGCCGGCTATTCCATTCCGGTGTTCTGGCTCGGCCTCATGTGCCTGCTGCTCTTCTATGCCAAGCTAGAATGGGTCGGTGGGCCGGGGCGCATCGACGTGACCTATTCCTATCTCTACACGCCGGTCACCAACATCGTTCTCATCGACGCCGCCATTCAGGGCCAATGGGAGGCGTTCTGGGACGCAGTTTCGCATGTCATCCTGCCGGCCTGCCTGCTCGGCTACTATTCGCTCGCCTACATCAGCCGGATGACGCGCTCGTTCATGCTCAACGAGCTGGCACAGGAATACGTCATCGCGGCGCGCGTGAAGGGACTTTCCGAGTTACGAGTGATCTGGCGTCATGCCCTGCGCAATGCGGCCGTGCCGCTGGTCACCGTGGTCGCGCTGTCCTATGCGAACCTGCTTGAAGGCTCCGTGCTGACGGAAACGGTGTTCGCGTGGCCAGGTCTCGGCCAATACATGACCAATTCCCTTCAGAACGCCGACATGAATGCGGTCCTGGGCGGAACGATCGCGATCGGCACCGTCTTTGTGCTGCTCAACCTCGTCTCCGACCTTCTCTACCGCCTGCTGGACCCGAGGACCCGCTGATGACTAGCGCCCCTTCGTCTCCCCAATGCTCCGGCCTGCGGGCTTGGCTCCTTTCAACCGAACCAGGCTCTCGCTGGCAGGCGCGCCTGGGCCGAGGGTATATCGGCTGGCGCTCGTTCACCAGGAACCCGCTCGCCGTCCTGGGCCTCGGCATCGTGGCTGCCCTGATACTTGTCGCGATTTTTGCCGATGGCATAGCCCCCCATTCTCCGGTGATCGGCGGCGACCTGCGCACGCAGCGCCTGCTACCGCCGAGCGACGCCTTTTGGCTTGGTACAGACGACCAGGCGCGGGATATTTTTTCCCGCCTCGTCCATGGCTCGCGCATCACGCTGTTCGTCATCGTTCTGGTATCTCTGATCGCTACGCCCATCGGCCTGCTGGTTGGCACCATCTCCGGCTATCGTGGCGGGTGGATCGATACGGCCCTGATGCGGATCACCGACATCTTCCTGGCCTTTCCGCGCCTCATACTGGCGCTGGCCTTCGTGGCGGCGCTTGGTCCGGGCATTGAGAACGCAGTCATTGCGATCGCGATCACCTCCTGGCCCCCTTACGCCCGCATCGCACGCGCGGAGACGTTGATGATACGCAAGAGCGACTTCATCGCGGCCGTGAGGCTCCAGGGCGCCTCAACCGCCCGCGTCATCCTTGGCCACGTGGTGCCGCTGTGCATCCCGTCACTGGTCGTGCGCGTCACGCTCGACATGGCCGGCATCATCCTAACCGCGGCCGGGCTCGGCTTCCTCGGCCTCGGCGCTCAGCCGCCGATGCCGGAATGGGGTGCGATGATCGCCGCCGGGCGCAACTACCTTGTCGATCAATGGTGGGTCGCTGCGATGCCTGGTCTCGCCATCTTCGTGGTGAGCCTCAGTTTCAACCTGTTGGGCGACGGCTTGCGCGACGTCCTGGATCCGAAGGCTGCGAAGTGATGAAACCGCTTCTCGAACTCGAAGACCTTCGGGTCCGCTTCCATCTGCGCACGGGCACCGTCGAGGCCGTTCGCGGCGTTTCGTTCCGGCTCGGCCGCGAGCGGCTCGGCATCGTCGGCGAATCCGGTTCAGGAAAATCGCAAACGGGCCGCGCCATCCTGGGTCTCACACCACCTTCAGGAGACGTCACGGCCAGTCGTCTGGACTTCGATGGGGTCGATCTGCTCAAGGCCTCGCGGCGCACGCTTCGCCAACTGCGCGGCGGGCGCATCAGCATGGTGATGCAGGATCCGAAATACTCTCTCAACCCGGTCATGACCCTCGGCGAACAGATCGTCGAAGCTTACAGGGCGCATGCCAGAGCATCCCGCGCGGAGGCTCGCGACAGGACGCTGGCCATACTTGAAGCGGTGAAGATCAGCGACCCCCGGCGCGTATTCTCGCTCTACCCGCACGAAGTCTCGGGGGGCATGGGTCAGCGTGCGATGATCGCCATGATGCTCGTAACCAATCCCGATCTGCTGATTGCCGACGAACCGACGTCGGCCCTCGACGTCACGGTCTCGATGGAGGTGTTGCGCATCCTCGACGAGCTCGTCTCGGAGCGCGGGATGGGTCTGATCTTCGTCTCGCATGACCTGAAGCTCGTATCCTCTTTCTGCGACCGAGTGCTCGTGATGTATGCGGGCCGGGTGGTGGAGGAACTGGAGGCTACGAAACTCAAGGAAGCCGAGCATCCTTATACGCAGGGGCTGATCCGGTGCATGCCTACTCTGAAGAACGAGGTGCGCCCGCTGCCAACGCTCAACCGCGATCCTTCCTGGGGGCTGTGATCATGCTAGACATTCGGAATCTCAATGTCGCCTTCGGTACGGGGCGGCTCGGCGTGGTCGCGGTCAAGAACATGAGCTTCAGCGTGGCGCGTGGCGAAGCTTACGGCCTCGTCGGCGAGTCCGGCTCGGGCAAGTCCACGGGGCTGCGCGCGATCTGCGGCCTCGCGCCGATCCGCAGTGGAAGTGTGACGGTGGAGGGCAGGCAAGTCGCCACGCCGCGCGACAAAGCCTTCTACCGTTCGGTGCAGATGGTTTTTCAGGACCCTTACGCCTCGCTCCACCCGCGCCATACGGTCGATCGCACGTTGTCCGAACCCCTCGCCATCCACGGTGAGAGGGATGTCGAGGCGCGGATCCTCGAGGCACTCAGAGAAGTGGGACTTGGCCCTTCCTTCCGCTTCCGCTATCCCCACCAGCTCTCGGGCGGCCAGCGCCAGCGCATCGCAATAGCCCGCGCACTGATACTGCGCCCCAAGGTGCTGCTGCTCGATGAACCGACCTCGGCGCTCGACGCTTCCGTGCAGGCTGAGATCCTGAACCTTCTTGATGACCTGCGCCAGAGGATGGGACTGACCTACGTTCTGGTGAGCCATGATCTCGCGGTCGTCGCGCATTTGTGCAAGCGCCTGCTGGTGATGCGCCATGGCGAGACCGTCGAGGAGACGACGTCCGAGGCGCTGCGGTCAGGGAACGCTTCGAACGAGTACACCCGGTCACTGATTAAGGCGAGTCAGGGATTCGCGCGTGAGTGCACTCCATCGGCAGCGGACCCCGCCAGCCGAGGACATCGGTCATGTCATGGTGGGTGAGAGCTCAGGCGAAACCAGCCCTGCGACGGCTCTGATGCGATGGCGACATATGCGCGATCCCTTCTCCCTCGCGGAATGCTGGAGCTATTTCAAGATGCTGGATATGAGACCGATTCGCAGCGACACGCTTGAATTTACCCGGCGAGATCGGCGTGATAGCTGGCCGTGCTGGGGAAACAGATCGCCAGGCTCGCCAATTGGCAGAGGCATGATCATGGCAGACCCGAGGCCGGGCGTCGGAGAGGACGGATCAACTCGAGCAGGCAAACCTCTCGCCCCGGCGACGATCCGCTCCCTCTGAAGGCTACTCCGCAAAACTTCCAAAGTTGTCCTGCAGCTCTTGGAGCCGCTGGCCGCGCTTCTTGACCAACGGACCCAGACGGCGGATGACCTCGTCCACAAGAAGACCGAGAAAGGCCGTCACCGGCGCATTACTCTCCCAGAACATATCGATGTCGGTGGCGATGCGGAAAACATTGTCCGTCAGTTCCTCTGCCCAGTAGCACACGGAATCCGTGACGATCACAGTATCGATGTTGGCCTGCGAAGCCTGCCGGGCCAGAAGCATGGCCTGCTTCGCATACCGTCGGACATCCACGAGGATGAGTACCGGTTTTCCGACGTCATCCGCGAACAGTTCGCTGTAAGTACCGCTGACGCCGTCCAAGAAGCGGACACGCGGGCGGGCGTATTCGAGACGCAGGGCAAAATCCATGGCCAGACCCCGCACGGTCTGAAAGCCTGCGACATACACGCGATCGGCCCTGGCGACCGTCTCCGCAACCTGGCTGAACCTGGCGGTGCGGGCGAGCTCGTAGGTGCCGATAATCGACTTCAATTCCAAATCGAGACTTCCAGAGAGGCCATGAGCCTCGCGGTCCTCCTCACTCCTGGAACGTTCGGCCGAGGTGATGCGCTCGTACCGCTCTCCCACGAGCCAGGCGATCTGATGAATCGTGCTACCCAGTTCCTCCTTAAGAGCGGAAAGGTTCTCATAGCCGAGTGAACGCAGGAAGCGCCCCATGGTCATGGGGCTGAGCTTGAGCTTGCTCGCGATCGAGGCCGCGGTCTCGAAAGGAATGTCGCGGACGTTCGCGACTAGATAGGCCGCGATGGCGCTTTCCGCCTTCGAGAAGGTAGCCTGCCGTTCCTTGATCTTCTCGACGAAGGGGAAGGATGGCGGCGCCGGCTGGGGCGCTTCCTTGCGGCTCATGCGTTCAATCGTCCATAGTTGCGCATAACCTCCTTTACAGCATCGTGCTCGATGGAGGCAACAAGCCTGTCCTCGCGTCCCACCATCGACTCGGCCGCCACCATGGCATTGATGATTGCTTCCTCCACGGCCTGCGCCGTCGCCTCGAAAAGTGAATCGAGCCTGTTGTTCGGCAGGAAGGCAAGGTTACCCAATTCCGGCTGGGTCGCCGATTCACTCATCGTAAGGTTTGCCGTTGAGAAGGCGAGGCACAGATCGCCGGATCCGTCCCCGGACGGTGTTCCGGTCCGGCCGATTCCGAGTCCAGCACGTCGGGCGAGTCGTTCCAACTGGGTGGGCATCAGGGGCGCGTCGGTCGCCACGACCGCGATGATCGAGCCCTGCTCGCCGGCCCAGAGTCGGTTCGAGGCGAGGTGTTCGCCAACGGGTACCCCCAGTATTTTTAAGAGAGGCCGAATGCCAAAATTCGCTTGTACAAGGCAGCCTACGGTATAGCTGGCACCGAGTAGGTCCACGACGCGGGACGAGGTTCCCGTCCCTCCTTTGAACTCGAAGCAGATCATACCGGTTCCGCCGCCGACGTTGCCCTCGGCCAAAGGTCCGCCGGAAGCGCTATCGAGAGCCTCTACTACGTGCGCGGGCGTGACATGGAATGCGTTAATGTCGTTGAGATAGGCGTCGCACGTTTCGGCCACCACGGGCAGCATGAATTTATAAGCCGCAAGCCCGGCGTCCGGCTTCCCGATCATCCATTGCAGCATTGCCTGATGAACGGTTCCAAGGCTATGGGTGTTGGTTATGCCGATGGGTCCCAGAAAATACCCGGCTTCCCTGATCCAGTGCGTGCCCGTCATCTCACCGTTTCCATTAAGCGAGTGGAAGCCGGCCCATACGGGTACCCGCAAAAGGCCTGAGCGGCCTCTTGGAAGTATGGCAGTGACACCAGTGCGAGCCGGTCCCTTACCCGCTCCGGGGGAGTCGTTGATCACGGTCGCGTAACCGACCTCCACACCGGAAACATCCGTGATGGCGTTGAAAGGGCCGGTCTTTCCCGAAAAGGGCAGGCCCAGGTCCCGCGCCCGCGGCTTTGTATGGGCTCCAGATGCCAAGCGCTGAACGATCTCCATTGGGTATCCTCATTCTTTGGGTTTCGCTTCCGCGTTACTCTAACGAGCATTTGCGTGAAATGATAGCAAAATAATATTTTGTCATCAAAGATATTTAGATAACATTAGTGCCGAAATCGCCACCGAGCAACGGTGCGCGAAAGACAGGAACGCGGTGCCCCTGCCCGCCGAGCTTGAGGAGGCTGATGCGCGAAACGCACAAGCCTATTACTCTCGCCCGCGATCCACTCCGCCGTGATTTCATCCCTCAGTTGCCCCTACTCGCGGCCGCGGAACTGTCTGCCCTTGAATTGGAAACGCCCTGCCGGACAGCCCGCACCCGAGCACCGTCCAACCCTTTGGCCTTGATGCCATCACTAGTGCGTACCCACGCGACGGTGCGCCTCGGATGCTTACGCCCTCTGTCGGGTTTGTAGGATTCGCGACACAGGAATGACGAGTCAATTTCGTTCTTCCTGCGGTAGATGGCTGAAACCCAGTCAAAGACGTCTTTTCGGCTCTATTGGGAAGATGGCACGATGCTTGCTCGCTTCGTTACGAGCCGGCGCGAGCAGCGGACCGGCATTCATGTCGCGGACACTGCGATGCACAGAGAAGAAGAGAAGAAAGGGAAGCTGCATGTCAGCTCAGGCAAATCCCGTAATACTGGGGAGCGTCGTCCAAGCCAGCACCGCCTTAGGTCCACCGCAGGCCCGACTGCGTCCGACTGTGCAGATTCGGGCGCGGCAATCTCCATCGGACCCGTTGGCGTTCGCTGGAAAACAGAATCGCCACACGCGAATTCGCGGGAACCGCCACAGCAGCACCGAAGACGTGCGGAGTGGATGCTTCATCATTCCGAGGGGCGGCGGGCCCGCCTCCGGCCTGCTCTCTGGACAAGACCCACTGAGGCTGCAGCGGGTCTTGAGAGAGATGCTCCCCCTGGTCCGGCTGTCCGCTGCTGCTCTTTCACGTACTCCCGTGGCTTATGCCGCGACGGCTGCCGCGTGACCCCATCTCCGTGAACGGCCTCACCTACCCTCCCCTCCGAAAGCTGCTCCTCCCCCATCAACCGCATCGATCAAACCCAGGACGCCACCGCCGCGGCTCGTCGGCATGTCGTCCCACACAGGAGACTCGTGGATGAGAAAAGTCATTGCCGCCAAGCTTCATGGCATCACCGTGACGGACGCGGATCTGAACTACCACGGTTCAATAACCCTGGATCCAGATCATTGCGATGAGGCGGGTATCCTTCCGCTGGAATTCGTAGAGATCTGGAACAAGGCCTCGGGCGCGCGAATCAGCACGTATGTCATCTACGGCGAGAGGGGCTCTCGTTGCTGTGTGCTGAACGGGGCCGCTGCTCGCACCTGCCAAATCGGGGACGAGATAATCGTTTGCTCGTCGGCATATGTTGAGAAGAGTCAGATTGCAGAGATCAAACCGCGAGTGCTGACGTTCAATCGGGACAATTCTGTGCGCGACCGCATGTTTTACGATGCTGGAGCCAGGGAGGATGGAACAATGACGTTCAGCGTTCGCGAGGGGTCTCTTGATGGCACCACCCTAAAGACTCCAGTTCGGGCCAATCGGTCGTAGCGCACCGGATCGGGCTTGACGGGGAGGACTGTCGCCGAACGGGGACCACACCCGTTGGGCCAGATGCTCTTCGTCTCCAAAGGCGACCGCGAAACCGCAACTCAACGAAAGGGATCTGCCATGCAATTGGCGCTCATGTATGGGGGCCGGTCGGTCGAGCACGACTGGTCGATCGCGATGTACAATCACTTCGCCGACGTTCTCAACAGTGCTCCCGACATTTCACCAGTATCCATCTATTACATCGCACGTTCGGGGGAGCTGCTAAGGCTACCCCTGGATGGCAGCGTTCCCAAGCACGAAGAGTTTGCAGCGCGTGCAGAAACGCATCAGCTCGATTCTCTCGCTCACCTACTCAAGAGCGACGGGCATTTCGTCTTCTCACTTCTTCAAGGGCAGGACGGCGAGGACGGCCAAATTCAGGCGCTAGCTCAGTTCCACGACATTCCAGGCAGCTTTGGCGACAAGACTGCGGCGATGCTTGCAGCAGACAAGTACCTGCAATGTCTGATTGTAAATCGGCTCTGCGCCGACTTGACGCCCATTCCGACGGTCCACGTCTCGCAATGCAACCTCGAGCTTGGTATCGCAGCGGCCCTGCGGCAACTTTCTGGCTCGTGTGTCCTGAAGCCGAACACGCTCGGAGGTTCGTTCCATACGGAATGTGTGGACGCGCTCTCGGCGGACGGCCTCCGTTCCTATTCGCGGCGGATCGCTCCATATGACGCCTCCTTCTTGGTTCAGCGGCGAATTGTCGGAATGGAGTACACCTGCGGCGTTTTAATCGACCGCCATAGCATTACGGCGCTTCCGGTCGCGCGGTTCAACAATCCCTCGGGCTTCCTCGGATATGATCAGAAGACGCAGAAAGGCAGCTACTCTGTCGAGTTTGACATAGAGAACAGCCTTCAAACCCGTATCGCCGCGATCTCCAGGCAAATTGCTATGGAGTTCAGGCTCCACACGTTCGCCCGCCTCGATTTCATCGTCGACGAGGAAGAACGCATTCACTTCTTCGAAGTCAACGTGGTTCCGGGACTTACCGCAGGGAGCGTCTACCCCAAGATGCTCGCCGAAGCTGGTTTGGACTTGTGCCACGTCGTTCGGCTAGCTGCCTCCAATGAAGAGTACCACCGGCACCGGGAAGCGCTTCGCAAGACCGCCACGAGCCGCATCCGCTATGGACTACCAGTGGCCGCGGCAACCTAGTCCCCTTCGCGCGTCCCGTTCGTGACCCTGGACTGTCGGTCATGGCATGAGACGCCTTTCAGCAGGTGATCCGATATGGACTCGAGGAACGCAATGAAAATACGCGCACATCCTTTTGGCAACCTTGTGCCGCCGGTGGCTACCGCTGTCGCCCTCATGGTGGCCGGATCGGCGCTCGCACCGCTGATCGACGCTGCGGGCAAGAAAATGGTGGCCTCATACGCCGTCTTTCAGATCGTGTGGATTCGCTACGCTGTGCATGCTTTCACGACCGGTACATTGACGGCAGTTGGTCGGCAGGGGGTGGAAGCGCTCAAGCCCACCAAAGTGCAGCTTCTGAGAGGGGCCGCACAGTTCGGCTCAACTCTCTTTTTCATGGCGGCTCTTCGGACGTTGTCGCTCACCAGCGCTCTGGTGATCGTGTTCCTCGCCCCCCTTATCGTCGTCATCGTCAGATCAGCGCTTGGTTTGGCGGGCGCCGACAGGCGCAGCGTCCTGATTGCCGCGCTCGGGGCACTAGGCGTCCTCTTCGCCTACGCACCGCAATTGACCAGCTTCCAGCCGATTGGCGGGCTATGCGCGATTGTCGCGGCAATCTTGCTTGCACTGTACTTCTTGGTAACTGGGCATGTGGCCGCGACATCCGGCAGTATAGTCAATAGCTTTCATACAGCTTGGCCCGGCGCCGTACTAGGAGCGCCGTTTGCGCTGATTTCCTTTGCAAACCCGACAGCACCCGACTGGCTGATCCTGATCGGCATGGGTCTAACGTCGGCGCTTAGTCACTTCCTCGTCTCCGCCGCCATGCGGACGCCATTCTCGAGCTCGATCGCACCTGCGGCCTACGTCGAAGTCCCTGCCGGCGCATTCTACGCCGCACTGCTCTTCGGACATTATCCGACCCCTTCAGAGATCATTGGCGGGGTGATGGTCGTGGTTGCTGGCATGTGTATTGCTCTCCATCTAGGCCGCGGAAAGTCTCCTGGCCCATGACGGGTTCCCCGAGTGTTCGGACAGAGGCCGAAGTGCGCACAAATCGAAATCAGGTATTAATTTGCAGAGACGAGGTCCATTGATCATGCTGAACAATAATAGCAAACAAAGGAGAATAGCTCTGGTTGGCGGCGTAAGCTGGGCGTCATCGGCCGAATATTACAGGCGTCTGAACATAATTCTAACCGACTCGGATGAGCCTGGGCTCGTCGCAGTGGACCTGAACTTTAAACACGTGCTGGAGGCTCAAGAGCTGAATATATTTGAAAAAGAAATGGAGTTGGTCAGCGACGGCATTTCGCGTGCGGCGCGCGCCGGAGGAGAAATTATACTGGTATGCTCGAACACTACGAGCAGGACACTAAATAGTGTCGCCCATCCAGACGTAGAGGTCATCAGCTTGATCGACTGCGTCTCATCTCACCTTGATGAATTAAAGTACACGGAAACCCTTCTTCTGGGGACGCGATATACGATGGAACGCGACTTCTACCGGTCGGCGATGCAGCGACAGGATAGGAAAATTAGAATTCCAGAAGGTGATGATCGCAAGAAAATCCACGGCATCATATACGATGAATTATGCAGAGGCAAAATTCTGCACACTTCAAAGCAATGGTTTCGCGAAATGCTTGAGTTTTACACCGCCAAGTTCACCAAGCTTGATAGTATTATACTTGGCTGCACCGAGCTTTCATTGCTGGGAATGCCGGAAACGGTTAATCAATGCGCTGTGATCGACACCATCGCCGTTCACATTGACACTGCTCTTCAAGTGGCATCGATTGCATGAACTCCACCTTAACGGAGCCAAGTGGGAAGTCGTGAATACTCGGGAAAGCCGGTCGACGGAGCCACGGTCGCCCGGTGGAAGCTATCGAGCAGGAGGCTGTATCAAGAAGCTCCCATAGGCCGCGTGATCGGGAGACGGTCTCGCGCCAACGAAAGAGTAGCTCGGGACCGCGAAATTGGGCGTGCCGAAGCCACCTTCCTGGGAGCTAGGGAGCGCGACCTGCGAAAGGCGGCTAGCAACCGTCTCCCATATACTGGATTACAATGTCGTCAATCGAGGCATCCGCTTCCAATCCGATACGAGAGGCCTTGCGTAACGAGAACTGTGTTGGCCAGGTAGTTACGATGCCTCTCACGAAAGGATCCGGCTGCCATCTAACCCGGTTCGCCACCGGTGTGCCCGCAACCCTTGCAAGTGCATCGACGAGATCCTTTGCGGTGCAGCTCAGGCCCGCCATCATCACCGATCGATTGCGGCCCCAGGCCTCATCGGGAGCATCGTGCCCCACGATCAATCCTTCAATCGCCTTTAGAGGAGACAGCACAAAGCCGCGATCTTCGGGTGCAACTGGGCAAGCATAGTCGACGCCGTTGAGGGGCTCTCGTATTATGGCGCTTGCCCAGGACGAAGCGGCAGTATTGGCGCCTCCTGGACGGACGGCAATGATTGGCAGCCGCAGAGAGCGGCCGTTAATAAAACCCTTTCGGGTGTAGTCGTTCACAAGAAGCTCACCGATCGCCTTCTGAACGCCATAGGAGCTTTCGGGCGTTATGTGGTATTCGTCCGATACAATCTCCGGCAGGTCTCCCCCGTAGGTGGCAATCGAGCTCGTGAAGACGAACCGCGGGCAGCCGCCCGTTCGCCTCGCGGCCTCCAGCAAATGGATCGTGCCGGTCAGATTTGCCCTCATGCCGGCGTCGAAGTCCTGCTCGGCCCCTCCGCTGACCAGGGCGGCTAGATGAAATACGCTCTCCGGATTGTCTGCAAACAGCAGAGCGACGAACTCTGGATCCGATATATCACCGCCGCGGTAGGATACTCTTTCGTCTGCGGGCAGCCCGGTGGGCTCCACGAGTATGTCGGTCGCGACAATCCGAGAAATCGGCGCGACCTTGCCGCTCGCCCCCACTAAGCTGCCCTGGGCCAAGAGCGCTTCGATCAATCGTCTCCCGAGAAAACCACAGGCACCCGTCACAAGAATACGCATCTATGACACTCCTCAATTCTGCTTCAGTGCCGCATGGACCGTCGCCTGCGCCAGGGCGACACAGGGATCGATCAGCGGCACATCCAATTCGGCGATCGGGCCGACCAAAGAAATTTCCGAGCAGCCAAGAATGATCGCCTCCGCTCCGCTCTGCGCTAGGTCGCTGACCATCCGAAAGATCTCGCTTCGAACCTCGACACTCCGATCGCCGGCCTTGATCCGAGCGAGCGCATGCATCAAGTGCTCCTGATCGCCGGCCGCCTGCAGCATGGAGGTCAGTCCGCAACCGGCAAGCCGCTCCTGATAGATTTCGGACTGCAAGCAGCCTTTCGTCCCTAGCAGGCCAACCCGTGTACATCGGGGGAAATCCGACCGGATACTCCTTACCGTTTCCTCGATCATGCTGATGAAGGGGACGGAAACCGACGCTTTCAGCTCGCGCTCATAGACATGGGCTGCATTGCAAACCATGACGATGAGGTCCGCCCCGGCGCTCTCGAGACGTTTGGCGTTCTCGACAAGCGCGGCCGCCGCACCTGGGCCGGTGCCAAGTATAGCGGCATTGATATCGGGGACCTTCGGATTGCAGTCGACGAGCATGTGAAGATGGTCGCGCTCGCTCTCTATCGGCGTCAGCTCCAACACCGAGTTCATGAAGGCGATAGTGGCCATGGGGCCAAGCCCGCCAATGATTCCGACCGTCTTTTGCGACATGCCACCCTCCCACTCGAGTACTTAGCCGCAGGACACGGAGCGCACCGATTTTCGCCGCCCGTGCGGCCACTATGCCGCTGGTGGTAACGAGGAAAATCCAGTGCGTCCAATTATCTTACATACCACCGGTCATTAGCCCTTCTAATATGTTCGACCTTGATCAGCGGTCATTCTGTCCTGAAGCCAGTCGATGAACTCCCTGATGTGGGGGGGCGGGACGTCCGACTGGGTCGAGATGAAGTACTTCATCGTCTCGACGTTCTGGTTTTCGGCCAGTGGAACGAGTTGGCCCGCTTCAATGTAAGATTTCACGAGCAATGCCCGGCCCAAGGCGATGCCTTCGCCATTTATGGCCGATTGGTAGGCAAGGTGCGCGAGGTTGAAGAAGCGGTCGCGCGTGGGGATTCGCCAAGGGCTGCCATGTCTTTGCTGCCACAAGGACCATTCTTCTGCCGGTGCCATCGAGTTCGGCCAGGGCCTCGCGTCATGCAAAAGAACCAGTTCATGCAACTCCTTGCGTTCGATTTTGCGTTTGAGGCCGGGTGAGATAACAGGAAAAAGAGGCTCGACGCACTCGAAGACGACATTTGTGCCCGATAACGGTGAAGGTCCATATCGGATCACAACATCGAAGTTCTCGGAGATCATGCGGGCCGTATCCAGTTGGCGCATCTCTACAAACATTCGCACGTCGATATCAGGGTGCTCATTCGTAAACTCAGCCAACCGAGTCGTAAGCCAGCCCAGAGTAAGGGATGGGGTAGAGTTGATGTTGAGGCTCGGCATTGACATGGACCTTGCCAATTCAACGAGACATTTCTCAATATTTTCGAAGCCGGAACTGCACGCACGAAGCAGTAGTGTCCCCGCATGTGTCGCCCGTATACCGCCTCGCTCCCGCTCGAACAGCTTTAGGCTGAGGCGCGCCTCCAATCGCTGGATGCGTTGCGTGACGGCGCTTTGCGTGATCGAAAGTGCCTCGCCCGCGCGACTAAAATTCGCTGTTTCCGCGGCCACTTTAAATATCCAAAGATCAGCGACGAGGCTGGCATCCAGCTTGTTCAACATGTCGTATCCCCCTCAACGGAGCGACTGGAGTATTGATTGATCATCTGCGATAGGCCGGCACGGCGGAACGAAACAGCGTCTGATCTCACACTAGCGTCCACCTTATTAGGCACGCTAATATCACGGAACAGGAATAGTAATTCGACCGCTTTTTGCAAGGGGGGTAATGTCGACGCTCGGGATGGGTGAGGTAATCGACTGGTCCCCTTCCCCACCAGAGCGTCCAGCTCGTCTGATGTTGGGTGGAGACGGGACACGTGCTGCGCCGAACGGTTCGAACAAACATGTGCAGCACAGTCGCTCGCGCTTATGGTCGAGCTCTTTGCAAAGGGGAAGAAGATGACAGCAATCTTTCTGCCATATCTTAGGAAGGAACTGGCCTCCCTCCAGGAGTCCGGCCTTTACAGGTCGGAGCATATCATCACGTCGCCGCAAGCCGGCGAAATAGCCATTGCGAGCGGTGAGCGGGTACTGAATTTCTGCGGCAACAACTATCTAGGCCTGGCCGATAATCCGGAGCTGGTCGAGGCGGCGAAGAGAGCACTGGAACGCTACGGTTATGGTATGGCCTCCGTCCGATTTATCTGCGGCACGCAGGAGGAGCACAAGCAACTTGAGGCGCGTATCTCCTCCTTTCTGGGGCTGGAGGACACGATTCTCTATTCGTCTTGCTTCGACGCCAATTGCGGGCTGTTCGAGACACTGCTGGGCGATGAAGACGCGATCATCTCGGACTCACTCAATCATGCCTCGATTATCGACGGCGTGCGGCTGTCGAAGGCCAAGCGCTTCCGTTACGCGAACAACGACATGAGCGCTCTGGAGGAAGAGCTGAAGAAAGCTGAGGAAAGCCGCTTCAAGCTGATCGCCACCGATGGCGTCTTCTCCATGGACGGCATCGTCGCCAATCTCGGTGGCATCTGTGATCTCGCGGAGAAGTACGGTGCGATGGTAATGGTCGACGACAGCCATGCGGTTGGCCTTCTCGGCAAGCACGGCCGCGGTTCGCCGGAATACTGCGGTGTCGAAGGCCGAATTGACATCGTCACGGGCACCCTGGGCAAGGCGCTCGGTGGTGCATCAGGCGGCTACACCTCGGCCAGAGCAGAAGTAATCGATTGGCTCCGGCAGCGTTCTCGGCCTTACCTGTTCTCCAATACGCTGGCGCCGGTGGTTGCGGCGGCTTCGTTGAGAGTACTCGACCTGATCGAGAACGGAGACGAACTGCGAACCAGGCTACGCGGCCATGCCGAATTCTTCCGTCGCGAGATGACGCAGCTCGGATTCTCCCTCGCTGGAGCCGGACATCCGATCATTCCGATAATTCTCGGGGATGCAAAGCTGGCGCAGGATTTGGCGATGCTCATGCTAACTAAGGGCATCTACGTTGTCGGATTTTCGTTCCCAGTAGTGCCACGGGGGCAAGCCCGAATCCGAACGCAGATGACCGCCGCACATTCGCGGGCCGACATCGAACGGGCGATTGTGGCTTTTGCTGAAGCAGGACGAGAACTCGGAATCATTTAGCCGAGCTGTGAACCGGGAAGCCGGGGCCTGAAACCGGGAAAAAGTGGCAAATCGAGCCTGTCCCTGCGATAGATGAGAATTTCAACTTCTGATAAACCACTGTTTCAT
Organism: Sinorhizobium terangae; assembly: GCF_029714365.1. Lineage (NCBI taxonomy): Bacteria > Pseudomonadati > Pseudomonadota > Alphaproteobacteria > Hyphomicrobiales > Rhizobiaceae > Sinorhizobium > Sinorhizobium terangae. Next base: position 1,460,325 of record NZ_CP121659.1, read on the forward strand.
GGGCTGCTAATGCAACGCAGGGGGAATCTGTTGCGTCTATCAGATTACTCGGCTCACGATCTACGCGAAGAAGTCGAGGGAAGCCATAATGCCGCGAATCGAGTACAATCACAATCTGATGCTGCGCATCGGCGGCGAGCTGCGAGATCTCCTCTTCCTCGAATACAGGGCTACCGAGTGTAGCCACGTCAAACCGTGGGCGTCAGCCCAACGAATATTTCGTCCGTGCTTCTGCTGGCGGTGCAAACCGCGGCGCACCGCTGGCCTCCGAGGGGAAGTCTTCGGACAGATCCCACAGTCGACCTGTGAGACTTTGGTCGAGTAGCGGGGCACTTGAAAGATAAGCGTCCACTCTGCGCGCAATCTCCTCATCTGACGGAAGGTCGATGTCTGCACGTGAACTGCTACCACGCGATCGGTTGGGGCGGCTTGCCTGGGTGGTCATAAACTGAGTGGTGAACCGTGACTTTTTCATCGTCTTCTCATATTTCCTTCATGCAGTAAGGCATATTGGACTTGGTGGTTGCAAGTCGAAAGCCAAGATCCTCGTATATTGGTATTGCCGCCGTGACTGGGCGATAGAAGATCAAGTTTTGGCAGGCGAAAATCCATCCAAACGCCATTCCGATTTCCGCTGCACAATAAGCGACTCTCGCCTTCAACGCATGGCTTACATCGGGAGATCCTTCAAGTAGGTCGATCCTCAAAAATTCTCTGCCCTTTGACGCGCATCCGACTAACAATCCACAGAGCTGACCATTGCTCCAGATAGCCGCGTCTGTCCGTCGATAAGTCGTCCTCCACCCGGCCATTTCCCTGATCCAGTCCCAGTCGTAGATACGATCCGCGTGGCCTTCCCAGTTTGTCCGCCAAGCACTTAAAGCCGACTTGTCGACCGGAGTGACGTGTATGTCGCACCCGATGTATGATTTTCCGGAGTCGTCCAATCGTCCTGCGTCGATCAGTTCTTGCAGCCTGGCTTGAGCCGCAGCACGCGCCGCAGCACGCATGGCGTTGTATCGGTCGGTTGTAAAGTGATAGTTCACGATGACTTCCTTGGATCAGTACAGTACGCGCAGTTACCGCAAAACTCACAACTGCACGTTAACGTGGTCCAAGGACGAGCCCAGAGCGCGCTCGTCCGCGGTTTTTCGAAGGCTTTTCGATGGGGGCCGTGCCGAGACAATGCGGTGAGTGCCGGTGTCGGCAGCTCTCAGACAGTGAGTTCAATGCTTGAGAACTGCGCGACTTTCTATGGAACAATGCCGAAGCCTACAACCGACAAGTGCCTGTTGAGCGCTATAAGATGTCTTCGGACGCCACGCCGAAGAACTGGCATTCCTTCCGCGTCCGCCAACGTAGGCCAGCCCTCGCCCATACGCGGGGCGAACAAGAAACCGCCGAGTTGCTCCGGGAGGCGTCGTCGATGGCTTGACCCCGGCAATGACGAAGCTGTCGCGGCGTGTGAGAGGCGGGGCGAGAGAGACGTACCCGACGGACCGTTTAGCAGCTTGCAAAGGCGATCCTCAGGACGAGACGCTCGTCTACGGTGGCTGACGCCCGTCCCGATGACCTTTCTCACCGGCGTCCTTTTCGATGACGAGGGTAGGATCTTCGTCATGAATTGGGATAGGACTCGGCGAAGCCTGGAAGGCGGTGACGACCGGTCAGCGCTTTCTGCTTGAAGGATTCGAGGAACTCGAGAATACGCCGGAGGTGGTGCTCCAATCTCCGCGTCCTACCAGGTCCGAGAACATAGCGGCCACTTTCAATCTTCCGGTGGCCCGGCTTTCGTTGGCTGACCTGAACTCGTCGCATTGGGGCAGCCGCCATAGCAAGCCGTCGCAACTCAGATTGAAGTCGAACCCGCGCCGTGAGGTCGACGAGAGCTTGAAGAGACTTGAGTACGGATTTGCAGTTAACGTGCGGCCGTCTTGGGGCCCTTTAGGTCGGCGTCGCGAATTACATAGGGTCCCCGAAGGGTCTCCGGTCGCCGTAGAACGTTTTCGACGGCTTTCAACATGATGTTACGCAACTCGTCTCCACGCTCTTTGCTTGTGGATGTTTCCCGTCCAGCTACGTTCGCATTCATGTCCACACCTCCACGATCACCCCGACTCGAATATACATCGAATAGTAGGGCCACGATATGATAATTGCGCCCAGTCCTAAAGTTCCCGTTAAGGAGTCCTAATGGCAGTCACCGCCATCGTCGATAATCCGGAGATCGTAATAGGACTTGTTGGGCCGATCGGGATCGACCTGGGAGCAATTATCGGCTTCTTGCAGGAAGCATTGCGCAAAGTCCAGTACGAGAGCGAGGTGATTCACATCACCCGCGTGATGCAGGACGTTCTGCCGCAGGTCGTCGTGGACGAATCCAGTTACGGGAAAAGATATCGATCTCTGATTAACCAGGCGGACTTGGTCCGTCGTGGAGTCAACAATCATGCTGCCCTTGCCTGTCTGGCGATAAGCGAGATTCGGCGTGTTCGCGCAAAGATAAACGGAGTAGGGCCAGACCAGCCAGCCCTTGGAACAGCGTTCATCATCCGGCAGCTCAAGCGCGAAGAGGAGATCACACTTCTCCGCGAAGTCTACGGCCGCAAGTTCATTCAGGTGTCGGTATTTTCCGACAAGGATGAGCGTCGCAGACAACTCATCAAGAAGATCAAAGGGCACGGAACCGGCATCGTGGAGGACGACGCCGCCGAAAAGGAGGCGATCGACCTCATCGCGCTCGACCATAACGAAGTCGACGAGGCATATGGACAACGGGTATCCGATGTCTTCCACCTCGGAGACGTCTTCGTTCCCGGTGAAGACAGCCGCGATGCCAAGGAAGTTGTGGAACGATTTGTGAAGGCCTTTTTTGGGCACAACAGCATCTCGCCGACCAAGGCGGAATACGGGATGTACGCGGCGGCGGGCGCCTCGCTGAGATCGCTCGATCTTTCGCGACAGATCGGTGCGGCGATTTTCTCCGATAGAGGTGAGGTCATCACGCTCGGCTGTAACGAGGTTCCGAAAGCCTTTGGAGGGACTTACTGGTGCGACGATCCGGCCGACCCTCACCGCGACTTTGAGGAAGGTGAAGACGGGAACCACAGCCGGAAGCTTCGCCTTCTCCACGACCTCGTGGAGCGCATGGGCGCGTTGGGCTATCTCTCGGACAAGCTCCTCGGCGAAGGCGAGACCGGTGAGCAAGTGAACAAGTTGATGTCTGAGCGAACGATCTCGGATTCACGTGTGATGGACATCATCGAGTTCGGAAGGATCATCCATGCGGAAATGTCGGCGATTACCGACGCCGCGCGGAAAGGCAAGGCCCTGTCGGACTCGATCATGTTCACTACGACGTTCCCGTGCCACATGTGCGCGAAGCACATCGTGTCGTCCGGAATCAGACGGGTGGTGTTTCTCGAGCCGTATCCTAAAAGCCACGCGAAGGACATGCACGCTGACTCCGTTACATTCTCGCCGACGGAAAGGGATAGGAAGGTTTTGTTCGAACCATTTATCGGAATATCGCCCAGGCGTTACCGCGACATTTTCGAGAAGAGGAAACGCAAGGACTCCGACGGAAAGGCCGTGCCCTGGGCACAAGGGAAGCCCACCCCGAGGATCGAAGACAAGAGTCCTTCATACATCGCCAACGAGGAACCCGCGATCACGATCGTAGTCGACATCCTTTCACTTGACGAACAGTTCACGCTTAAGCCCAAGCCGCTCGCCCAGGAGGTCGACGAGAAAGTGGACTCCAACGCGTCACAGGGTTCGGGGATAGTTTAGCTACTATCGACGTGGCTGTGGAGAATCGGCGCCAGCATGTTGGGGTCCAGATCGAGGATCGTCATGACGCCCTCGCCGTGCACCCGGAAGGACTCCTCCGTGATCTCGTACTTTGGCGCTGGCCAGTTGTCGAACCAAGCATCGGCGCCGATCTTCCTCGGGAATTTCTGATCCTCGGCGTTCGCCTTGTGCAGAAGCTCGAATGCAAAGCTTTCCGTATCCAGAACTTCCGTCGGGAACCAGCATCCGGGAATCTTTGCTGCTGCCCTGTGCCAGCCTGCCACGCTCTCGACGGAGCACCACTAGACCATTCAAGAACGACGGCAACGTCCAAGGCTTTCGACGCGAACAATTCGACGATGTCCCTGTCGACGAATCCAATGTTCCCGGCCATCACGAGGTTGTACTGAACATGGATCCTTTCTCGACGTCACGGTTGTAGGCACCGCCGAAACCACGCGCAATATGCCCTGCCCGGCCGGATTTGGCCTGATAGACGAATATTTGAAGTTGCAGACAATTTTAGCGAACGACTTGCCGGTCCCGCAAGGAATGTCCCGATATGACCCGTGCGATTTCACATGTGAGACGTTGCACATGACGGATTTGAGAAATGCGGCCCTCAGCAAGGCGAAGAAGGCGGTTCGGAGCCCCCAGCAGCAGATCTCCTATCGCTTGTTCAAGATGGCCGACGAGGTCGAGGGCGGCAAGGATTCGAGCGCCCGTCGGGTTGGTAACGCCGTCCCTCCCGTCATCGGACAAGTGATCCGGCTTGCGGCGAGGTCCGCGCTCACGGGGAAGGACTTCGACTACTCGATCGTGCTGCGAGAGGCGGCCTCTTCAGAAGATCTTGGTCTTCGTCTCCATGTCGAGGCACCCACGATCGTCCCCAGCCTTCCATCGAAAGAGCTGTCACCGGCTTAAACATACGGTCGACGGGAACATCCTCAATGATCGACATGCAGCTTATCTTCCGAGTGCTAGGCCCGGACGCGCTCACGCACCTTCACGTGAAATACGATGGCGCGGAGAACAGCGAGGTCGGCAGACGCTACGAGTTGAGCGTCGTCGCATTCGAAATTCTAGTTCGCGCTCTCGCCTGTCGCCCGGAGGGTGTGCGTCGTGGCAACCCTGATGAGGTCCACGTTCGACAGGGTGCCAGAATCTTCGTCGACGACGTCGTTATTGAGCGTCCGCGGATCGAACGATACATTCAGGTGAAGCATGTCAACGACCTGCGGTGGTCGTATCGCGGCTTGGCCAAAGACTTCACGTATATGAGGCTGCTATCGCACCATCACCATGTGAAGATTTCCGCCGTCCTTGTAACGGCTGGAAAGGATCAAGCCGACAAGCTGCTCAAGACCCGTCACGACTACGGGATATCGAACGCCAGGGTGCGGCATAGGGACGACCACGAGAACCTCCCGCGGTTGTTTTCCTATCTCCATCGTCTCTCAAATATCTACGTGGATGCGGCGGGCATCTCCGCAATCATTCGGTACGTCGAAAGCGTTTGGTTCTTTGAACTCCATCGCCACGCGACCCTTTCGGCCATTATGCTCGCAGCTCACGAACGCTCGCGAGGAGTCGTCAGGTCGCTCCGGATCACAGATCCCGAGATCACGGCGCTCCTCGACCACGTAAACGCCCTGGACGACGGATTGCGCGTCGCGGCCGACGGTTCTACGCTTATCGTGCAGTGGGTTGATGGCCAAAAGAGATTCGCAGGCAAGGAGTACCCTTTCGAATGGGAAGATCTACGGCAAGCGTTCGCTACGAGGTATCCGACGAGCGCGAAGGATTTCTGGAGAATCTGCACCAGCGTCTGATGGACTTGGTTCTCGGTCAGCGCGGGTCGGCTGACGCGGACGCGGCTAAGACCACGCTGAAACGAGTGGCGATTGGGCTGGCCAGATCAATCGCGGCTCGGAGATTTGTCGGCAAGAAGATACTGATCATCGGTTGCGGAAGCGACTTCGACGAGTGCTGCCTTCCGATTGTCGGCTCACTGCGGCGGCAGAAGATCGAGGTCCACACAAGGTGTTACTGGGTCGATTTCGACGCGGCAGCCGACGTGCTTGGGGATGACATCGCCCTCGTGTCGCAGGAATACTCTGACGGAGAAGGTCAATACGATCTGGCCGTCGTGCTTACAGCGATCCCTAGTCCAGTCTTTCTCGACGCCATTCTTCAGCGCCTGATGGAACTTGACCGGCCGGGCCAAATCGAGGTGGCGCCATTCTTCATCGCCGATGCTGCCCGTACTGCAATCACGTCGCGTTACACGGGCGTGGCACTTGCCAACGATCAGGGGCAGCCACTGGTAGATGGCCGACAGGCGACGTCGTTCCATGCGGCTCTCTCCGATTTGCTAGCCAGACCGAGGCGCTACTTCCGGCATATGCCGGAATCCATTGATGCCGTGCTGACCGGGCGCGACTTCGAGCCTGACAGCGCGTTCACAATCTGATGACCCTCGTCATTACGACGCGGCCCGGCCCACGACCTCCGCCAAAGTCGGCGGCGGGTCCGCGAGGATGACCAGAGGGTCGGAAAAAGAGATCAAGCACACCTCTCCCTCTCCAATGTCGATGAGACGCGGCCGCCCGGACAGCACGTCCACCGACATCGTAGTAAACCTCGCCTCGCCGTTCGGATCCCCGACCTGCCTCGTCCATCTGGAGCGCAATCGCTACAGCGTGCCAGCCTCCGTCGCCAATCGTCGGGTCAGTCTCCGGGTCTATCCGGATCGCGTTGTAATCGCTGCGGCAGGCCAGATCATCAGATCATCTGCGAGCATCGCCGCATCATCGACCGCGCCGCATCGACCTTGAGGAGTTGCGACAGGATCGGAATGGCGGCTTCGAAGGCAGGCGATCCCTGTTTGGTCAGTTCGCCGACGGCCTGGGCCATTCGTGCATCTTGAGGCGCTCCTCAGCATGATGACGATTGCACCGCTGGCTGGCTTATGAGGCATGGCGTACCTCCGCGGTGTTTCTCAAGGCGTCGTATCGCTCGACCCATGAATGACTAGCAACGAAAGGATGCCTCCATCCCGCGTTGAACCCGGATGATGAGCGTCACGCACGTTCCGGCACCGGACACGAGAAGACTCCGGGAACCAGCGACGTTAGAAGGGATTAACGAACATGGCTGGCTCCGGAACCGGTCAGGCTTGCGCGCTTGTCGTTTGAACGTCCTCCCTAAATTCGGAGAGCTCGGTGATAGCTCCGCGAATTTTGAACTTTGCGATGTCTGCCAGACTCTGGAACACTGCAGTGCTATCTCTGTCATGCAGGCCGGCTGCTGCCATGAAAATGGCCCGACAGAAATCCTCCGCCTCGCTGAGCCGGTCACGAATATCGATGAGATTGCTCCGCGACATGCCCGCAGTGGCTATGGGATCAAGCTTGTCTGACATGAGGTTTCCTCCTCTTAATTTTAGAGCTAGGTAACAATGGAGAGCACGTTTCGCATCATCTGGTTCGTGCCCTAATCCCATTGGAACGCCGCATGCACGACACATTCGTCCTTGGCGCAACCAGGCATCGAAGCCAAAGCAGCCTATTTGTGCTTCTTCCGCCAAGGGTTCCACTCTATCCCCAAAGCTTTGGTAAACAGCTTCATTATAACGCCGTCGTCCTTCCTGAAGGCCGCCTTGCTGAGGTAGGTTGATGGCTGAAAGTCCCGGAATTGCCATGAACGCATCATCGATCCAGTTTCTGGTTCGATCAGTCCATTTTGTGGGTTATTCCGTTGCCGGTGTCGGAGACGCAGGCCGATCGCCCCTGCCGTTTCTGGATCTGATGTTGCGGCATGCGCATTCGTCGGGATCGCCCGGCCGTCTTGAAGGTTTCTCAGCGAGCAGCGTGGAAGTCCCCGCGCTATGGCAACTGCTATGCAGATAGTGGCTGCCATCGTTGATCATCGGTTCGGCGTTGGTGCCTTTTGCTACCTGATTGCGGAAAGTCCTAGGACCTGCATTAGGCCGAAAAGTTCTCGTGGTGACAGCAGATCACCCGCATTAGGCGGTTCGGCTAATGCGTGGCCGCGCCCTTGTCTTTGTTGTCCGACAGCGTGGGGCGGACGTCGACGACGCCAGTCTCGAACAATCGCGACCTCTCAGCGGCTTTATGAGCAAGGCTCTGCCATGCTTCACGTGCCGTGTGCGCCGCCTCGAGTAAGACCTGATCGGCACCGGCATTCTCCATTTCGGCAAGCAAGGTCCCGAGCCTGCCGATGCAGTCGTCGATGTGACCTCGAAGTCGCGAGACCTGGTCGAGGGTAACTGCTGGATGCGCCAGCAGCCGCGGCACGAGTGCCGCCGCGCGCCTTGCGAGGTCCCCCTCGCCCAATAGTGCGTCCTGCCACTCGTAAGTCATTATGGCCGGTCCTCGTCCCGTGATGAAACATCACCGCTTGGGACACCCTAGTCAAGAGGAACCCGGCATGGCCAGAGTGCGGGCATGGCATGTGGAACGAAGACGGCGGCGCTATTACTCTGGAGCGGAGACGAGATAGAGGCAGTCCTGAGAACCCACCGAATTACCGATGCCCTGAAGATAAAATACGCGCGTCTCTTGCGGGATGGCGTGTCAGACTTCGACTTCAGAGGAGATCTGCTTCCATGATCCATTACATAGTCGTCGAGGGCGAGAGCGATGCCAAGCACATCCGGGCCATTGTTCCTGATGATCTCGTTGACAAAGTGGTAATAGTTCCGGCTGGGAAGAGAAATTCTGCGATACCGCTTGCCAAATCAATAGCTTTGGCAAAGCAGGCTCCAGTTGCCTTGATCATGGATGCGGGAACCGAGGACGACGATTTGGTTCGCGATCAGGAGTTGGGATTCGAGGATTTCGTGGCGATGCTTCCGATTTCGAGCCCTTTGAGGCTTTTCCTAGGCGTTCCCACCATTGTCGCTTCCCTTGACGATGTCGATTGGGAATCAGAAATCGTTGCATTTCTCAGAGACGACGGTACCGCGCCGCGCCCAACCTTCGCCTACCGGCCGTAGAGACGAAATCCATCGAGAGATCGCGTGGAACTTTGCTTTTAAGTTGCGTGACTATTTTTGGGATTTAGCCCTCGCGGATATCACGGACCTACGGGACGATTCGACCTGTCCGGGGTCGCGAGCGTCGGCAAGGTCCACGTGAAGCGGCCGTCGCCGCACTCCCTGGAACGTGTCCAAGGACTCACCGATGCAAGTTTCCCCAGGCAGATGTGACGCTGGGTACATAGAGGCTGGCTTGCCTGATGGAGGACACGAACGACCACAAGAATGAGCAATGAAACAGCGGTTACGTGAGGGGTCCTCTCATCGCAATTCCCGTTCACGCCATGGCGTCTTCCGGGACTTTGAATTTCGACAGCGAAGAGGCGACTCGCCCCGTGCTCAAGGCGCTTCTTGCGATGACTATTGCTGGCCCTGCTTCAAATTAAAAGCGGGGCTTGATCGCTCGCTGCCCGACATCTTCTCAAAGGTTGTCGGAGTGACGTGCATTTTGAAGCTCACCTCCGCGCTCAGGCGTGAGAACTCGCTTGCCTCTCGGTTTTGATTTCTCGCACGTGCAGCGTGTAGAGGCCATCCACCTACAAGTGCATAGTTCTGCTCTGTCGGCAAAGTGCCCGGTCGGTACAGTGGCCGGGCGGCTGCTTTTAGCAGCTCCAGACCACGGCCGGCACCCTGCTCCAGACCGCATCCGGCACGTCGCTTTCCGCCACGAACTCGCAAGTGTTGTACAGGCCACCGTCGACGGGCGTGACCTCGTGCAGCGCCCCATTCAAATCGACGATCGAATGAGGGATGTAATAGTTTGGTCCCGCAAGCCATCCGCGAACGACCTGACCGCCACGCACTTTGGCGAACTTCTCTGCGTTCGAATGGCAATCGTTCGATCGTAACCCTAGTTGCGCAATCTCTTCGACCGAGACCTTTTCGTTGAGGCCACGCGCTTTCCCGGCCTTGATCGCCGCCGCTATTGCTCGCGCCGTGTGCTGTTCACACTTCATCCTCGAAGCTTGGAGCCTCCATAAACTGCAGCGGAACGGTGAAGATCGCTCTTCTTCGTCCCTTGGGTTCGATTCCCAACAATTTCGCTCGCCTCGAGCGCGCTGAACGCCGGCGTCTTCGCGACGCTGGCGTGATCTCTTACTTCGATCCTTCGGCGCCGCTATGACATGCTCTGGCGGCGCCAGGCCCTGACGGCGTTGGCCGTGTCGGATTTCGGCTCGGTCTCGCACCATCGATCCCAAAACGCCACCGTGTGGCTGTCGGGCTTCTTGGACGGCTCCGAAATCCGGATGCGGGTCGGCAAAAGGCTGGCATCGCCGACCACGAGCGCCTCACCCACGTCGAGGACCGGCAGCAGTTCGCCAAAGCTTCCGAGCGAGTCGGGGAGCAATCGCTTGATCACGCTCTGATCGTCTCCGTTCGTAAGACGCATGGCGATCACGTTGTTGCATTGGCTGAGCACCGTCCGGTTGACCTCCGAGGGCCTCTGACTGATGACCATCAGCCCGATCCCGTACTTTCGCCCCTCCTTGGCGATGCGTTCGAAAATCTCCACCGCAACCGCGTCTCCGCTGTCCGCCTGCGTCCGTTCGGGGATGTAGAGATGCGCTTCGTCGCACAGGATGGCGATCGGGTGGCGCATCTTGGATTCCGTCCACAGGCTCGTCGTGAAGATGATCTGCGCCAGCAGGCTGACCATCAGCGGCAGCACGTCGGAAGGCACTTCGGAGAAGTCGATGATCTTGACGCCGCCTTTGGCTTGCTGTGCACCCCGGCCGGCCACCAGACGGTGCACCATCGTCGCCAGCCAGTCCATCTGCATGCATTCATTCGGAGGCTGAAACAAGAACGCCAGCCGACGGTCGCTGCGCTTGGCCTCGAGGCGGGCGATCAGGCGGCTGAGCTTGCCATGGAAGTCACCCTGCTTCTCCCGGCCGGAGCTTCCGGTGACCATCTCGCCGTTAAGCTCCTCCAGCGTCTTGAGCACCGAGTCCAGGTTGAACGGAACCGGACTGTCGATCGTGAAGTTGTCGAGAAGCTCCTTGTGCTCGGGGTTGTTGAGCGTCGCCTTCTTCGCCTCGGTGATCGTGCGCGTGATCACCATGGACTGGTTCGGCGCGTTCTGGTCGCTGCGATCGACGAACATCGAGACGAGGGCCTCGTATCCGAGCAGCCAGTACGGAAGGTGCAGCACGCCGTCGTCGAGCGCCCGCCCCTTTTCGATGTCGCCCGGTCCGGCGATCCGGAAGTGCTGGAATGCCTCGCCTTCGAGTGGCGCGTACTCGCCATGGATGTCGAAGAGCACTGCATTGGCCTGCGGCAGCGCGGCGATCTGATCCAGCAGCCGCGCCGTCGTCCAGGACTTCCCGGAGCCGGTGCTGCCAACGACGACCGCGTGCCTTTGGAACAGCTTGTTGCCGTTCAGGTATGCGACGGCCTCGTCGTCCAGCGCGAACGTCCCCAGCGACAGCTTCGGCCCGTCCATTTCGACGTTCGACACGACCTGCATGAATCTCGTGAGACGGTCCCCTTCGAGCGAGAAGCAGTTCGCCTCGATCTCCGGAACGGTCTCCAGGGTGCGTCGAAACACGTTCGGCGCCAGGCCGACCTTGTCGATCAGCGTCCCGATAAGGGTTATCCTCACCAGGTTGTTTTCGTCCGGTTCGCTTTCCACGCCCGGTTCGATCTCGGTGTCGGCCGCTCGCTGGTCGGGCTTTCGCGTGATCTTCACCACGATTCCGATGAGATGTTGCCCCGCCCGGCTGCTCTGCAGCACGACGAGGCGGTTCACCTGCAGGCGCTTGAGCCGGTCAAGATCCTCGACACGGACGATGACGGCGGTCGTGTCGACCGAAACGACGGACCCGAGTGCCTCGGCGTCGTCGAACTTGAAGATCCCCAATGTAGTCCCCCTAGAATATCAGCTTGTTGAATCCATTCATCGACCAGAGGACGGGCGCGTCCACAGCCACTCCATCCGGGAATTCCGCTGTAAAGACTCGGCTGCCCTCGTTGGCCTGTTCGATGCCGAGATAGTTGCTGCCGGCCTTCGACCGCAGGAAGCTTTTCGCCTCCTCTGTCAGCTCCTGCGCCAGCACCACGATCGGAACGTTCTTTTCCCGGCATCGCTCGATGATCTTCGGGTGGATGTGCTTGTCGCGGAAGCCGAACCCAATGCAGAGGAAAGCCGCGGCGCGCTTGAGAGCGGTGTCGGCGCCGTTGATCGTCGTACGGAACGGATCTTCCGAAGTCTTCTCGTACTTGTTGAGCCCCGGCGTCACGATCAGTGGAGTGACCCCGCTGTCCGGAAGGGTGAATACCGGGAGTCCAATGACGCGCTCGTCGGCCGTCTGGAACCAGTCCAGCGAGCCGTGCACCTTCCAGATCTTTACGACACGCGCCTCCTTGTGGCCGCTTCGAAAGGTGATCTTTTCCCCCGCGTCCCATTTCTGGAGATAGCCGGGCGCGAATCCCGTCTGAAACAACAGGCCCGCGGAGTTGCAGGCGTATTCGACCACCCGGTCGTAGTTCGTCGTAACGACGTCGACCGAGTTGACGCTGCTATGAAACAGGGCTTCCAGCAGCTCGCCCAACGGATATGCGAAAGGATCCGCATAGAGCCTGCGATAGAGGGCTGAGTCCTTCTCGTTGACGCAGTTCCAGGTCGAGCCGACGATCCTGTGAAGGAGGCTGGCAGGAAGATTCAAACCGTCCAACGCCGCTTCCAGGTGCGCTCCGCGGCCCAGCGCCTGCGAGACCAGCGACCACTTCTCCTCCTCGTCCGGGCCCTCCGGATGCACCGACTCATTCAGGTATCGGCTCAGGGCCCTCATGCCGGGCAGCCCGTGCGGCATCGACGCGCCGCTGCCCAAGACGACGGTCGGGATGCTGGCAAAGCAGCGTTGAGCCGCCTTCGCGATAGTCTCTATGTCCATCGGTGTTCCGCGTGCGTGAGGAAGAGCCGCACAGGTACGCTGTTTAACTAGAAGTTGTCTATCTAAATCTCTGATGATGGCAAATCCTCTGATGATCAACTGCCAGATGTCGCTGACGCCCGTCAGGACAAGTCCCTCGGAAGGGAATGCAATGATCATCGCCCCGGCGGGCTTGCCCTAGATGGATCTCGCCGACGAAGCGGGCTCTTGCGGTGATCGCGTCCGGAAATTGTCGCCCGGCCTGCCTCGCAACATTTACAGTCCGCTTAGCCGACCACGAGAACGACCGGATGCCGCCTTCAGGACTCGTCGGTGGATTCCGCACTCGTGCTGGCTGTGAAGACGGTCGCACCTATTAGGGCGGTCATGGCCGCCGGACGTCGGGCTGTCGCCGTCTCGTCCGAAGGGACGAGACGGCGAATCCTTGAGTTGCCCTGTATTTTACATTTCAGGTTACCGCCGACGAAAGGTCCGTCCGCTATGAGACACCTGAAAGGAAACGGCTCATGGCGGACATGGACATCAAAACGCAGGCGCTTTCCGACGCCAGCGCCGTCCAAAGCTTCAGGAACAGGTGACGGAGCGAGTCCTGCAGATTGCCGCCGAATTTTAGAAGCTGATGGAGATCGTGCCGGCGGCCGACGAGAAGGCCTCCCTCAAGGCGATTAGGCTGATCGGCTCCGTGTCAGCAGAAGAACGTGTTTGCCCAAAGGAACCAGCATTTAGGAGTATTGCAGTGAACGTAGTCGTGAGACCAGATCCGATGGATCGGTTTGTAAGAATTTCCATCGACGGCATCCTTGTGGATGTTGTCAACCAGCATCAAGGGATCGAATTCGAGGTGTATGCGTCGGACGGAACGTTTATCGGTCAAGGACGCACCGGTGCGCTAGACAACGTGCTGGCGGCCTTGCGAGTGTACAGTGGCAAGAAGGCTCTTCGCGAGAAAGCAGATAAAGACGACGTCATAAAACGCGTTGCGGACAGAATCGCCGATCAGTATGCCGCGGGCCAAGCAAGGGATTTTGCTATCCGGCTGAAGACAGACGGATTTGAAATCGCGGACATTCCGGACGACGCTGATGATCCTGATCCTGAGACACTTGACTGGAGAGACGAGGACGATCCGGATTTTCCCGTTCAACCTTTGTCGCCTTCGCTCTTCTAGGCGTTCGCTTCGTGGTACCGCATCCGAAACGACTCCACCTGCTTCCGCTGCCCCGCCGACCCTCCAGTCTGCAAAAGCACGTCGGCCCTGTCGAGCCAGAACTGGATAAATTCGGCGTCGCCAGCCCTCTCCCCACGGGAGAGACAGCGGAGGCAGGCCGCGAGTAGATCGGAGTCGGGTCGTACGGTGGACATGGATCACTCCTTTTTGAAAAGCTTGAATGGAGGAATTCACCGGCGCAACGAGATGCGGTGTGGTAGCCCACCGTTCGTCATCTCAGATCAAGGTGCCTCTCGATGCTTCTGGGGACATCGCGCGGCGGTCGCCCTTGGCGCCGCTATGGCTACGGAACGTCTAGGGGCGCCGTTAATCGGTCTGCCGAGGACTTCCAGCAGGCCCAAGTTTCCGTGGCTCGCGGACATCCTCAACGCACCGGTGGACCACGTCCGGCCGCGACCGTCAGCCTGCCGCCGCCGCGCGGGGGGGCGATCGCCTTCAAGTCGGTCAGCTTCCGCCGCGCGCACAACGGCCCCGACGTGTTGAAGGAAGTGACGCTGGCGGCTTGGCGAAGGGAAATCGGTCCGAGGCACCGGAGCAGCGCGAGACTCCGTGAGAGCGCCAGGAAGAGGCGCGAGCGCCATTCGCATCAGTCGCCTTCTTGTACGGCTGCAGCCCTCCGCAACCGAATCGCCGGGACGCCGCGCTTCTTCAACGATCCGCCATTTGCCTTCCAGCGACCAAATTCGTAGACCGCGCTTCGCTGCATCACTCATCCCCGACACCACGCCTACGCAGGAAAATTGTATGATCATGCAATTGCGCGATTTGTCTTGGTCGCGTTTGATGTCGACATGGACACCAAACTCGCAGACTTGAAACTCAAGCCATCGCTCCTCGCCGAGCTGAACCAGCTCGGATACGAGGTGGTCGGAGACATGCGGCATCTTTCCTCAGCAGAGATGCTACGGATACCCGGAATGGGCGGACGGGACTGGCGCGTGATTGCCAAAGCTATGGGCATAGATTGGAATCCCTGGCGCAAAAAGCGTAGATAGCTGCTCTTCGAAGCTCGTCTTCATGAACGCTTTCTCCGGCGCTGAACGTCTCGCTGCCGAACTCTTAGAAGACGCGGCGTCGCCGTTGCCGGCAGCACAAGTGTGTCGTTCTGCTAGCGTCTGGCAGTTACCTTTTGTCAGCGAGTTTCCGGTATGTTCGTCAGCAAACATAATCGCATGAAGAGTTCGGCTTCGTGAGTAGTTGGGAAGAAACGCGCCGACGGGTTCTTGAGCGAGACGGCTTCAAGTGCGTTTCGTGCTGCACCAGTCTGAGGTCGCACGACGCCGACGTCCATCATCTTCTTCCGAAATCCATGGGCGGCTCCGACGAGCTCTCGAACCTCGTCGCACTCTGCGACGGCTGCCACGCTGCGCATCACCCTAACCTCGCCGGAGGTTTGGCACGCCGGGTGATCGAACGCTGGGCGATGCGTCTCGCCCGATGGCTGGATAGCGAGGCGCAGGCGCTCGAGACCAACATGAATTTCGGCCCCGTTCTTCGACTGTTCGGGGCCTCGCATTTTCGAGGAGGACAGCTTCCGATCGTCCTTGCGGCGCTCTCCGGGAAATCGGTCCTGGTCGTCAGCCCAACCGGATCCGGGAAGTCGCTGTGCTTCCAGCTCCCTGCCCTGCTTCGCCACGGTGTCACGATCATCATCAGCCCGCTGAAGACCCTTATGAGCGACCAGGTCTCCGGGCTTTTGCGAAAGAAGATACCGGCCACCTTCATCAACAGCGCACTCGGTCCCAAGGAAAAGGCGATCCGCTACTCCTTGATTGGGAGCAACGCAGTCAAGTTCCTGTACGTCGCTCCAGAGCGCTTTTTCGTGCGGCGACAGGAAGAACGCGACGCACTCGCGCGCAGCAGGCCCGAATACCTCGTCGTAGACGAAGCCCACTGCGTCGATCAATGGGGCCGAGACTTCCGGCCTGAATACGGACGCCTGAGTGAGGTCCGCGCCGGCCTCGGTTCGCCACCAATCCTTGCCTTCACTGCCACTGCCGGGCAGGCCATGCAGAAGCGAATCCTCTCCTCCCTCGGCATCGAGGACGCGACGGTGTTCGTCCGCGGCGTCGATCGTCCCAACATAGCGCTGATCAGATGGAGCGCGCCGCCGGGAGCCCGTCACCATGAAATCGCCAAGCTGCTACGGCTCCCGATATTTGCGAGCCGCAGGGCGATGATCTTCGTACCGACGGCACGGATCGGCCAGGAATTGCAGCGCGACCTTCGCAGCGATGGTCTTGAGATCCCCTTCTATCATTCGAAACTTGGAACCGAGTGGGAGCGCCAGGAACTCCTGAAGCGGTTTCAAGGAGAGAGCCGTCCGCTCGTCAACCACATCATCTGCACGAACGCCTTCGGCATGGGGCTGGATGTTCCGGACGTCCGTCTGGTGATCCACTGGCAGCAGCCCACGTCGGTCGAGGACTATCTACAGGAGTTCGGCAGAGCCGGTCGCGATGGCAGGCAGTCCGCCGCGGTTACGTTCACCGAGCCCGGCCGCGGCGCCGGCCGAGACGTCGGGCTTCTTCGGTTTATGGCCGAAAAGACCGCGAGCAGCTCGGGCCTGGATGAGATCACTAAGCGGGGGATGCTGCTGCAGCGGTTTTCTCAGATCGACGATCTCGCGGCCCTGCTCGGCTCAAAGGACTGCTTCCGAAAAGGACTCGTCCAGTATTTCGAAGGGCAGAAAGTGTCTGTTCGCCAAGGACTTGGACGCGCGATTTTGAACTGGATCTTCAGCAATGAGAGCAAGCCGCAGCGCTTCAGATATTGCTGCGACCGGTGCGCGGGTCTCGATCCCCGTCAGGAATCTCTACCGCATCATGTGACGTCGGTCTTCGCTGGGAGAGTGAAGCGGTGACCATCGTCGCTCCCCCGCGATAATGGCGCTCAGGATCGCCGCGGGTCGGAACGACGAGATGTTGATAGGAGGACCCGCTGACGTTGCCGGAAATCCGTGGTATGAGCCGGTGCATGACAAGCTCCGCTGTTGGTACCGCGCCTTTGACTGTACGTCGGTCAATTTTCAACTGTAGGGGAATTCCTGGCGGAATTATTCAACTGCGTCTTCAGGGCCTCCGAGTTGCCATTCTATATTCGGAAGTCGATTTCAGCAGGACCATTTCGCGCGTAATCCGGGACGCACCTCGGCTTTGTGAAATAATCTCCGCTATTCGGCAGCCGGCGACACCTAATCGCGACGTCGGGGGCGTCACTCTGATGCCTTGATGCTAGGTCAATTGACTTAATATCAAGGCGAGCTGTTGCCTCGACAATTTCGTTCCGCCATCGTCTCCACCCCCTTCTCCCGTGGCCGTGCGTTGGTGAACGCCGACACAGGTCGTGTCGAGCATGACGATCTCGCCATCGGAAGCTTCGGAAACAAAAAGCCGACCCGAGACACCGGTCCAGACACCGGCCTTCCCCGAGCGGAAAGTGACCGGCGCAATCTGGGGGAATAGGCTTGGGCGTCTGCCAACGGGAGGGCGACGGACACTCGTGAATTAGCACGTGCAGCCTGAACGGCGACGAGGCGGAAGTCGCCACATGAAGACAGGGATCAGAAGATTGCGCCACACTACCCCCTTCTCACGGGAGGCTCGGCGGTGCGATGAACTGGTAATACGCCCAAAGCAGGATTAGTCCCGCTGTCACCACGAGCCAGGTCAGTGCCTTCCGCTGCTTCAGACTGACCGACCTTGACTCCTGCTTTGGTTTCCGCGGTTTAAATTTTACAATATTACCGTCGTCGCCATCTGGCCCTCCTTTAGTAGGTGATCGACTTCATAAACCTCAAACGCTTTTCTAGTTTTCGCTGTGAGGCCGTGACCGCTACGGTGCAGGTCTTATGCTGCCCCCCGAGTCCTGTCATCCGTCGATGGCGGTACGAATACGAAAGTCACCGCCGTTGAGCCGCACCTCGGGCAACGAACGCGGGCAAGAAACATCGGCAATTAGGATGATTTATACGATTTATGGTTCTACTAGAACGCGCACCTTCAGCTTCCTCGCGCCGCTGAAATATATCCGCACACTCGGTTAAGATGATCTCTGCCACCCTCACAATACCCGTGCGATACGAAATCTCGTCTAATCTGCCAAGGCGAGCTGACGTCTGGAGAAGGGAGCGCGGCCGTGAGTCTGTTCGAACGGAGGGGACACCATATGGAGATTAAATTCTTGACGGCGACTATGGCTAGCAAAGCCGTAGAGCAGTTTATGGACGAGTACGACGAATTCTATTGGGCTGTAGCCTGGGGAACAAAGACGCCACATGCCGACGCGCTATTTGAGAACGTCGAGAAGTTCCGATCCGTGACATTCGGAATTGCATTTAATCAAACGCATCCGGATCTCGTCGATCGGCTGGTGAAGGTTCCCAATGCATACATAGCCTCCGAGTTTATGGGCGGCACCTACCATCCGAAGCTCTATGCTTTCCGCTCTGGAGAAAAGGCGGCGGCGGTCGTGGGCAGCTCCAACTTCACTAACGGCGGCCTGTCGAGCAACCTGGAGGCCGCTGTCGCCATCACCGGTTCCGACGACGATAAAGTCTTTCAAGACATCTTCAACTTCGTGCGGAGGAGCGAAAAATTTGGTCGCCCGGTTACGCCTGACATCGCATTGAAATACCGTGCGAGCTGCAAGCGCGCCAGCAGTCTACCGAAGCCCCCTCGCGATCCGCTTGCGGATATGGACGTGAAGCGGGCAAACGGGCTAACCTCGCCCATAACGTCGTTGAACTGGAACGACTATCTGCGCTCAATTCGCAAGTCCGCCCATCATGATGTCCAACGCAGCCTCGAACTTCTGCGGACAGTTCAGCAGTGGTTTTCATCTGTCGGGTCGTTCTCCGATCTTTCGGATGAGCGGCGCAAGGCGATCGCCGGTGTTCTGGGCGAGTTTCAGAAGACGGACGAACAACTCAATCAGGATTGGGGCTGGTTTGGCTCGATGAGGGGCGCTGGCGAATTCGCAAAGGCTGTCGGGAAAAATACGCTGGCTCTTGCGAAGGCGATCGACAGCATTCCCCGGCACGGCGAGGTCACCACAACTCACTACCAGGAATTCTGCCGGCATTTCGAAAAGGCGTTTGCCAGTTCGACCCGCGTGGGCGGTGTCCCGACTGCCAGTAGGCTCTTGGCTATGAAACGTCCGGATACCTTTCTCTGCGTCAGTAAGCCAAATATCGTGCGGGCCTCGCGGTCCATGGGTTTCGCGAAGACCTCCCTCACTCTCGAAAACTACTGGGAACGCGTTGTTGAAGTCATCCGGGCATGCGACTGGTACAACGCTCCGCGGCCGGCGGACAAGGGCGCAGAAATCTGGGACAGCCGGGCCGCTATGCTCGACGCTGTCTTCTACGAGAACTGAGACGGTCCCGTCTTTTGGTCCGTTGGTCCGCGCGTCTTCCCCGAACGCCGCGACCGCACCGCCTGTCAGTTCTGGCGCTTCGGTGTGCAAAATTGCGCGTTAGAGCCGTGTAGCCGGGCTGCAGCGTTCATGCGCCAACGGACTCACTCGCTCGCGAAGACCAAGGTGTCGCTGCATGGAGTAGCGTAACGGATCGTCAACCGGCAAGAGCCGAAAGGCATTAACTTCCCTCGTCCTGCGTTGGCTCATCAGATGTGCGACAGAGCTCCGCTTGGCTGCGGGCGTTCGCGTCGCTTGAAACGGCGTCCGCGGCCGCGCTCTGTCGTTGATATTTTGTATTTATACCCGGAAAAGTTGGGTCCACTCTATTTCGTGTGGTCGCGTGCTCGTGGTAGATCATGGCAGGGGATTTGATGGGGGACAACCATGATCGACGGGCTGATCGTCGTACTCGAACCGCTTATTGCGTGGCTCGCGTCAAAGTGGCCGGCATTCGGATCGCTCGTGAACAGGATCATGATCGACAGGATCGTTCGTACGACGAGAAGTCGACCGCATCCATGGAGTACCAAGGCAGACTATATATGCTGGTCTGGTCTGACGGATAGAACCTACAGCGCGCGCCATCTGCCCGCGCAGACCGGTTCCGACGATCCGCCCCTCGATATTGCGAAATCGCTCTTTAGCAGGTCGGGTGCTGAACAACGGCAGTGTCCTAAGTCGACGGCGCTGTTTCCGGCATTTGCGCAGTATCTGACCGACGGCTTCATCCGGACGATGGTCTTGAACGACGACGATCTTACTGATCGAAAGCGAACGACTACGAACCACGAGATTGACCTCTGCCCGCTCTATGGCAGGAATGAAAAGCAAACGCTCGCGCTGCGGCTGCGGTCGGAGGCATTCGGGCAACGCGGAAGGCTGAAATGCCAACTGATAGGCGGGGAGGAATATCCTCCTTATCTCCACGATGCCGCAGGCACGCCATGTCCTGAATTCAACGACCTCGACGTTCCGTTGGGAATAGACAAAGTGCCGGAGGAAGCCCGGCGCGCGCTGTTCGCAGTGGGCGGAGACCGCGCGAACGCTACCGTCGCGGTCTCCATGATTAACACATTGTTCCTAAGGGAGCACAATCGGCTGGCAGGCCAGATCGAACGCGCAAACCCCGACTGGGACGACACGCGAGTCTTCGAGGTTGCGCGAAATGTAGTGATCGTCGTGTTCATCAAGATCGTTGTAGAGGAATATATCAACCACATTTCGCCAAGTCGTGTGCGTTTTCTGGCGGACCCGGCCGTCGCGTGGCGCGCTCGGTGGAACAAGCCGAACTGGATCACTGCGGAATTCAGCCTGCTCTACCGGTGGCATTCCCTCGTACCTGACAAGATCCAGTGGGGAGAGGACCTGCGGCCGACCGCTGCGCTTCAGTTCGCCAACGATCTCCTGACCGAGATCGGACTGGCGGAGGCATTCGTCCGGATGAGTGCACAGCCGGCGGCCGAACTTGGGATGGGCAATACCGCAGAGTTTTTGCAAAGCGTCGAGGAGAAAGCAATTCAACAGGCACGCGACAACAAGCTGGCGCGCTATTCCATCTATCGGACTGCCTTCGGCATCAAGCCAGCAAAAGACTGGACCGACGTTTCCAGCAGCCGCGACACAATTGCGCGACTAAAGGCGGCTTATCCACTTGGAGTGGGCTCTCTCGAGTTCTACACAGGGATTTTCGCCGAAGATCGCGTATCCAATTCACCGCTTCCACCGCTTATCTTGCGTATGGTTGCCATTGATGCGTTCTCGCAAGCCCTGACCAACCCTCTGCTTAGCGAACCGATTTGGGGCGACCGCGTCACTCGGTTGAGCGCCTTCACCAAGGAAGGGCTGGCAGCAATTGAAGCAACGGGAAGCCTGCGCGACGTGCTCGTTCGCAACGGTGCCGATCCGGGAGACCGGCACGTCGGCATGACGCGGTTATCATGGAGACGGGCACCTGGGCTTCAAAGGGCGGCTTAGCTTAGAAGCGGCCGGCCACGCCTGCACTCGTGATTGGCCACGGAGAGTTTTTTGGCGAACCCACTCTGCTTCGCGCGGGTCACGGGCAACTCCCTTGGGATCTAATTGCGCTGAAGTCCGCCAGAGACATGATCCCCCTTGCCCGGATCAAGGCGCATAGCGCATAAGTCGTAAATACAAGATTAAGTTGAGGGAAGAGGTCGTGGTTCGAAGTGAGAGCATCGAAGACCTTTCCCCTCGAACGAAAGGCGGCGCTGCAGAATTCGTGAGGTCCATCTTTATAAATACGAACTCGACGAAACGGTCGACGAGAAGGATTCGAGGGTGTTCGCCAAGCTTTTGGAGCGTGATTCCGACGCCGCTGAAAAGATCCGCCCCGCTGTCGAATGCTTCCGTGTGATGCGTACAGATGGGACGAGCGCAAGAATCTCGGTGGGCAAGCTGCTTGCCCGATTATTGAAACGTCGCGCGCGAGCGACGCTTTTGTTAAGGAGCTGTTGGTATCATTGATCCGGCAGCTAGTGAAGAAAGACGTTACGCAGTGCTTGTCAAGCTTAAACTATTGTGGGCCAAGGTATCCACGTGGCTGTTTTCAATAGCCACCATCGTCGTGTTCCCACTCCTTCCGCTTGGTATCGAAGCAAAGAAGAACGCCTATCACATCAAGGAGGAGAACATGCTTCTCACGACTGCGGTTCTATCGGTCGCCTTTTTTGTGACGTCGGAAGGAAACTTCTGTCGAGCTGCGTATGTTCTTCTGTTTCTGTACAGCATTTGCTGGGAGTTCGGAATCGATGCTGCCGCGGGTGAGCCTATGAAAACGACTATTGAGAACACATATACGGGCTGGATGACAGCAAACTCCGCGTTTGTTGCCTTGACGGCGACGCTGATGATACACTCGATCGAGCGTTTCAACTGGCATGTCGTCCTGAACCGAAGATTTCCCGATTGGTTGGAGAAAGGTTGATGTCTCTGTACGCGACGGTCCTTCTGGAGGTTTTGCGCGTCGTAACGGCACTCGTCGTTGGTGTGTCGACAATTGGCGGGATATGGGACGCTGTGAGAGGCTTGCGCGCGAAGCGTGCGGCGCGGCGCCATATTGCGGAGCAGCACGATACGATGCTGGCATCTCTTATCGAACAGGCCAGGCGCCGTAGTCTGAAAGATTCGGAGATTGAACGCGCTAGGGCGCGCATCCAGAGGTACATCAACGACCTGCCCGATGACGAGGCTGCGCTAGTTGGGAAGGGCCTCTCGCAGCTCAGCAAGAGCAGCGAGAGGCGATATGTTCAGGAGTTGCTCGGCGTGCGAAGCGTTTAGAGGTGAATTGGAACATTTCCCGCTTTTAGAGAAGTTCGGATTCGCCGACGTGGCGGTTCCTCTGTCTGAACGCCGGTTTCCACCTGATGGATCTATTGAGCGTGGGCGGTAGCGTTGAACAATCTGTCGCGAAGATGCTGCGACGCCAACGCTGGGACGGGGCCAGCAGTCGAGCTCATTTTCCTGAAGGCGAAGATCGTCCCGGTCGTCACGAAGAACTCACAGGCGGCACGCCACTTGAAGCGCCGTCGCCGGCGTTTCCACCAGCTCCGTGCGAGCGGCGGACGCATTCCGGGCGGTCCTTCCGCCTCCGGCCGGCGCATGACGCAGAACGCCTGCAGGATCTGCCAAGAAGGGCTTCGCTGTTGAAATTGTCACAATATGCGGGCGCGTCGTCTGTACGGGAAACCTGCTTCAGCAAAATAGCGAGGCCGATCCTAGCCATTTGTTTTCCCATGGCCAGATACGGTCACCCTCTAACCCACGCCCACAGATCATCCACCTGCACTGAAGCGGGCAGCCTGTTCCATCCTTGCGTGGCGACATTGATAGGTCCCCTGCCCGTTCCATTGTATCTGTGTTCGAGTTCCTCGACGTCGACATCGGTCTCGCGCAGCGTATCCAGTTCCAGCACGAAGTAGTATGGGTGCGTTTCTCGGTGCTCAAAGGCATTTGGTAGCAGTCTGCTGCCGGAACGCGCCGTAAAGACGATCCTGCCTTTGAATGTAAACACCAGGTAGTCGCTGGGAGCGAGCCCTCTTGTCCGAGCGATCCGGTCGGCTGTTACGAAGAACCTTCCTTGGGGGGTCCGGGAGGGCAGCTCCGACTGGAAGAACGCTCGCACGCTCTCTAGATCAGGAAATTCGCGCGTGCTTAGTCTCACGATGCGCATGCTAGATGCCATGTCGGGGTACTCCTTGGGGCCACGCCACCTGCTGTAGGTTAGTTGTCAAGCAGGCGCGCGTACTCGATGAGTCGATAGGCTGCCTGCAGGACCTCTTCGATGGCATCGACCTGTGCGGATATGCCTGCCGCCATCTCTATTTCACGGACGCGGATGGCCAGCGATGCGGTTCCGCTCTTCTGGACAACCCGGATATCGTCCGGCCATTCCGGCCTTACGTGCAGGATGTCCTCTACTGTTCTGCGTTCGAATCCCAGCTCCATCATGCTCTGGTCGAACTTGTGGGTCAGTTTGACGCCTTTCGGGAACGCATGCGCCTTGATGACGACCCAATCCGATTTCCGCCCCTTGTCGCCGGGCTTGTTCATTTGGAGGCGAGGGTGTCGGTGTCTCAAATGCTCCCAGTATCCAAGGTGGAATTCCGTCTTCGTCGCGCTAACGTTCATGGCGTTCCGTCGGCGGCCCTGCTTTATCGCCTCCGCCATAATGTGGTGCCGCCAGGCTGCGCGACGACCGTCGAGCTTCGAAAACCAGTCGGCTATCGCTTCATACTCGACGTGGCGGTCATAGGCGCTCGCGGCGGAGACCCCCTCGAGATATCGTCTGGGGGCGCACACCACGGTCAGGTACTCGTCGAACCTTCCTGCTTCCCGCGAACGCATGCCGCGGATGTGGTGCCGCTCGGCCTGCTGGTGCTGTTCGGGCGCCCTGATCTTGTTCTCGATGAGAATGCCAACCCTCTTTCCGTCCAGATGGACACGCAAAAGAAGATCCGTCTCGCCATCTGCGTCCGAGACGCTGTGCCATGCCCCTCCGGGGCGGACGTGGCCTAGTCCGACTCGGCTGCAGAACCACGAGACAAAGTCGTCGCTTATGTGAAATTCCTCCATGAGGAGCAGGTCGATATCGCGCTCCTCGACAGAAGCGAGATAGCGGCCAATATCATTACAGCAATCGGCGATTTCCCGCATTTCCTCCCTTTCCTTGAGAAGGCAATTACTCCGTGGAATCCAATCCGGCGAATCAAGCAGTCTGGATTAGAGGCCGCAACCTTGGGAAGAAAAGGATAGAACGTCTCTGCCGCAGACGTGTCGTGACGATACGCATACTCCCTCCCCGCAATCTCCCGCGCTGATCGTAGTGGGACGCCCGCATTAGCGGAAGTCGCACGATCAGGCTAGGACAGTAGCTCGGAAGGGTGGCAGTCGAAGCGGTGAGATCGCAACGACTGCGCTGACGGTCGCCATCAACGATCCCTTGAGGCGCCACCCTAGAGAGCTAAGCCATCTGGTCGAATATACGGTCAGTCGCAGATTGTCTAAATCTTGTGTCGAACCGCGCAAAGCTCGGACCGAAGGTATTTTGCGCGTTGCTTGGACAAGGAAACCTGGAATGAAAAAGTATCTGTTTGCCACGGCCACCCTCTTCTGGATTCTCCCCGGCAATCCGCCCGCGATGGCTCAGACGAACAGCGACAGCCAGACCGCGTCCGGAGACGGTGAAGTCTACTTTCAAAACTGCGCCGCGGCGCGCGCGGCAGGTGCAGCACCTATACATGCCGGTGAGCCGGGATACCGTCGCAAGCTCGATCGAGACGGCGACGGCGTCGCCTGCGAATGATCGTATACCCGGTAGAACGCATTGCAATCAAACGTTGGTATTCGACAGCTATCGAGTGTATCGGTATCTTTGCGAGCGGCGGGTGGGGCAAATGATACGGACTGTTCTTAGCGCAATGGGGTTTCTCTTGGGCGGAGCCGCCTTGTCGTTTGCCCACGCGGGCCTGCGCTTCATTCCGGACACTACCGAAGGCGGTCATCCATTCGTCACCGTGACGGGTGACTTTGCCTATGAAGAGGATCTGGGTGCCTTCGTGGCTGTGGTCAGGGCTCACAAGGCCGTCGCGGTTGTCTTCAATTCCCCCGGAGGCAACGTGCTCAAAGCCATGGAACTGGGCCGATTGATCCGCTCGGAGGGGCTCCCCACCATTCAGTCGCGTGGCTCAGAATGCTCGTCTGCCTGTGCACTGGCCTTCCTGGGTGGCGTGCAGCGCTTCGCCCAACCGGGGTCGATCGGCGTCCATAGATCGTCGTTCAGCGATACGCGGGGTATTTCGGTCGACGACGCCGTGTCGCACATTCAACGTCTCACCGCCGACATAATGGCCTACATCTCGGAGATGGGGGCTGACCCTGCGTTGCTACAGTTGGCGCTGCAGTATGACAGCGCCGACATGCGCTACCTCTCTCTGAGCGAAATGGCGCAATTCCGGGTGACGACCGACAGCTCCTTATCCGCAGGGCTGGCGGCAAAGCCCGCTGTCACCGAGCCACCGCCTACGACACCACCATTGTCGAGCAGCCCTATGCAGGCGAGCGGGCGCTTCGTCGTACCGGCAGCGCGGTCGGGCTTGGTACGCCACCCGAAGGGTCAAGCTGCCCTGAGGTCGAGGCCAGACAACAAATCAAATACCGTGGCAACCCTCAGGAACGGCGCGGCTGTAGATATCCTTGCCAGTGTAGACAGGTGGTTTGAAGTCAGGCAGGCCGGAACCAGCGGTTTTCTGCACGAAACCCAGATTTCGGTCAGGGAGTACGACGGAGGTGCGTTCGAAGACAGGCACGTCCAAATCAGGAGCTTCGACGATTACACGGACGCCGAGGCTTTTGTTCGCGCGTCGTCGCTTCCGCTTGCCGCCTATCTCGTCTCGAACGGCTGGTTCGCCGTCACGCTAAAGGACACATATAGCCTCGAGATTGCCGCCGATATGATGAAAATGCTGAAGTCACGTGGAGCTGTTCCGGAGGATGCGTTCGTCACCTACGGCAATACCTATGTCCGGAAGGTGTGCTGTGAGTGACCCATGGACGTTCCGGAGGGGCCGTGACTTCCGGCCCGAATACGGACGCCTGAGTGAGGTCCGCGCCGGCCTTGGTTCGCACCAATCCTTGCCTTCACCGCCACTGCTGGGCAGGCGATGCAGAAGCGAATCCTCTCCTCTCTCGGCGTCGAGGACGCCGTCGCGCTGATCAGGTGGAGCGCGGCGCCCGGAGGTCGTCACCAGGAAATCGCCAAGCGCTGCGGCTCGCAATGCTTGCGAGCCGCAAGGCGACGATCTTCGTACCGACGCGCACGCATCAGTCAGGAATTGGAGAGCCACCTCCGCAACAATGGGCTCAAGATCCCCTTCTATCACTCGAAGCGGTTTCAAGGAGAGAGCCGTCCACTCGTCAATCACATCATCTGCACGAACGCCTTCGGGATGGGCTGGATCGCCTGCCAACCAGCACGTTGGCATCCGTGACTACGCTAGACCACCAAGGGTCGTCGTCCCTTCTAACACGGGCTATCGGCACGCAATCTTTGCAGCGCTTCTTCCTTGCACCGCCGGCCAGCATCCTCTTGGAGACAGGAGGTGCCCCTATGCGCAGGAGAAGAAGAGAGAGCTCGATTGAAGTCCTTTACTGGCTCGACGACCACGGCAACCGCGTTGAAGACGTCGACGATCGGTTCAACAGCAGATTCATGATGCACGACAGCATGCTCGGCGACACCTGGGTAGCCGAGAAAACGATCGCTGAATCGGGCGTCGCCATCTTTACCTTGAAAGACATCGTCACGTTGGGATTCACGACAGAAGAATTCAACGCGATGATGCGTGTGCTTCGCGATAGTGACTTTGAAGAGTGCGTCTCCACGGAGGAGGAACTGGACGAGCTTATGACGCCGGCGCCGGGACGTCTTCTAAGGTGATGTTCTGCCCATCCTGTCGGACGTGGGAGAGGACCAGATTCTCTCCCACGAGCTTCAGATAAGTTCCCGGCCTCCTCCAATCGGCATTCTGCGAAACAGGCGCCGTTGGGCTGGACAGCACATCCCGAAGGTGCGGTATGTCTGAGAAGCCCGCCTTTCGCATTTTAACGGCGTCGCCCCGCCGTGCCGGATCGATTAACGCCTTGAATATTTGTTCGATGTCATGCCGGGAAAGAGAACGGGCTAAGACGCGGTCTGACGACTGCAACAATTTCACCACACGCTCTTCGGCAAGCGAATCTTTTGAACGTAGTAGATCCAAGATCGCTTTCAGATACCGGCTACGCAGGCCGGTTGACGCTAGGAAGCCCATGTCCGGACTATGGCAGAACCGTCCAAGGATGGTTGTGACCGTCTTGGGATAAGTCGCCGATGCCTGCTGCCCTCCAAGTTCGTTTTCCAACGCCGTGATTAACGCGAGCGGGCTACGAACGATGTCGCGGTCCGGCAGTTCGTTGAACTGCTCGCAAAAGCGCGCAAACATGTCATCCAGGCGTCTTCGGTCCTCGCCATCCGTTATGGATAGAAACCTGGGCCAGACGTAGCATAGCTCGATCAAGAAGGCGTCCGAAACAACATCGAAGCCTTGTCGCTTGTTGAAGAAGACGTGTTGGATGCGTTCGTTCACGCCTTCCAGATTCAAACTCGCGAGACCGCTCAGGAACATAACGGCGTTCGAATCTTCGTGCCCCCGATCAGCGACTATGACCTTATGGAGCTCGCTGATGAACCAGTTGTAAGTCGTCGGGTGAATAGCACGCATAGCGTCTGCCGCGGTGCGTGCAACATCGTCGACCATTTTGCCAGCGAAGAACCGCTCGCTCCGGAGATCGTTCATCAGCTTTTGGAGCGCAAATTTCGGCAGCGCGGGCCTCTCGCTCAGGAAGTGGTTGACCGCCTTCTTGAATACGGCATGGGCGTCGTCGCGATTGCCGGTGTAGCCATTTGGATGAGCCGCGGTGTTGCGCTTATCGAGGATTTCACGCAGAGCGACTTGATCGTCTGGAAGGATGACCTTGCCTTCTTTAAGCTTTGTCAGGAGGGCGCCTTCGAAGGTTTTTCCAGATTTTTCAGCATCGTTGATTGCGGACACAACCTGCTCGGCGTCGTATACGTCTAACCTTGCCAGATCTTCGATGTAATCTCGCAGGCTGCGGAAGACCGCGTTGGACGTCATGATGATGCAGGCGCGATATGCCTCCGCGTTGAAGCACCTCAAAGCTTCGGATAGGTATTCGGCGTACGGATTATCCTGTGCCTTTTGATAAAGTTGCTCGACGGTCACTGTCTCTGTCATGAAATCCCACATTCAAGGCTTCCGTCCTCGGGACGAGAACGCTGCCTTACGCGCTCCGGCGTAAAGGACGGGTTAGCGGCGGCGTCCGGATCGAGTCACCCTTAACGAACTCTCTCGATGATCTATCGATTGCGCGCGATTCGTCTGGGTTGCTCGGAAGGTTGACGCGGCTCCTCGTCGAACGATGGAATGCTGGGGATACGCACAGAAGGTCGGCAAGATCGACTGCCATCACGACGACTACGCTGCCATCGATCGCGATCATCGAAGGCTTCCCGTTTAGGGCCGAGAGGGAAATCAGGAAGGCCCTCGCTCGCGCTTCCTCGACGCTTTCCGGCCCATCGGCCGTGGTCGCAGGATTCCTCGAATGGGACCGACGGCTTCTTCGGGCGGCCGATCAACTCCGATTCCAATCAAGCGGCATCGGACTTTCCCCTGCGCTAGAAACTGAGGTGCTGCCCGGTTTCCGTCGACGACACCTTGGCTGCGAAAGATCGTAAGCGTTAATGCTCTGTTTGTACCAGCCGAGGATTCAACGGTTCTTTACCCGGCGCCGTGGCGACTCCCGGAGGCTCTCGACGAACGTGGCAGGAGCCAGATCCATGAGCACCCATTCCAGGTCCGCGAGAGACATCAGGATGGTTTGGGCGTCGTCCACCGCGATCAATCGGGGATTGCCCGCTAGCGCGCCGGTCGTAAGCAGATAGAGCTTTGACCGGGCGTCGCGCACCATCAAGGGAGGCCCGCACTCCTTCGCGATGAACGTCCGAAACATGCTGGACTTCTGAGCGGTCGGAGACGCTCGCATACGCTTCAGTTCTTCGGTCCACTCATTCGGCATCGGACTTTTCCATCGCGTCGAACATAGACGTCGCCCGATCACCGTCGACGCCACCTTCCCAGTTGAGGACGACGGCCAGTTCGCAGATGAACTCCTCGTTCTTTTTCACCAGCTCTTTCGCCCTTTCAAAAGCGTCGGCTAGCAACTTCTCGACCCGCTGATTTACGCTCGGAACAGTGCGGCGAATCCTGTCGAGATCTTCGATAGTTTCGGCGGCCATAAAATTCGTAATCCCGCCCATGCCAAGCTGCGCGACCATGGTCGTGGCAATGTCCGCCGCCCTCTGCAGGTCGGAACCGTTCCGGCCCCCGGATCCTTCGAGATGGTCCCCGAAGAGCACGGCCTCGGCCGCCATGCCCGCTAGCTGAACCACCAAGCTGTTCCGAAAATACTCGGCGGTCTGAAGGCGCGCTTCCCGGTCAAAGTGAGCGCCGCCTCCGATACCGATGCCATCGCGGAAGCTGTCCATCACGGCGACGCCCATCAGTCGTCCGACGTCGAGTGCGATCACGGCGGCGGCGTGGCCGGCTTCGTGGATGCAGATGCGATCACGTAGCTTTCCGTCGATGGGAGTGGCTGGCGGCAGGGAGGACAGGATGTCGTCCACCGTGACCGTCCGAGACTTCATCCTCGCCTTGCGGCGGCCATCCTTCACGAGCTGCGCCAGGTCGGCTCCCGAAAATCCGAGCGTCGCCGCAGCGATCTCGTCGAGATCCTTCTTCCGCAGGCACTCTCCGATGTGTGTGGCAAGAATTCCTTTTCTTGCCGCCGTGTCGGGAAGCGACAGCGCAAAGTGCCTGCCCAGCCGGCCGGGCCTTAGGAGCGCGGCGTCGATGCGATCGGGGTGGTTGCAGGCGCCGACGACGATCACGCCTTCTCTCCGGAAGGCGCCGTCCAGGCATTCGAGAAGCGCTGCCACTACCTCCGTGCAGTACTGTGCGTTATGTCCAGTGAAGCGGGTCCGGTCGCCCACGCTGTCGAACTCGTCCAGCAGGAGGATGCAAGGCGCCCGGTCGGCTGCTTCCTTGAAGGTGGCCCGCATGGCCTTGAGCATATCTCCGAGATGGCCGGCCGACTGCCACTGGGCAATGGACGAGGCTACAAAGGAGGCGTCACAGCTCCGCGCCAGCGAGCGCGCAAAGAGGGTCTTCCCGGTTCCCGGCGGTCCGCTTAGAAGCAAGCCCGCATCCAAGTCGCTCCATGGCAGTCTGCCCTCCCTCCAGAGATCGATATCGGCCAGGAGGCTCCGCGCCCAGTCCGCGGCCTGACCGTACCCGGAAAGAGACTCCAAGAGCGGAACCCCGTTGTCCCGGCCACTGTCGCGAGCGGTCTTAAGACGTCGCAGAGCCTCCGCATGGCTCCGGCCGCGACGCAGGGCCGACAGGACGTCGGTTATCGGGTAGGCCATCATCCTTGCGGCGTCGGCCGGATCCATGGCTACTTCGTGGACCTCCTTCACCGCGTCGAGAAGAATTGCGGCGTCGAACGCATGGACGGGTTCGATCTTGTCGGCCGCGGCTACCAGGAAGCTGGGGATGTTCACTTCGCTATCGAGGAAGACAACGACGCGGTCGTGGACGCGTAGCGCCGCCCGCACGTCGGAAAAGTCAACTTTCCCTCTGCTGCTGGTCGCAGTGAAGCCAGCGTCCACTCTGGACAGAGCCGGCTCCTTCATTTTCAGATCGAGAAACGCGCGTTCAAAATCCTTTCTGGTCTCTTCGGGAACGATGAGCGCAAGCACGAACGGATCGCCACGATAGATTGGGACGTGCCGCCGCAGCGACTTCCGCAGGGCGAGCGCGCAGGCGACGCGGGCGAGGACGGTGGATTTACTCTCTATGTCGTGGGTTCTACGCATGACATCTAGTTCCTGAACAGTCGGACTTCGGTGTGTGGGGCGATCAGCTCCACGTCGAGGTCGATGGCGACAAAGCGATTGAGGATGAGAGAGGCGAGCCCGGCCATAGGATTGGCTTCCCGGAATAGGCCCATGCAGTCGGCGACGCTCGCGAAGCCCTCCTGCTCGAGCGCGGCGAGGATCCTCATGCGGTCGCCAAGCGGCGCGCGGACATGGGCGTAGCGAAGAAGGTCTTGTGCGTTCTGGAGACGGGGTCCGGCCCGTATGTCGGCGGCTTCCACGAAGCGATGCCGCATCCCTCGGCAGGCGGCGGCTTCGGTCACTTCCGGATCGCCAGGTCCCTCGGTAGCGTGGAGGTAGAACTGCTGCCCGTCGGCATAGGTGACAAGGAAGTCGGGGCGGCTTCCCTTCCAGCCGGTGTCGAGGAGAACCCGATCCATGCCACTGGGACGGCAGCACCAGGCGGCCACGGCTTCGTCGACGTCCAAGAGGCAGCCGAGGTCGCGGGCGAGCTGGTTGCGAAAGGCGGGAAGGTCGTCGGAGCACCTGACGGTGCCGTGAGGACGGAATTTCAGAAGAGCAGGATGCGCGGCCTGGCGGTGGGCGCGGCTGTTCGCAGGCGAAGGATTCATCGACTTTCTCCACAACAGACTCTGAGACGCCGCCGCTGTTGCGGCGAAGGATTCAGCGTTGTTGCGGTTGTCGACGGCTTCTGAACATGGAGGAACAAATAAGGAACACGAAGCAGGGCGTCAAGGCGCCTACCTGGATAATTTCAAAGTCATCAGATTCGACTTCGCGTTTAACCCTTCGTGAGTCTTCCTCGCTATGCCGGCCAAGCGACAGCGGGTTGAGAGCCGATGAGCGACAGAATTCGACGAGAATTATTCCGCCAGGGCATAGAGATCAACTGCCCTGTCACCGACGTTGAAATAGCGTGTTGGTTCCAAAGATTTCACGTCGGGGCTCAGATGAAACCCAAAGACGTATGTTATACCCTGACGCAAGAGGTCGGTTGCGCGCACGCGTACCAATTGTCGTCAGTGGATGTGCGAAGAGAGATAGCCTCGGTCGGACTGCAGGGCCACTGGGGATCCGATCAGGTATATTTTGCTCAGAGGTCCGTCGAATTCCTCGCCGAACAGATACACCAAGACCACCTCAAAATAGAGGACGGCTATCAGGGTCAGGGTATCGGGACGATTTTGGCGCGGAACAGCTACCGTCTCGCCCGGCAGCTTGGCCTCAAACGGTTAGGCGTCACCGCAGTCGACACCGGTAGTTACGTGTGGGCGCGAGCAGGATTTTTACCAGACGTAGCAAGCTGGCAGAACGTTTGGGAAAGATTCTGGACTGCCTTCAAAAGATCGACGGCATCTCATGGCAGCTCAGGAACGAAATCTACCACCGGCTGGTTCCAGATAACCCAGAGGGATTGTGGTTCGTTGCAGACCTGAAGAAGTTCGTGGCATCAACAGTAGACCCAAGCGTGAAATGCCGCCTAGGAACGGTGCTGCTCGTCGAGAGCCGCGCCACTCGGCGAGGGCACCTCGAGTTTGAAACAGACGATGGCGAACCGACCCCACATCTCCGACGCGCAGCAGACTACCTAAGCTTGTAAGCTTGGCTCTGTATCACAAGTGATACCTCACTCTGCTGCAGCTCCAGTTGCTCTGCTATCCATTCGCTCGAAAGCTCCATCTGGGCCATTCGCATAATCGAATCTTCGACGGATGGCGTGATCTTGCCCTTGTTCTTTCGATCGAGCCGATCGAAGTCGATCAGCATATCGTCGGCAGCGTCGATGTAACCGGGTCTAGCCATACGAGATCCTCTGCCAGAACAATACCGAAATGCTCTTGAGTTGACCAGTCAGCGGAACCGAGCCTCGACTGGTGCCGGAGGACCACGTTGTGCTGCATTGAAAATCCGACTCGCGAACAAGAGCATGATGCCTGCGCGGCCTGCAATCAGCAAACAGCGCAACGGGTCTTGCGGGCCGCATCGGCTCCGATCTTTCCAACACGGTGGGATGCCAGGCCTGTCGCAACGGCGATGAAGGCTTTTAACAATCGCGTCAGTCGCTAATTTGATTCGCGAAATCGTCTTGCCGGATCCACTGGTGCCGAAAATGAAGTTGATCGGCCTCCGACCGTCGCTTCTTGCTCGTCCGTCGTCTCAAACGCTTCCCGGCTACCTAGCCCACCCTGAGCATGGCGTTTTCCTCTACGAGCCCACCCTCCAGTTTCAGGGCCTCAATTCGGGCGAGGATGGCATCCCGCAACTGCGAGCTGGTCGACTTGAACCCCAGGCCTCGCGCGACAGCGTTAACGGCCTGCTCTGCGGTCGCTCCCATGCTTGCAGCGATAATCTCTTTGAGTCCTTGATCGATTTCCATCGGCGGGATCATCTCGATCCTTCGCAGGCTCAGGGACGTTACACCGCTGCGATCGCGAAGCACGATGGGCGCCTCGGGCCAGACGAGGAAACCCTCCTTCCGGATGATTTCTCCCGCCCTATGAGCGATGTCTATCGCCGAACCGACGTGGGCGTCGATTCGGTTCCCGGCCCGTTGCAATCCCCAGGCCGTCCGAATGCGGGTGACGATCTCGTCCTTATGGATCGGCCCCTCCGCTTCGACCGTCTGCTTCACCAGGGAAACGATGACGCCAATCGGCGCTTCGTGGAGTTCGCTCGTTATGTTGGGTCGAAGGGTCGCTTCCTCATAAAGGTTCGCAGACGCCGCCTCGGAGGCGGCTTGAAGTCCGATTTCCGTGGCGTCAGCCCGCTCGATGGTGACGACCTCGACCGGGACCGCGCGCGAAGCCCCTTGATACCCGGACGGATTGGCGACGGCGTCTGCCTTGGCCCGTTCGATCGCCGCAACAAGGCGTTCGAGTTCAGCCTTCGGCCGTTGGAACCAGTCGGTGCTCCAGATGCGATGAAGCGTCCAGCCGTGATCTTCGAGGACCGCCTGACGCAGCCGGTCTCGGTCGCGGGCGGAACGGGAGTCGTGATACGCAGCGCCGTCGCACTCGATACCGATCAGGTAACGGCCAGGCACTTCCTCATGAGCTACCGCGAGATCGATGAAAAAGCCGGCGATCCCTACCTGAGGATGGACCTGGTAGCCACGATCCTGGAGGGCGGCCATCACCTGCTCCTCGAACACGCTGTCCATCTGACGATCAGCCCGCTGGCTCATCGAAAGGCGGCCTGTCCGGGCATAGTGCAGGAAGAGCTTGAACGCGAAGACGCCCTTGCCCTTGCCACGCTCGAGATCGACGTCCTCATCCGTGATGGACGAGTAGACTTCGCAGCGTCTCTTCGCGCGGCTGATCAGAACGTTCAGCCGGCGCTCGCCGCCCTCGGCGCCCAGGGGACCAAACCGCATTCCCATGAAGCCCTGTGCATTTTTCGCGTAGGCAACCGATATGAGGATGACGTCGCGTTCGTCCCCCTGGACGTTTTCCAGGTTCTTGACGAAGAAGGGCTCGTGCGGGTGGGCGTGGAAGAATTCTTCGGTCTGCGGATTCAGTCGCCGCAGAAGTTCCAACTGATCCTGGATCTCCCTGCGCTGCTTGATCGAGAAAGCGGCGACGCCCAGCGAGAGGTGCGGGTGCTCGATCGCGTGACGGATGATCGCCTCCGCGACCACCTTGGCCTCCGTCTTGTTCATGCCGTCCTCGAACACGCCACCGGGCACGTGATGGAAGCGAAGCCCCATCCCTGCCTCCTGCGTATACGGAGATGGAACTATGAACAGCTTGCTGTCATAGAATTGGGAGTTGGAGACCGCGATCAGCGACTGGTGACGGCTGCGATAATGCCACCGCAGCATCCTCTGCGGCAGCCCTCGCGCCGCGAAGAGGCCAAGAATGCTTTCGATGTCGGAGACCTGTGCGCCGTCCTGCTCGTCATCGTCCTCCGATCCTCCGGACGTCATCTTCGCGAAGAAGCGGGTCGGCGGCAACTGCCGTTCGTCTCCCACGACCACGACCTGCCTCGCACGCGCCACGGCGCCGAGAGCGTCGACCGGCTGGATCTGACTGGCCTCGTCCATGACAAGGAGGTCGAATTCAAGCTGGCCTGGGGGCAGGAACTGCGCGATCGAGAGCGGACTCATCATAAATACGGGCTTCAAGGCCTGAATGGCGGGAGACGCCTTCTGCATGAGCTGACGGATGGGCATGTGTCCCTTGCGGCGAGCCATTTCGCCGCGGAGGACGCCGACCGGGCCGATGCCCAACACCGCCGGAATGTTCTTGTGATGCGCACGCACCACCTCCAGCCGCGAAAGCGCCATGCGGCTTCGGTCCAGAGTGGCGAATTCGCTCACGAGCCGGCTATGCACTTCGCCATCGAAGCGAACGAGTTCCGGATCCTGCCGGTGCTGATCCCTCAGGATCGCCTCGTAGAAGGCCATATCGAAGTACGAAACGACACCGTCGGCCTGAACTCGGCCGTCGTCGAGCCGTTCGACCACCAGGCCGACGCCGGCTTCAGTCGCGTCCTGCGCCCGACCCTTGTAGGCGGCCCATTTTGAAAGCTGTTCGTCATTCTCGATCCATTTGTCGATCTTCGCCCTCAGCAGATCGAGGGGAGCATCGTTGGCGCTCTCCGCTCGGAGGACGATCTCCCGATCCGCCTTCAGGAAATCGAGAACGTCGCCGATCGCTATGGCCAGGGCGTCGCCCGCGTCAGACGCCCTGTGCGCTGCCTCGGCCGTGGCGGCGCGGTCCTCGATTCGCGACGCGAGA
Organism: Sinorhizobium terangae; assembly: GCF_029714365.1. Taxonomy (NCBI): domain Bacteria; kingdom Pseudomonadati; phylum Pseudomonadota; class Alphaproteobacteria; order Hyphomicrobiales; family Rhizobiaceae; genus Sinorhizobium; species Sinorhizobium terangae. Next base: position 1,496,488 of record NZ_CP121659.1, read on the forward strand.
TGCCTGATGTCGCCATTCTCGGAGACCCATTCGGCGACCGCCGCCAGCGTCGGCCAGTTGGACTCAGTCCCCATCCATTGCCCGGCGAAGGCCGCCTGTCCGGCGACTTCGAACGCGTCGATCGACACTTTCAGCGCCTGGGCGTCCGACAGCAGCTTCAATGCCTGCAGTCGGACCGATGCTTCGCACTGTGGCGACCGCGAAAAATCGCGGAACGCCCGGTCTGCCTCGGCAACTTCATGGAAGAGCTTGGCAGCGTCGGTGAGGACCACGCTTTCTGCGCCGGGCGCGTCGGCGAAGAGTTTCGGCGCTTCTTCGCCGAGGTCCGTCCAGGCTGATAGCAGCAGACCACGCACCTCCTGCAGCAGCGTATGCACCTGCTCGCATCGGGCGGCGACGGCAGCCTTGTCGCTCAGCCGGCTTGCGATCAGCCTTGCCTCCGTTCCGACACCGCGCAGGCTCCGCATCCACAGAACGAGGTTTTCCAGCGGCTTTGGATCAGAGCGTTCGCCGCGCCAGTCGGCTCCGAACGCGGAGCGCCCGAGAGCATCGCCTTCCTTGATGATGGCGCGGGCCTGCTTGCCCTTCTGAAGCAGGTCGAGAATGCGGATCGTCTCTGCCGGCGGCGTCTCGGGCATTACCGTCTTCAGCAATGCCTTGGCCTTCCGCCAGTCGCCGCTCAGGAACTTGAAGAGCTTCTCACCATGGATCGCGACAGCCGTACGGGCACCCGTCAGGTCGATGTCCCACGCCTGATCGGAGATCCTTCCGGACAACTCCGATTGAACCTGTCTGAACGTCGCCACTGCTTCGGCAAGGTCGCCCGCCTGGTCGAGCCCACGTTCCCATATTGCAGCAACGAACGCGTCCGGACTGGCGTCGGGCGCTTCGGCCACCCGCTCGCCGATGACGATCAGCCGGTCGATCGAGGCAAGCGTGGGAGAGGCGTTGACCCCGAGCAGGCCACGCAGAGCGCTCGCGGCGTTCAGGAAGCGGGGCAGCGCTGCGTCGAGCTGAGAGAGAGTGGCGAAGCCGGCCGCGGGGAACTCCTTGGGCAGCCGGGCGAACTGCGCGGCAATGGGCGACGGGTCCGTGGTCCAGGCCTTGTCCTGGAACAAGGCGTCTACATCTCCTCTCAGGCGTGAGAACTCCGCTCCATCCTTCACTGCCTTGGCGACCGCCGACTGCTCCGTATCCCAGATCGGGTCCGCCAGTGCCTGAGGCGCGACGCCTTCGGGGCATGATGCAATGCGATCGGCAAGCTCCATGTCCTTCTTGAACGAGGTGATGGAAACCGGTCTTTCCCGCTCGAGGCGGGCGCTAACAGCCTGCATATCCGCAACGAGCTGCGAAAGCTCGAAGCCCGCTGTTCTCAGGCGGCCTGTCAGACGCTCCAGATCGAGCGGCGTGATGCCCGTGAGACCAACGCCATACCACGGATGATCGATCGGGAGACCAATGTCCCTGATGCGCTCCGCCAGTTCCGACAGGAGCATCACAATCCGGTCGCGGGCTTCCGGCGTCCAGGTCGTCGCGTTCGCAAGCTCGATGTCCGAAGGCGGAAGGCCTTGCCGCCTTAGTCGCGAAAGATGGCCGGTTACCTGGAACGGCGTCAGCGCGTAAGGCTGATAGACTGTGTGCATCCGGACGGGATGCGCATTCAGACCGTCACGCGCCTCGGTGAGCCGACGATCGAGCGCATCGCCGGACTCTCCTTTCGGAGCGCCGAGATCCCAGACGTGCTGCAGTTCGGCGAGGAGGGCGCGCTTGTTGGCCTTGTTGCTATGAAGTTCGAGGCACGCGTCCCCGACGCCTGCCTGATCGAGACGGCGCTTGACGACCTCGAGAGCGGCCATCTTTTCCGCGACGAAAAGGACTGTCTTTCCATCGGCGACGGCCGAGGCGATGATATTGGCGATCGTCTGGGACTTGCCAGTTCCCGGCGGTCCCTGGATAACGAGATTTCGGCCCCTGCGAGCTTCGTGGATCGCCAGCGTCTGCGAACTGTCCGCGTCGACGATGTGCGTCATCTCGCGAGGCGAAATGTGGCGATCGATATTCGCGTCCTCCGCCAGCATTTCCTCCGTCCTCGCGAAGCCATCGGAAACGAGCGAAGTAATCAAGGGGCGGTCGGTAAACTTCTTGTCCGCCGGCCAGAGAGACGGATCCAGATCCCGATACATCAGGAACTTGGCAAACGAGAAGAACCCGAGAACCATGTCGTCGGGCTGCACCGACCACGTCGGCTTGATGCTGATGGCTTCCGCCACACCGGCGGCGTATTCCTCGAACGAGAAGTCATCCGACGCCTCGAACGCCGGCATCCGGATCTTGTGTATCCTATCCAGAAACGCTTCCAGAGAAAGGTTCGACGCGAATTCTTCCGGCCGCGCGCGTAGTCTGAAACGTTCCGCTGCGCTGCCACGCTCCAGCCTCACGGGCACGAGGATCAACGGCGCGTAGCGGACATTCTCGGCATTGTTGGGGTCGACCCACTTCAAGGTACCGAAGCCCAGATACAGGATGTTGACCCCCTGCTCTTCCTCGAGCGTCCGGGCGTCGAAATAAAGGTCGAGGAGCCGCTTCTGCAGCCCGTTGGGCGTCATGCGGGTCTGAAGTTTGGTGTCGCCGTGCCGGACGAGACGCCCACCCTCGTCCCTCTCGTCATCGTCCGGGAGCGCCAGCTCTGCCAAGGATTCATCCTCCTGGCCATCGTTGGAGTCCCTGCCCTTCGCGCCGGCCAGGAACGTCATCGCCCTGCCTTCGGAAACGAGGATTCGGAAGACCTCCGACGACTTCTCATCGACGATGTCGACCGTCCTCGCGCTCTTCGAGAAGCGTGGAACGTTCAGCAGGCGGTTCCGCGCTCCAAGATCCAGAAGCTCCATGCGGGCTCGCTCAATCTTGGCTTCGACCGAAAGATCGGTTTCAAATATGGATTGCTCGACTGGCTCGGCTTGAGCTGCAGACACATGGTTCATGCGCGTCTCCCCTTCCAGGCGGATCTTGCACAAAGGAGCAAGGCGGTCCAGATGACTTGTGCAAACAGCACGAGATTTATTGTCGCTAACTCAACGGTGGCGTGAATCGGTCGATGGGCAGCCGCCTGGCCCCCGGCATTTCGGTCCAGAAATCGATCTGGAGCTGAACCGCAACGACCGCAGGGTGTTTGCCGGTCGGATCGCCAAGAACGATCGCCGCGCTGCCTAAAATGCGAACAGTTCGCGATCCTTGCAGTGGAGGTCGTCCGGATCGAAGTATTTCCCGACCCATCCGTCGCTGGCACTGAGAAACCACTCCGATTGGACGGCCGCTTCGCGCTTGTCGGCGTTCCGCAATGCCTCGTCCTTGGCGGCGGGCGCCGTATCCAATCCATTCAAGAAATTGAAGTGGTCGATGAGACCGATGGCTTCTATCGCGAAGACCGTCGCCACCTCCGGATCGCGGATGGCCAAGAGATTGTCGCCATTGGCCTGCTCGCCACCGAGCGCAAGGTTGGACGATCCGCAGAATACCGTGGGATCGTTGCCACGGAACCCGCATACGACGAACTTGTGATGGACCTGATGGCCGAGTCCCACGTAGCGGATCTGTTCGAAGGGAGGCGGCAGGTGGGTCTTTCCCGGCTTGCCGGTGACCAGGACGCCTTGGCTGGAGCCGATCTTGTAAAGCGAAATCCCCTTCGGATTGTCCGATATCCCGAATGAGAAGATGGACCTCTCGGTATGAATCTTGTTCAGAACTTCGTACACGGGGTTCGGCGTGCCGCTGTCCAGCTCCATCACGGCGAAGAGGATGCTGGCCCGAACGCCGCCGTCGGCGACCTCCTTCCCGATCCTCGTGACGATGTCGCCGAGCACGCTTTTGGCCATCGCTTCGGTATGCGGTGCGAAGGTTATGCTCGTCGGTGGGACGCCCTGATCGAAGACGTGCCGGGCGTTTGCGAGCGGTGAATCTTCGAACGAGCTGCTCGCCTTGGTCTTCCAACTCTCCTCGAAGACCTGCAGGTATAGGCCGGCGACGTCTGCGTCCTCGTAGATCAGCACGTGGTTCGAATTGACATAGATGCCGGTGACGGAGAGGTTCGTGGAGCCCGTCAGGACCCTCTGGGCCACGCCGTTCCTCTTTACGATGAACACCTTGTGGTGGGCGTAGCGTCCAAAGCGGCCCCGTTTTATGGAGCCGGCGCCGGCGGATGCAGCAAACTTCTGTTCGAATTCGTCCTCGGGCTTGGGCTTGTCCGTGTTGTGGTGCAAGGCCGCGTTGTCGAGAATGATACGGGCCCGCGCGCCTAGGCCGATGAGGGCCTTCATGACGTCCGGCTCGTTGAGGTCGTAGGCAAAGACGTCGAGTTCAAGGTCGTCGTCGTCCTTCACCTCGTCCAAGATCTCGAAGATCAGCTTCCGCGCGGTGAAGCCGGACCAGCGGTACTCGTCCTCGAAGCGGAACTCCTCGCCTCGCGGGGACCGGCCTGCAACCTCGCTGGTGTCGAAGAGCAGCTCGTCGCCCTTGGGCCGGATCGGCGCCGACTTGCCGAAGTGACGGGCGAAGGCCTGCGACTGTGTGAAGCCCCTGGTGAAGCCGACCTTCAGGTTATTCGTCTCGAAGGGCGCCATTGTCACATGCACGTCGAGGCTCAGAGCCGGATCGAACGCCTTCAGCCGATCGTCGTCGCCGAAGTAGCGCGGCGTGATCGTGTAGGTATATGACCCGAATTCGGGTTCGAGTCCCTGGTGGTCGAGTCCGGGCACGTGGAGCCACCTGAACTTGCGTATTGGCGCGTTCATCGTCGAGTTGTCAGGCTCCGACGTATCCCGCGCATGCTGTTCCGGATGCTCGAAGCGAAGGTTGTTGAGAAGGTAGTACGGAGGTCGCGTCGGAGGCGTCACCCCGATCGTGAACCCGGCCAGGCCTTTTCGCGCGTTTTCGTCCACAACGTCGAAGGCGAGCAACGTCTTTGCGTCCCCGCGATGCGCCGCTACTGAAATGGTGTGGTTGCTGCTACCCGCCAAAGTCATTTCAAGCCCCTCCCCGAGGTCTGCGCCCAATCGACCAGCCTTGACAGGCTTACATGAGATGATACGAAAATAATATTACAGGTTGCATTCCGGATTGAAGTTTCGGGCTTCAACACCGCGCTTTTCGAAACTGCCCGTTTCCGAGGACGACGTGCGCGCATTCCTGTCCCCAATCCTTCTGGCGTTTCTGACCGGCTGCAGCCACTCCGTGGCGGGCGCGCCGAGGTATCTCGTGTCGGAGAACTTCGCGAAGGAACCTCACTCGAGGAACTGGTTCGTCTGCCATCGTCCGGAGAACACCTTCAAGTTCGGGGCGACGGACGGGTCAGGCCGGACAGCGATGGTCGCCACCGTTCGGCCGGAGCCGAAGGCGCTAGCTCTCCGGAAGGAGCATCATGCCGGCTGCATCGACGAGGACGGAGACTACCAGCGGGATGGGGACGAGCGGGCCGAGTTGTGGGAGTCTAGCGACGCGCGCGTGCCCTTGGGGACCGATATATGGTACCGCTTCGACATGTTCGTCGACGATAGCCTGAAGGCGACCTCCAAGCGGTTCGTCGCAGGGCAGTGGAAGGAGGAGCCGAGGCCGCGCGCGGCGGTCCCCTCGTCGCGCAGCGGTTCACCGGCCGCAGGTTCACGGTGACGGTCGAGCAGGACAATCTCGCTGCGAAGGAGAGGCCCGACGACGTGCTGTGCAGAGTGCTTGTGGCCGACCAATTTCCGCTTTCGGAGTCCCCGGCGGGGTGGGCCCATGACGACAAGGCAAAGGTGGTGCCGCCCATCCAGCATCGCAAGGACAGAATGGATTTCAGTTCCGAGGCCATCGCAGTTGCGCGCGATCCCGGATGTGCTCGCGGCATCGTCGCCAAACAGTACCACGTTCTTCCCGATCCCTTCGGCCGCTGGACGACGATGGTCTACCACGTTGGGCTGACGCCGGATAACAAGGCGTTCGTTGAGATCTGGGCGAACGGCGTCAAGATCGGCCGGGTGGACGGCAGGATAGGCTATGCGAAGACCGGACCGCGCCTCACGCAGTACTTCAAGTTCGGGCCTTATCGCGACCCCGAGAACTTCGAAACCGTCACGAAGCTTGCGAACTACGTCCGGAGCACCTCCCGCAGGGATGTCGATCCGACTGGCAGGCTAGCTCCGGATTGAGCTTACCCCGCCAAGTCTTCCGCCGAGGGGATCTGCCAAGTGACTTCCGTCTCGCTTGCTTCTCCGCCACCGGCACCCGCCGTCGCGGACGTCCGCCTGCCCACGTCGTTGTGAATGAACAGCGCCGCTACAGCCGTTTTTCTTGACAGGAAGGTGTGCAAGGCGGCTTTGTTGCCGGATAACTCAACAAACTCGTCAGCTAACAAGTGTCGTATCAGCGACAACTATCGAGGTTTGAAGTGCCGGGCGAACAACAGCCGAAAACAGCGTCAGTGCTTTTCCGCCATCTATCGGAGAAGTGGCCCGAGGCCTTCAACACGAGGGCACCGAAGCCGCTTAAGATTGGGATTCGTGAGGACATCCGCGCGCTTGACCATGAGCTGTCGGACCACGATTTGAAAAGAGCCCTGCGCGCCTACACCAAGCTGGAAAGATATCTAAAAAGTCTGCGCGCTGGGGCGGCGCGAGTCGATCTCGACGGCAATCCCACCGGGAACGTGTCGGAAGCCGATGCGGCGACAGCCCAGGCATTGCTGCGCGTGCGTTCCGCGAAGGAGAAAACCATGCGCTCGCCTGAGCTCCAGGCGGAACCTGAACAAAGCCGCAGGCCAATCGCAAAACAAGCGCCTGCGAGCAAAGCGAAGCTTCCCAACAGATCTGCGGGCGTCGTCGTCGAAACGAAACGCCGTCGGCTCACAGGCCGGAGGCTCGATCGCCGCTGAGCGGCTTCCGTACTCATTTACCAGACGGCAGGTCACTTTGGCCCATATCGGTCACTTTGCACCTCGAACACGGTCGCGACACCGAGGGCGCGCAGCCTCGGCTTCACCGTCTCCGATCTATCCGCACGCCGCAAGGCCGGCGTGGCCAGGAGACTTTATCCCTGCTGGCCGCTTCGCGCGCAGCAAGGCGGGCAGCTCACCAAACTCAGACTAGGACTGCCTTCCTGCTGGAGGTTGCTGAGAACTGACCGAAGGAGCGCGGACCATTCCGATGGCATCACCAGAATGTGCCTCCGGGTAGACTTCCAAGGCCTCGCCGACAGGGCTTGCAAGTCTAGAAACGTCCTTCAGCCCCGCTTGGCGCTATTGAGCCCCGCCCCATATCGGCCCCATCACGGATGGGCAATAACATGCCATTCCTGCCGGAATTGGCACTGCCAATGGGCAAGCACCCATGTTCGTGTAACAGGTGAACGCAGCCCTTTGCGTCGGCGGCGGCGGAGGTGGCGGTGTCGGAGGCAGGGGCTGCGGGGCAAATATCGGGTCAGGTTGGGGAACCGGCCTTTGCGTGGTCTGGCCCGCGAAAACAGCCGCAAATCGGTTTGCGGCTGAATACGCCTCATTCTCAACGGAATTCCAACTGCGCAAATAGCGAATGGCGAAGTCGCGGACATCCCAGTCGCGAAACTGCTGCACATGCCAGAGCTCGTGAGCCCAAAGAATTGGATCATTTGCACCGTTGGCGTTTGCGAAGACAACCGTATCGATCAGCGTCACAGCTTCCGCTTCGCCATACTGGATGGACGCATTAGCAAGATTAATGGCTCCGCTGTCTCCGATCTTGAATCTCACCCTGTCGTAGATGTCGTTATCGTAGAAATTTCCCAGGGCTTGCCGAATGTGCTGAGGAATTGGGCCCGCCCCAGGCCTGGATGTATCTCTTGATCCACGAAGCCACGCCTCCAACGCCGGCGCGGAAGTTACGGCTTGAAATTCAAGTCGAATCCGGTCGATCTCCTTGCCAACATTCTCAAGTTCCCGCCCAAGGTTTCTGGGAACGTTAGGAATGTCCTTGATGGCCTTTCCGCCTTCCCGTTCGATGTTCTTCAAAATTCGACCCGGATTGGTGAGATCCCCAATTGGATCCCATGCTTTTGCGGAGTGACCCACCGCTAGCAGCGCGGCGGCTATAGCTACGATCCTGATCATCATCGCAGTGTCTCCCTAACAGTTTTAGTTTGAACCCGTGAGGATGGGCACCGCTCCCGCGCGTGCCGATCAACTTACATGTCGCTGACGATAGAACTCGGAGGGGAGAGCGTACTCCTGGTTGCCGAAACTTGGGATTTACCCATTCGGGTTATGTGCGATATCGCGCAAGGTCGCCAGATTCGCGCTCGCGACGATTGTGGTCGCATTCGCGGGGTAAGCCACTGGAATGCGGCTTCACGCCCACATCAGAATATCTGCTGGCGATGAAGGTGCTGGCCAACCGAGCACCGGATGACGACAAGAACCTCACGGATGCGACAGATCCGGTAGCGCTTATGAAGCTCACGGGGATCAATACCTATGAGAAGATTGTTGCTCTCATGGAGCAGTGTTATCCTAACATTCCGGGAATCGTTGTTCCAACCGTGTCCCCACGCATGAGCGCGAAGATCAAAGGTCTGGTAGATGAATACAACAGCGCCAATGCAGCAAGTCCGACCTGGATCGCTGGCCGAGGCCGTCCACTCGCACCTTGAGACCGGTAGCGAGTTTCGGTACCACCTTGCCAGTTTCCTGGATGGTTTTTATCTCGAACCATCCCGCCGTCGGAGACGGGAGAGGCTGATCGATGCACCGGAATTAACCGGAGATGAGCGCTTTGATGCTCTTGTAGGCGCTATTGGCGAGCATCTCTGCCGCAGGTGGAGGCTGGGGCCGGCTCCGATCTGGACAGACGACCCCAGACGCTTCCTGAAAATGCCATGGTTCCTTGGGCCAGAGCGTATGAAGCCGTTCTTTCTCGCCGAAAGCCCCAGCGCTTACAGGCGTCGGTTCATTTTCACGGAAATGGAGCCTCTTCGTCGGGCGCGGATGCCTCATGACGCGATGTGGTGGCATGCGGAAGAAATCCGCACGGGCATGACACCACTTCCGGAGGAAATTGTGCCGACTGAACCTGCAGACGAGTCATCAGATACGCCGTACGCGATGGCGATGTGAATCGCTCAATTTGAACAGGCTCGTGTTCGGCGGCAGTTGCTACTAGGAGGGACTACTCACCTCGATGGGGGCCGTTCTCGTTCGAACCCGGCGGTCTGCCCTCGAAATATGAGCCGCCTAAAGCCCACCGCCGTGCAATCCAGTCCAATTTTCGGATCGGGTATACTGGGGCAGTATATGTTCATGGTTCGTTCCGGTGGCCAACAGCCAGTCTTCAGCAAACGGACGTGGAGCCATAATCGCACTACACTTCCAGGATCTCCGGGAACTGGCCCTCTCCATACAGGTCGAGCGACCGGCGCGACTGCTCTATGGTGTAGACGTTGAAGTCGCGAAGCCTTCTCTTGTAGTAGTCAGCAATCAGCTTCTTGTGGCCGTCTCGGCACATCTGCTCCATGAGCACAGCCGTATAGCCTATATGCGTTACTTCGTCATAGACGAGGCCGGATAGTATGCCATCGACACGCTCCTTGTTCTCCCGAGGAGCCATAGCAGTTAGGACTGGGCCGATCATGAACATGTGTGCCCTGGTACGGATTTCACCAATGTTCATCTGAACCATGTTGTCGATAACGTATTCGATGCTGGCCGGATCTTCAGTTTTTTCCTCGCTCGCTGTCTGACTGTTGAATAGTCCCGCTTTCCTGTCCGCCATCTCCGTTGGTTCCAGGAATTCAGGAAAAGTCAAATCCGTCAGGTGCAAGAAAAGGCGAGCGTGACGTGACTCATCCTGGAAGTGGTTGCGAATACCATCATCAAGCTCCGGTCCACGGACACGGGTCCACAAATCGTGCAGTCCCCGAGATCCGTCACTTTCCGCAATCGAATTCGCAATTACGACGCTTTGGACGTAGCCGGGGACAGTTGTAACGCACTTCCAAAAGAAGGCTAAGTACTGCTCTCGCCAAAAGACGGCATCCACCTCGGCGAACGCTGCCCTTATGCAATCAGAAAAGTTCGGCAAGTCGGAATCATACCTGGATCGAAGGTGGCCCAACACATCATCAAGTTTTCGATCTTGGATTCTCATTTTGCTTTCGTCTTCAGCGTGCCGTCGCTGATGACAAACGGGGAGTTGCAAGCCATAAACGCCATGTTGCAAGCAAGGAACGATACCTTAAACTGATCCCCTTCTACCTCTCCGGCCATCTTGATACGGCCAGTAGCTTCAACCAGCGGCTTGATGGCTTTCATCTGCTCTTCGGTAAGTTGAAATGTAAGTTTTTTGCTATCCGACATGTCATCCTCCGCAGAATGTAAGTGTAGGTGTCAGAACTGCAACTTTGAGAGGATATAACACAATCCTAAACTGTCAAAGCAATATTAGATCATCCTCAGTTAGAAACTTCTAACTCCATGAAGTTGCAGTCGAGTTTTTTGGAAGTGGTCGGCACCATGGAACACGCATCTCCCTTTCAAAACGCTTGACAACTTTGAGTTACAAGCGTTGCCTGAACTGCATGCCTCGTGCCGGCGGCACTGCCGAGAGTTTGCGGTCGTCGATTGAGCGGCGTTGGCCACGCGGATTTGCCAGGAATCGGCGGCTGCAGCCAGTACGGCCGAGGTTGCGCATCAGATGCCGGCAGACGTCGCAGTCCAGACGCTGACCCCCCAAAGCTTCGCTGGTCAGCGTCCGGACTTATGCTGCGGCCGGTCCCGTGTCCCCTGCGACAGTCCAGTCTTATGGTGCGAGCGAAAAGACATACGCGCCCACGGAACGTTGGCGTCTCTCACGCAAGCGCGATCGCCTGCACGCCTTTCCCCTTCACAAGCGACATAAGGAGGAGCGCCGGACCGCCGGGCTTCTTCACGTCGCGTTCCCAGTCAGAGAGCAGGGTTCTTGCTCACGCTCGGATAGCGGGCGAATACGGGTTGGGACATGTGTTCCCGCTCTCGGAGGCCGCGGATTTCCCTGCCCGTCAGCGGCATCGGCTCGACCAAGCTGGCTTCGTCAAATTCCCTCTTTGTAATCTTGTCGATCGCTCCGATCTCATGAAGAGCCTCCATGGTCTCGTGGATGGAGGCAAAAGCCTCGCTTTTGTACTTTCTCCTCGTCATGCTTTTTTACCTCCTTGAATTTCCTCGCTTCGACGAGTTCCTCAAGCTGTGCATCCGATAGGCCCAAAACATGTTTTGCCATCTTTTTGAAGGTTTGTTCCTCATCCTTCTCGATGTTGGCGCGTGCACTCTTTGGGAAACCGTATACAAAGAATGCGCGATGTCCCTTTTGGTCGAGGATCACTGTCCGATATCCACCAGATTTGCCACCTCCTGAACGGCTACGCGCTGCTTAGTGACGTGGCCACCAAGATCCGAGTCGACAACCCCTTCTCTGCCAGATCTACAGCCTGCCAAAGCGCGACCTGGCCGAGACCTTCCTTTTTGCAAACCGCTCGAACCACGAGTCCGAGGGCGGCAAGATCGGCCACGCTATGCACACTGCCCAGTCGGGCGAAATCATTCACGTGGTTCTCGCACGTGGCATAGGCCAGAACCACGCTTTTGGTCAGGCCGTCGTGATAGGCAATGATGTCTCCGACGGTCTCGACCACGATTGCATGACACTCCTTGTGATCGCAACGCCCAGCGCCACCTCCTTACCCCCCCTTATATCCCTGGACTAATCGATTGATTTGATAGGACGCATCCACATGTCGAATGCGTCCGGCGCGCTCGCTGCTTCACAGCTTCGAATGTATGGACCGGCCGCCGGAGGAGACGGGGATTACGCACCCTGCCTCGAGCTACCGCCGCAAGAAACACGCGCGCACGCGGGAAGCAGATCCCGCTCCGCCTCGCGCCGGCCTTAGTTCGGCAGGAACGCGGAGGTTGGCACTCGAAGTGCAGCCGCTATGCGCCTGAGCTTGTCCGGATCGACGTCAGCGCCGATTTCAATCCTTGTAATTTCTGCACCGGTCAGTCCGCACGTCACTGCAAGGTCATCGACGCTATATCCCACCGCTTCGCGAGCTCGCCGAACAGCGTCCCCGATACCGAGGTCGTCTCGGTCGGTGACGGACGCGCCTATATTGATCATTGACTTTGCCATGGGTAACTCCTTCGACCATGCGCCGCTCGGCAGACAGACCGACAATGCTGCGGTGCAATATCGGGCTATTAAGTATGACAATTGCAAGGCAGGCTGAACTTTCGACGCCACGTTGCCGAACGCGGGCCTGTTCTTAATACATCTCAGTTTGCGGTGGCTTCTGAGAGAAAAATACGAGCTGACACTCCCGAAAAGGCCTTGCCACCGGTCTTGTGCGTAACGAGCATCCAAGAGTTGCTGGGTCGAAGAGGGAGGCTCGACCTGTTACCCCGCTCCATGGTGGAGGCGGATGTGGCTGGTGTCTCTATCCCGTTCCTGAACGCTGGCGGATTCTCGCCACCTGCAAGGGAAACGGTCAGCGCCCGTGCTCGTCCTGCGACAGGCCAGCTTCCGGTGCGATGGTCCAGACTTGTTGTGCGAACGAATTTCCCGGTCCCTAAGCTGATGACATCCCAGGGCATCCCGACTGCACGCGACGGGTATGCCAGGTGTTACGTGTCACCGATTGCTTCCAAACGAATAGAGCAGGCGAACTGAGCGACTGATCGAAGGCGACCAGCGGCGACGCTTTGCAGATTTAGAGGATTCCCGAACGCGAGCAGCCCCGCAACGCGACGGCCCGTTGACAATCAGCCTTCGTCCGGACCGCCACTTGTCAGGAACGTGCGGCCGCTGCCTTTCTTTCCATGCTTGTCAAAGGAGATGGTGAAGACGCCATCGTCATCGAAGACGAGCTGCGGACAGTCCTTCTTCGCAGCCGCGAAGACGAACCGGACGTCCTTCAACGCCTCCTGCATCTTCCATCTGTTGTCGCGAGTCATCGGCCTACTCCCTGCGCCTGCGAATCCTTATACCCGCTTGTTCACTCTTTGGTAACCATAACCGGCGTCGAATCGAGTGGTTTTTCAACCACGCGAAAGGGGGTTCGCGGAATGGCGGACTTCATATTGGTGGACACGAGCGTCCTCAGCGAAGCTCGGCGCTCGGAGCCGGACGAAGACGTCATATTCTTTCTCGACCAGATACCGCCAGGATCGATCGCCGTTCCGCCGACTGCGATTTTCGAGCTTGAGCGTGGCGCCCTCAACCTCTTCAAGACGAACCCGCTAAAAAGCGCCAAATTGGCGAAATGGCTCGACGACCTCCTGAAGACGGACGTCTGGGTGCCTCCTGTAAATTCGGACGTGAAGCGGCTTCTCGCCAGGATGGCCATGGTCCCGGAGCTTGCACGCTTCTGGCGCAGCCACGGCGAGGCTCCAAAACTCGAGTTCGGCTGCGATCCCGAGATCGCCGCGACGGCCATCGTGCACGGCATGCCGATCGCTACCCAGGACGTGGGGGACTACCTGAAGATCAGCCGCCAATTCCCTCTGCCCGGCCTCTATTGCCCGAGAGATGGCATTTGGCACGTCATGCCGGACGACAACTGGCGCATCCCCGAGGAACTCACTTCGATCGGCCTCGAATGGCGGAGGATGATCGGGCCCGTCGCGTGAAGACGCCTAGCGAGCCGCTGAGACTGCGGCGCGGCCTAGCATACCTCTCGCCGAGGATTCCAGATCGAAGCAGAAGACTAGGCCGTCTCGTTTTGAAACAACCTCTGTCAGCCCGCCAATCGGCAGCTACCAATTGTTGACAACATGGATTCGTTGCGCGCAAAAAATTACTAAGAGGTAACCATATCCCCGCTCTTGAGAACCACGTTCCGTGAGTATATTCCTGTTATTGGGGCACGAAATTTGTTTCCTTAGATTATTTTTCTTCTTGATATTCCGACAAAGATCTGCGTTTTATCACGGCACGTCCGATAACGGTCGGCCCTCGAAGTGAGAAAAGTCATGAAGTCGAAGATACCAGCACATAGGCAACAAGGTTGCCGGCAAGCGTCCTAGAACGCCGTGGTATCCACGCCGCGCGCGAACGACGCCCCCGGCACTCCTCTGAAAAGTTTTCAAGCATTTTCAGATCTGAGGACGCAGACATGACGAACAAGCCTTTCGATCCCATCCATCTTCAACAACGCTTCCAAGCGCTCAAAGCGCGCTGACATCGCCGGAAGTCTCCCTTCCGTCCGGTTCGCGCGGCTTTGGAACGCTGCCGAAGTCGCGTGAACCCCCTCGGGCTCGCGGCGCGTCGTCGTGCGTCGACGCATGCCATGATCCCGTCTGATGGATGGAAGACGGAATGAACGACCTCATCGAAGACGACCAGTTTTGCGCGGAATGCAAATCCGAGCGCCGCGACGTCCTCGCCATGCGATGTGACTGCGTTCAACGGGGCGCGCTCGCGCTCTAGCGCCGACGGCAATCCCAAAAATCTAGGTAAGGAGAACTGCGCCATGTCGCAGAATGGATACGTGCGTCTTGATTTCATCGGCCAGATCGACGGCGAGCACCGCCAGGAACTTCGGAACTGGCTCGAACGCCAGTACGGACGCTACTTCACCCGCCAGGAAACCGTCCTGCAGTGCGTCGTCGCGCTTCGCTATGCCGACCCCTCGCGTCCGACCGTTCGCGAGCTTTGGCACCGTCTTCATCATCACATCATGGAGGACGCCCGCATGCTGAAGGGTCCCCGCCCCCAGCGCCTGCCGTCCTACAGCACCTTCCGCGCCCGCGTCGCAGACCTCCCGCGCGAGTTCGTCTGGAAGGCGCGCGCTGGCCGCGACATGGGACGTCCGTCCATCGCCACGATGGTCTCGCGATTCGAAACCATCCTTTCCTCGCACCGCTAAGCAACGCCAGACAAAGGAGATATGCCATGGCGCGCTACAACAACGACCTTCCGTTCAACCTCAACGATCGCATCACCGACACGGACCTCAAGATGGGCTTCGACCATGTCGTGCGCGAATGGCGAGGCACCACGTCCAGCCGTAGCGTCCGCGAAGCCGGCCGCTATCGTAAGTTCGTCGAGCGCCGCTTCGTGCGCGCAGAGGAACTCGCGATCTGGAATGAGTTCGCCCACCGCGCGGCGGAAGACGACGCCGCTACCATCAAGTTGGTTCTCCGCGACCTTCATGCGGAGATCGACCGCGTCAATGCTGAGGGCATCGGCAGCGTCTTCATCCGCAAGCCTACCCACCACTTCTTCCGGAAAATGGTCGATCGCGCCTGCGAGGAGCTCGCCTGATGAGCGCGTGTAACCTCCCGCGGGCGCAGGGACCGCCGTCCTAGTTCCCTCCCCTTGTACTGCCGGTTCCGTTGGTGCGGTCGCGATCCCGTGACCGCAGGCGGCGGAGCCATGTCTTGAGTGCGCAAAACAGGAGTTCCCATGCGCCACGAACATTTCATCAAGCAGCACATGCTCAACATCCGCAACGGTATCAAGGTGAGCTTCACGGTTCCGACCGAGACTACCTACCACAAGCCGACGGTACCGCCGCGCTACACGCCGGTTCTGCAGTCGCGCGGCAATCGCAAGCCATCGGTGAAGTCTCCGTTCAACTGGCGCGGGGCGCAGCCGAGCTTGGATGGCGAACGCGTCATGCACTTCGAGAGCAGCATCGAACTGAAGGCCGGTCGCATTCTCCGTGCAGACCGCAATGTCGTCGAGCTGCGCGAACAGTGGCCGACTGTGAAGTACCTCGGAGCGGACGGCAAGATGCATAAGCACACGTTCGACTTCTGGCTTCGCCTCAAGTGCGGCAAGCGTATATCGGTCGCGGCCAAGCCAAAGGACATCGTCGTGTCCTCCGGGCTGCTCGACATCCTGCGCCGTATCTATCGCATGGGCGTCGCCGACTACGCCGACTCGATCAGCCTCGTGACCGAGGCGTTTGCAAACGCTGCGGCCAACGCCAACGCCGAATGGATCCTTCTCTCCCGTCGCAATCGCAACGAAGAGGAATACCAGGCAGCACGCGAGTTTGTCGCAGGAATGAGCGGCCCCATGCGCTTCTGGGACATGCTGATCGTAACTCCGCTGGTCGCCTACCGCCGCACCGCGATCTGGAACCTCATCGATGAGGGCGTCCTCCAGCCCGTCGAAGCCGGCCGCATCACCGATGCATCTCTCCTCGTCAAAGGCAACTAAGAAAGGTCTTGCCGTGAACCAGCTTGTCTCCCCCCTCAATTTCGCCCGTACGTCGATCCCGATCTATCACTATGGTCCCGATGACCGCATCACGATCGAGGACGGTAACGTCACGCGCCACCTTACCGTCCTCAAGCAGACGACCGAAGGTTCGGTGTTCACGGACGCCGAAGGCCGCCACCACCCTTACAGTCACGAGCAGATCTACCTGATGACGGTCGAGCGCCGTCTGAAGGTGGAGCGCGACTACCATAGCAAGGAAGCGGCTAACCTCTCCGTGAAGTTCGGCAACCTGAAGATCACCGACTTCGGCGAGGCGAAGGTCCGGAAGGCCCTGTGGCTTCAGGAGTTGATCAACGAGTACATCCGCTTCGAAGCCGTTGGCAGGAAGCACCCCGTCCTGAAGCAGGAGGGCTTCAGACAGCGCAAGGTGAGTCTGGGCGTGAAATGCCTGACTTTCCTGTTGCCTATCCTCAAGCGCATCGTCTCCGAGCGCTGGAGCGGGGCGAATGGGGGTGTCGAGGTTTCCTACGCGTTGCCCGGTCCACGCCACTTCAAGCGCCTGCACGACATGTATGTCGACGGCGGGTACGATCCGCTGGCCTTGGTCAGTCTCAAGAAGGGTCCGAAGTCCCGCACGCTGTCCCACCAGCAGGACGTCGAGCTCTGGCTCGAATATGCGGGCGAGTACGCCGACCGCAAGCGCCCCTCCATGCGTGCCTGCTTCCTTCGCCTGCAGGCGGAAATTGCAAGGCGGAACAGCGAGCTCGAGGGCACCGGACGGCGCCGTTATCACATGCCGTCACGCAAGTGCTTCGAGCGCCTAATCAAGAGCATGGGCGTCTATTATCTGATGGCCAAGCGCTACGGAGAGGACCACGCGCGCAAGAAGTTCGCGATCGTTCACGGCGGTCTGGCGCTCGAGCGTCCGGGTCAGATTGTCGAAATGGACGAATGGAAGGTGAACCTGTCCATCCTCCTGACGCATTTCCGCATCTGGCATCTGCTCACCGACGAGGAGAAGCGTGCCGTCGAACGTGCGCGTGTCTGGGTGACCGTTGCGATCGACCGCGCCACCAAGTGCATCCTGGCCATGCATTTCAGCCGTCGCGAGCCTTCCCACCGCTCGTCGCTTGCCGCTCTTGAAATGGTCGTGACCGACAAGACGCTAATTTCGTCCGTCGTCGGCGCGGGCGACCCGTGGGTTTACGGATTGGTGCCCGAGTCTGTCTGCACTGACGCGGGTCCGGCGTTCGTCCATGAGAAGTTTCGTGCCGCGGTGGCGGCGCTCCGTTGCACACAGATGTTCCCGCGCGCCGGCGACGCTGCCGCACGTGGCACGATCGAGTCCTTTTTCCATACCTGCGAGTTGCGCTTCATGGACTATTTCGAGGGCCGAACGTTCTCGAACATCCTCGAAAAGGGCAAGTACGACTCGCAGGGCTACGCGGTTCTGAACCTCGACGAATTCAACCGCCTGTTCGTTCGTGCCATCATCGACATCTACCATAACACCCCGCATTCCGGCCTCGGGTTCGAAACCCCAGCGAACGCGTGGTTCCGCTTGTCCAAGAATTGCGCCGTGATGCAGCCGATCGGCGACAAGTCCCGCCGCGACATCTTCGGCACCGAACTCACGCGCGCCATCACCGACAAGGGGGTGGCAGTGGCCGGCATCCACTATAACGATACGGACCTCCAGCGCATGCGCTTCGAGCAGCAGGCCCTGCCGAACTCTCCGGCACCGCTCGTCGAGATCCGCGCCAGCCGCCTCGACGTCAGCACGATCTCCTTCAAGAAGGGCAACGACTGGATCGAGGCGAAGGCGACCATCGGTATTCCCGCGGGCACGACCCTCTTTGAATGGGTCGGCGCCCGCAAGGCTCTGGCCGACCAGCATGGTGCGAATGCCGAGGCAAAGCTATCGGTTCTCCTGGCATGCGTGCGCGACCTGCGCGCAGCCGGCGCTGCGGCTGCCACCGCTGCGGGTCTGGGCGTCGATGTGCTGCTGAAGAAGGACTACGACGCGATCGACCGCGAGCACTTCAAGAAGCCCGTCGTCGACGACCTGAAGAGCCGCGTCTATGACCTCGGACCGCTCAACATTCCCGACAATCCACTCGCGGTCGGCATCGATGCCTTCGACCACCTCATCACGAGCGACGGCAAGGAGAAAGAAGAGCCCGCCGACGACCAGGTGAACGAGGTCCTGGAGGACACGGCCGGCTCCGCCTTCGCTGTAATCGACCCGACGTCCGACGGCGATTGGGACGGCATCGACTTTGACGACAACTAAGCAGGCCTACGTGCCTGGAAAGGATACAAGCATGACCAACGCCACCTACTCCGAATATTTCGCCGAAGCGGCGAAAGCAGTCTATGACAGCCTCGACCCGGCGCGCCAGCGCCGCGTCGAAATCCTCGGGCGAATGCAGACGGCCTACGTTAGCACGCCGCGCGACAAGCAGCTTGATTTCGCATTTGACAGCCTCATCGACAACGTCGCAGCCGCGCTTTTCGGTAAAGCCGCGAAACGCCGCGCGATCTTCATCGTCGGCGAGAGTGGATCTGGCAAGACCACGGCGGTGGAGAAGCACATCGCCAAGCGGCCGCAGTTCGCTCCACGCATCACGGCGGACGGCGAGGAAGTGCGCTCCCTGATTTCCTTCGAGGCGCCGAAGCCTCTGACGCTCAAGGGTCTAGCCCGCGCGGGCCTAGCGGCGCTCAATTACCATGTGGCTCACAAAAACATCACGGAACAGGAGATCTTCGATCTCTGGAAGCAGCAGTTGCGCGAAAACCGCGTCCTCTACCTTTGGATCGACGAGATGCAGCACGTCCTGCGTGGCAACACCACGAAAGAGATTCAGAACGTGGCCGACGTCCTCAAGAGCCTTGTCCAGATCGATGGCTGGCCGCTGCACTTGATCTTGAGCGGGGTTCCTGCCTTGGCACAGTTCGTGCACTTGGCCGGAGACACAGACCGGCAGCTCAAGGAGCGCAGCAATCTTATTGAAATGCGTCCCATGAGCTATCCGGAAGACGCGGGACGCGTACGCAAGATCATGCTCAAAATCGTCACACAGGACGCCGAGCTGAATGCGGAGGATTTGGACTCGGACGAGTTCGTCCATCGCTTGATGCATGCATGTAACGGAGCGTTCGGGTCGACCATCCAGCTCGTCCGGGCGGCATGCGAGCACGCGCTTCGCCTCGACCAGAAAAAAGTCGCGCCGCTCAACTTCGCCGTCGCCTATGCGTATGCAAGCGGGTGCCGTCCGTCTCAGAACATCTTCACCGCGGAGCGGTGGCAGGACATCGCTCCCGACAACTCTTTGGGCGACCTGCTCGCGCGAGCAAGAGCCAGCGTCGAGGAATTGGCGAATGTCGGCAACAAAGGAAAGGTGCGTACGTAGGATGTCGAGTTTGTTAACAGCAATGCCTTCCGAAACGCTTCCGGCCTTCGCTTCGCGCGTCGCATGCTCCCGCGCCGTCAAGATGAAGGATTTTCTACGCCATATCGGGAGCAGTCAGTGGGGCCGCGGTACGGCCGCGCTTTCCATTCGCCTCGCCACCTTCACAAAGGTCGATGCAGACGTGTTGGAGAAGCATGCCGTCCGCCGCATCAGCAGGAAGTGGCAGGTGTTCGGGAACGCGCTGCCACCGCGCGATCTCTGGCGGAGGTCGCCGCGGTTCTGCTCCCTGTGCCTGTGTGAGGACTATGATCTTGGGAATGGCCGTCCCAGTGGGCGCCCATACTTCCGGGCGTCGTGGCTGCACCCGCTATTAGAGGTCTGCACAAAGCACTCCGTCGGACTCGACGTGCTGGACATCGACTACGCCTCCTATGGCTGCCACGACTTTTCGAACGCCATCAAGGACAACTGGTCGGTTGTCCAGGCGCTTGCGGCGAAGCCCGCGAGCCGGGAGGTCTCGGCTTCCGACGTCTACTTCTCACGCCGATTGAACGGAGAAGTCCCAGCCTCGAAGGCTTGGCTCGACGACTTTTCCTTTGGCTTCGCATTAAGAGTGACCGAAGCCGTCGGAGAGGCCTTGCTCGACCGTCAGAACGCCTCCAGGCGGCTGCGGCCCCAGAGCGACCGCGCGGAAGCCATAAGGCGTGGCTACACCGTGACATCAAAGGGAACCTGTGGCCTACGAACCTTCTTGGAGGAGCGCGACGAAAGCTATCGATCGAGTGCCAAGAAAGGAAAGGCCTTCCAGCTTTACGGCGCCCTCTATCATTTCCTGAACCGGAACCTTGACAGTCCGGAGGCCATCTCGGTCATCGAATTCGTACGCCGGCATGCGGTGTCCGCCCATCCAATCGGCCCTGAAAATGCGTTCCTCGGATTTGACGGGCAGCGACAGCTACACAGCATCCGCTCGGCTTCGCTGACATATGGGCTGCATCGAAAAACCGTGCGCAAAGTCCTCTCTGAAGCAGGTCATTTGCCAGCCTCGAGTAGTAGCACCTTGGACCAGAGAACTGTATTGGCGGCGGACATCGTGGATTCCCTCCTCTCCAAATGGCTCGACGCCGTCCCAATGGAGGAGATGAAACGGCTCCTAGGTATCACCGCGAACGCCATCAGGCAGTTGCTTGATTCCGGGTTGCTTTCTACACTCGAGTACGGCCCACACCATGCCTCGCGACCTGTGTTCTCCAGAAAAAACGTTCACGAACTTATCAATTCGATAGAACGTCACGCAATGCCGAACGCTCCTGCGGAAGACCATGTCAGCCTCGTCGAAGCCTGCGCGGTTATCGGTCGCGGCTACGCAGCACTCGTCAAGATGATCCTGGATGGCGACATCTCGATCTGGATCGACGAGAAGGGCGAACATACGACATTCAAGAACATTTTTGTCTGCAAGGATCAGGTGCGGTCCGCGACGCGCGCCCTCCGAACCGACACCGCGACGACAGGCCTTTTAAATCTAAGAATGGTCGAAAAGCTGTTGCGAACGACCACGAAGACCGTGCGCGCACTGGTCGATACCGGGCTGCTTCCGTCTGTCGCTTCTGTTCACTCGTTCTCCGGTGCGCCACAGAGGTTTGTCGAGCAGAGAGCACTGAGGTCATTCCAGGAGACTTTCATCACGCTGCACGACTACCGCAACCATTTAGGACGAGGCCAAATGCAGCAGGTAAAGAACGATATCCGAGCCAAAGGAATCCTTCCCGTCCTGGACGGCGATGCAATATCGACGGTCTATCGCCGATCGGATCTCGACCTCTAACCAGTACCGACAAACGCCTCCTCAGAAACCCGCGTCACGCGGGTTTTTTTGTGCCCACAGTGCGAGCCGTACGGGCGAGTCTGACATCCCTTAGACGCCAAGTGCTTTCTTTCCGACGGGGTTCCATAGAATCCTCTTTGAAAACAAAGGGCTTTGGGCACAAACCTGACAAATCTATCGAACCCATCCACCTCGCGGAAGAAGACAGAAAAGAGAGCGGCCACTTGGCCGCTCTTATGCGTTATACCGCATCTTTGGTGCAGATTATTCGCTGTGACGAATATCGAGCGCCCCCGGGAAAGGACTTGCACCGCCTGCGCCGGCAACAAATGCTTCCTTGTCCGAAACTCGCTGAATGGAGCTCCCGCCCCTAATGTGCGCGAATCCTGGAAAGGAAACGACAATGAGCGCTATTGACAGCAAAGAGTTCGTTCTTGCAGGCGTCGTCATGAAACGCCTGCTCTCCGGAGAACAGACAGCGGGACAGTTCTGCCTTTTCGAGAACAACAGCGATGGAAACACGAGGACGCCGATCCATGTCCACGCCAAGGACGACGAGACGGTTTATGTCATCGAAGGCGAATTGACTGCGGTGATCGACGGCCAGCCTCGACGGCTGAGAGCAGGCGAGAGCATCTTCCTACCACGCAGCATTCCGCACCAGCTTATGAACATGAGCGGCAATCCTTGCAGATACATCTTGATCGGGACCCCCGCCCTGTTCGAACGGTTTATCGAGGAAGCTGGCCACGAACTTCAACAGGGCGAAGTCGCAGGACCGCCGACGTCCGAGGAGATCGAGCGCCTGCGCGAGGCTTCGCCAAGGTTCGGCATCACCTTGCTCTCTGATTGGCCGTCGCCCAAGTCGTAAGCATCAAAGCGTCTCCTGGTGAGCCGATCGATCGAGCTCGCCTTCGTCTCGCGCGCCGTAGCAGGCGATGCTGGTCGCGATGTTCCTTCGGACGAGTATCTCCGCCTTTCCGAAACTCGACAAGAACTGAGCCGAAAGGCATCACTTCCAAATCAGGACGCCGAGATTTACGGCGTCGACGCGTGCACAGGTACTGGCGTGCCCTGCGGATTTCTCTTATACACTTCAGCTAATGGGGTCGTAGCTCAGTTGGGAGAGCGCCGCAATCGCACTGCGGAGGTCGAGGGTTCGAATCCCTTCGACTCCACCAAGCCTTGTCTTGTCCATACCGAAGACATAGGTAACAGAACGTACCTAAGACATGGGTGACAACCTCGTGCCGGGGCAGGCCTCGGACGCCTCCCGCCTTGCCAAGGTCGCGCCATCTCGACCTACAGCGCCGAGCACCTAATCGGACCCGCAAGGACGCTGTAGCATTTTGAATTGCTGCATGTTTTTTCCTTAGATCGGGGTACGATTTAAGAAAACATGCAGTAGCCTCAGTGCGATTTCCGATAATCACCGCGGCGGAACGATGCCCTGGTAGTATTCCCCTTCGCCTCCAACGTGAACGGTTTGTGAGCACGCAGCGAGAGCGGCGACTGCGAGCAACAATAGGATCTTGCGCATAGGCCTCGTACTTTTTGCTAACGGATTGACGATCATTGATATTCCGGCAATGGCGCGGGATCAATTCCCCACCGATGATCGCAACCCAATCTTTCGTGTATGCACGGCTATCGGCGAGGTGGGAATTGGCCGGTGAGGTGTCACCGCTGCGGCAAGCGAACCGTGCTGCAGGCGCGGCAGGAACCCGACCGGTGCGGCTCCTGTTCATTACCTGACGTGAATATAGGCAGCGTCCTAGAATGGGGTTGGCGGCACGATGCCCGGATAGTAGTCCCCTTCCCCGCGTTCGTACCGATCGACCATGGTCGACCTTGAGGTTTGTGAGCACGCGCATAGTGCAGAAAGCGCTACCAACAACACGATCACGCGCATAGACCTTCGTCCTTTCCTGGCTGAAGTGGCGTCCCCCGATGCTCTTGCATTCGCGCAGGATCTGGCGGCCTTTTCTTCATCGCGGCTGTGATTGTACTCTGTTGCTCAACCGAAGGTATAGAAATATTTACGGGCGCATGAGGCGGACCGTCGCAGCGGGCCGCCCGACTGTATTGCCTACTTCCCCTCGACCTGCTCCGCCCAGCTCTTTGCGCCGCTCTCGCCGTTGAGGAAGGGCAAGGCCGTTTCCAAAAGCTTCGGCGAGACGAAGATGTCGTAGTGGGTGAGATCGGGCAGGATCGCCAGCCGGTTCTTCGACATGTTCTCGCGCATCCAGCCGGCATCCTTCAGGCCACCGCCGAGCTTGTGATAGAAAGCGACCACGTGCTCCAGCCGGAACATATCGCTGTCGCCATAAATGAGCATAACCGGCATGGTGAGCTTGGCCACGGCTGCGGATCCGTCGTAGTCGCGCCGCATCAGGTCCCCCATAGCGTCGAGCAGTTTCGGGAATTCCGATACGTCCGGCGCGACCGCAGCGTAAGACTTGTACATCGGCGTTTCCTTCATCATCTCAGCCGCGCCGGCGCCGACCTGGGCCTGCGCTGCGATCATTTCCGGATAGAAGCCATCCTTGGCGTAAGGTGTCGAAACGAGCACCAGCCGCCGCACGCTCTCGGGCGCCTGCGCTGCCATCTGCAGAGCGACGCCGCCGCCCATCGAATAGCCGAGCACATCGACCTGTTCGTAGCCTAACTCCTTGACGAGGGCGCTCACGTCCGCGCCCATCGCCACGAGATCGATCGGGCGATCTCCGAGGGGCGTGCGGCCGTGGCCCTGGAGATCGACGCCGATCACTTGGCGGGTCTCGGCAAGTTTCGCGAGATTCGGTCCGAACATTTCGATGATCCCGAGACCACCGTGAAGAAGCAGCACCGGTTCGCCCTCGCCATAGACCTGGTAATAGTAGTTGATGCCGTTGATGGTGACGTGTCCGCTCTTCGTCGGCGCCGGCGTTGCCGCCTGCTCCATTATCACCTCCTCGGCAGCGCTCATCGCGGGCGTGCAAAATGCGCCTATCGCCGCGACGATCAGAGTGATCAGGGTTGTCTTCGGCATGTCTCATCCTCCGATTGGGGGTCGCCAAGGCGACGGGTCATGCCTCAAGGACGACCTGGCGGATAACCTGCCGACAGCGCAGCGGAATTTTTTGCGATGCGCCGTTCAACTCGGCGCAAACGTTAAGATTTGCATAAAATCCGCTGGCCCGATTTCACCGCCTCGCAAGCGAAGTCTGGCACAGAAGAAGGATTGTTGAGGTTCGAAAAGGCGCACGGGCGCCGACGAGGCGGAATATCTTGACCCAGGTCGTCTCCATCTCCGCGACAACGGCGGCATATGCGGGGGAAGCCGTCAAGCCGTCCGCCCGCGTGCGTGGCGATGGCCCGACCGACGAGGCGATCACGCTGCTTTCGGTGCGCAGGCAGGAACAGCCCGCGCCAGCGCCGATTGCGAAGGTCAAGGGCGCCCTGCCGCTAGGGCTGATGCTGATCAGCGCCGATGGCCGCCCGCCGCAAGAGACGCAGGCCGAAGCACTGCGCCGCTATCTCGAATACATGCAGGACGATGCACGCGGCGAGAAGCAGGAAAGCCGGCAGGAGGAAACCGCCGGCGATGAGAAGGAAGGCGATGACGAGATCGCCACGATCCTTGATCAGTTCATCCAGGGATCGTGACGGCCGATCTTAGAGCATTTTGCAGTCAGGTAGAATCAGCTGACGTCGCAGAAATGCCGCAAAAACAAGCAGATGGAGCTGCTGCGCGAACGCACGTGAGTGCATCTCGCGCTAGTTGTGCTCGTGGCCACCAACAGCTGCGCCGACTGGCAGCACATAATCGATCTTGCCGGTCTTTTCGAAGGTGAGCGTCACGGGCACGGTGTCGCCCTCCGCAAAGGGCTTCTTCACCTCCATGAACATCAAATGCAGGCCGCCGCTCTTGAGCTCGACCGTCGCGCCTGCCGGGATCGCGATGCCGTCCTCGAGCTTGCGCATTTTCATGACGTCGTTTTCCATCTTCATTTCATGCATCTCGACGCGTCCTGCTGCCGGGCTTTCGACGGCCAGAAGTCGATCGTCGGCGCTGCCGGTGTTTTTGACGACAAGGCCGCCACCGCCGACCTTCGCGCCGGGCAGCATCGACTTGACGGCACCGCCGGAAATTTCGAGGTCGCCGACTTCGACCGGAGCGCCGGCCGTCTGGTGGCTGTCATGCTCATCGTGTCCCTGTGTGCTGCTTGCGAGCGTCACGGTCGGTGCCGGGCTCTTGAGAGCATGGGTGCTCTGGCCCGCGGCTGCCATCTGCGCCATGCTTGCGGCGACAAGTGTCAGGCTGGCGGCAAGCAGGGTGAGTTTTGTCTTCGTCATGTCGTAATCTCCGAACCACGCGGGCCTCTGGCCCTCTGTGGTGAGCACCGCATTTGCAGCAGAATGAAAAATGATATGCGTCAGGAAAAGGTTACGACAGATGTTGGCGGACCACGTGACGGCGGTAGCAGCCGCAATGGGGTAAGAGCCGCTTCGGTCTTGATGACCGCTGCCTTGGTAAGCCAGTTGCCGTTTTCCGCGGGAGTGCTTTCCTGGGGTGGCGCCGGCAGCAGCACCGATCCGGCCAGGCGACAGGCTTCACACACGGGGGCGATGTTCGGCGCTTTGCTCTGCCCGGCATCATGATTGACACCGTCCGTGCCGAAGCAGATATCCGCGAACGTACCGTCGGGCAGCAGGTAGTCGGCAGCCGCGGTTGGGGCGAGAGTCTTCGAGAAAGCCGGTTTGTGGGCGAAAGACAGGAAAACGAGCGCAAAGGCGGCGAGCATCCGCACCGAAACCCGCCATTTGTCCACGCGCCTTGCCATGGTTCCCTCTTGGTCAGCCAATTCGTTATCCCTAGCCGACCAGAATTGCAAAGACCGAATTGCCGCACGTAGCGAGCAGTGATGAAGCCTCCGCGACAAAAATATGTTCGGTCGCGACATAGGCTCTTGCCAAGTTCCGGCCTTCGCCGTTATCTGGAGACGATCTTGTTGGGAGAAACCGGTTCAATCCGGTGCCGAAGGAGCAACCGCCCCGGAAACTCTCAGGCCAAAGGACCAGCAAGATACCGGTAGGACTCTGGAGAGAAGCGTTTACGCTCGCCGAAGGGATAACAATCTCAGGCAAAGGGACAGAGGGGGCTCAAATTTCTCGGCGTTTGACGCCGGTAGTGTGAGCCGGCGCGGGATGCGCCAGACCTGGAGGCCGGATTTGGAAGATATTTCCCATTTGAAGCACACGCCGCTGAACGCGTTGCACCTTTCGCTCGGTGCGCGCATGGTGCCCTTTGCCGGCTACGACATGCCGGTGCAATACCCGGAAGGCGTGCTCAAGGAACACCTGCACACCCGGGCAGCGGCGGGCCTCTTCGACGTGTCGCACATGGGCCAGATCACCGTTCGGCCGAGGTCTGGTCGCATCGAGGACGCGGCTCTGGCGCTCGAAAAGCTGGTGCCGGTAGACGTTCTCGGCCTAGCGGAGGGCCGCCAGCGCTACGGCCTTTTTACCAATGACGAAGGCGGTATCCTCGATGACCTGATGATCACCAATCTCGGCGATCATCTCTTCCTTGTTGTCAATGCCGCCTGCAAGGACGCGGATTTCGAGCACCTGAAGAAGGGCCTCGGCGATACTTGCGAGGTCACGATGCTCGACGACCGTGCGCTGGTTGCGCTGCAGGGGCCGCGCGCAGAAGCAGTGCTCTGCGAACTCTGGGCAGACGTCGCCTCCATGCGTTTCTTGGATGTGGCCGAAGCCGACCTCCACGACGTGGCCTGCATCATTTCCCGCTCCGGCTATACCGGCGAAGATGGTTTTGAGATTTCCATTCCAGTCGCGTCGGCCGTCGACGTCACCCAGCGCCTGCTCGAACATCCGGACGTCATGCCGATCGGTCTCGGCGCGCGCGATTCGCTTCGCCTTGAGGCGGGCCTTTGTCTTTACGGCAACGACATCGACACCGGCACGACCCCGGTCGAGGCCGCGCTCGAATGGGCGATCCAGAAGAGCCGCCGTTCGGGCGGCGTTCGCGCCGGCGGCTTCCCGGGTGCCGAGCGCATTCTCGCCGAATTCGCCAATGGCGCCAAGCGCCGCCGTGTCGGTTTAAAACCGGAAGGCCGCGCGCCGGTTCGTGGCGGCGCCAAGGTTTATGCAGATGCCGACGGCAAGGTAGCCGTGGGCGCCGTTACCTCCGGCGGCTTCGGCCCGAGCGTCGATGGGCCGGTTGCCATGGGCTATGTCGACGCCGCCCAAGCCGGTAACGGCACGAAGCTTTACGCAGAGGTGCGGGGCAAATATCTGCCGCTCACCGTCACCGCCCTGCCCTTTGTGAAACAAACCTACAAACGCTGATCAGGAGAGAGCGCCCATGCTGAAATTCACCGAGGAACACGAGTGGCTGAAGATCGAAGGTGACGTCGCGACCGTCGGCATCACCGAGCACGCAGCCGGACAGCTCGGCGATCTCGTCTTCGTGGAACTGCCGGAAGCCGGTGCCTCCTTCGCCAGGGGCGATTCGGCCGCTACCGTCGAATCCGTGAAGGCAGCCTCCGACGTCTATTGCCCGCTCGACGGGGAGATCGTCGAGGTCAACCAGGCGATCGTCGACGACCCGTCGCTCGTCAACAGCGATCCGCAGGGGGCAGCCTGGTTCTTCAAGCTGAAGCTCGCCGATCCGAGCGCCGCCAATGCCCTTCTCGACGAAGCGGCCTACAAGGAGCTCGTCGCCTGATGAGCATGCCCAAGGACTTCACTTTTACGGATTACAAGCCATACGACTTCGCCAATCGGCGCCACATCGGCCCGTCGCCCGCGGAAATGGAGGAGATGCTGAAGGTCGTCGGCTATCCGAGCCTTGACGCCCTCATCGACGATACGGTTCCGCCCGCGATCCGCCAGAAGACACCGCTCGTCTGGGGCGCAGCGATGACCGAGCGCGAGGCGCTCGACAAGCTGCGCGAAACGGCGAACCGCAACCAGAAACTTGTCTCGCTGATCGGCCAGGGGTACTACGGCACGATCACGCCGCCGGTCATCCAGCGCAACATCCTGGAAAATCCGGCCTGGTACACGGCCTATACGCCCTATCAGCCCGAAATCAGCCAAGGCCGGCTCGAGGCGCTGCTCAACTATCAGACCATGGTTTGCGACCTGACCGGCCTCGATGTCGCGAATGCTTCGCTGCTCGACGAGGCAACGGCGGCTGCGGAAGCCATGGCCATGGCAGAGCGGGTTGCGAAATCCAAGGCGAAGACCTTCTTCGTCGACGAGAATTGCCATCCCCAGACGATCGCGCTCCTCAAGACGCGCGCTGCGCCGCTCGACTGGCAAGTGGTCGTCGGCGATCCCTTCGCGGATCTCGATGCCGCCAATGTCTTCGGCGCGATCTTCCAGTATCCGGGCACCTATGGCCATGTTCGCGATTTCACGACGCTGATCGCCACGCTGCACGAGCAGGGTGCGATCGCCGCCGTCGCGGCCGACCCGCTGGCGCTGGCGCTGCTCAAGTCGCCTGGTGAGATGGGCGCCGATATCGCCATCGGCTCGACGCAGCGCTTCGGCGTCCCAGTCGGCTATGGCGGTCCGCATGCCGCCTACATGGCCGTCAAGGATGCCTACAAGCGCTCGATGCCAGGGCGCCTGGTAGGCGTTTCGGTCGATTCGCGCGGCAATCGCGCCTACCGTCTATCGCTGCAGACGCGCGAACAGCACATTCGCCGCGAAAAGGCGACGTCCAACATCTGCACGGCGCAGGTGCTGCTTGCTGTGATGGCGTCGATGTATGCCGTTTTCCACGGCCCGCAGGGCATCAAGGCGATTGCGCAAAGCGTTCACCAGAAGACGGTGCGTCTCGCCATGGGGCTGGAAAAGCTTGGCTACACGGTTGAGCCGGATGTCTTCTTCGATACGATCACGGTCGAGGTCGGCAAGCTGCAGGGCATTATCCTGAAGACGGCGGTGGCCGAGGAAGTGAACCTTCGCAAGATCGGCAACACGAAAATCGGCATCAGCCTCGACGAGCGTTCGCGGCCGGTGACGCTCGAAGCTGTCTGGCGCGCCTTCGGCGGCGATTTCAAGGTGGAAGATTTCGAGCCGGGCTATCGCCTGCCGCAGCCGCTGCTGCGCACCAGCGAATACCTGACCCACCCGATCTTCCACATGAACCGCGCCGAAAGCGAGATGACGCGCTACATCCGCCGTCTCGCGGACCGCGACCTCGCGCTCGACCGGGCGATGATCCCGCTCGGCTCCTGCACGATGAAGCTCAACGCAACGGCGGAAATGTTGCCGATCAGCTGGCCGGAGTTTTCCGAAATTCATCCTTTCGCTCCGGCGGACCAGGCGCTCGGCTATCGCCACATGATCGAGGACCTGTCGCAAAAACTTTGCGCGGTCACCGGATATGACGCGATTTCGATGCAGCCTAACTCGGGTGCGCAAGGTGAATACGCCGGACTATTGACGATTCGCGCCTATCACATCGCCAACGGCAACGGCCATCGCGACGTCTGCCTCATTCCGACCTCGGCGCACGGCACCAACCCGGCCTCCGCACAGATGGCTGGTATGAAGGTGGTGGTCGTCAAGGTCAGCGACATCGGCGAAATCGACATGGACGATTTCCGTGCTAAAGCCGAGCAATATGCCGACAATCTCTCCTGCTGCATGATCACGTACCCGTCCACGCATGGCGTGTTCGAGGAAAACGTGCGGGAAGTCTGCGAAATCGTCCACAAGCACGGCGGCCAGGTCTATCTGGATGGCGCCAACATGAATGCCATGGTCGGCCTTGCCCGGCCTGGCGACATCGGCTCAGACGTCAGCCACCTGAACCTGCACAAGACCTTCTGCATTCCGCACGGCGGCGGCGGCCCGGGCATGGGACCGATCGGCGTGAAGGCGCATCTTGCTCCCTTCCTCCCGGGGCATCCGGAAACGGATGATCATGACGGCGCAGTATCCGCGGCTCCCTTCGGTTCGGCTTCGATCCTGCCGATCTCCTGGAGCTACTGCCTGATGATGGGTGGCGAGGGCCTGACCCAGGCGACCAAGGTGGCGATCCTCAATGCCAATTATATCGCCGCGCGGCTGAAGGGGGCCTACGATGTGCTCTATAAGTCGGCTAAGGGCCGTGTCGCGCATGAATGCATCATCGACACGCGTCCGCTCGCCGACAGCGCAGGCGTAACCGTCGACGATGTCGCCAAGCGTCTGATCGACTGCGGCTTCCATGCGCCGACCATGAGTTGGCCGGTTGCCGGCACGCTGATGATCGAGCCGACCGAGTCGGAAACCAAGGCCGAACTCGACCGCTTCTGCGATGCGATGCTGGCGATCCGCGAGGAGGCCCGCGCCATCGAGGAGGGCCGGATGGACAAGGTCAACAATCCGCTGAAGAACGCGCCGCACACGGTCGAAGACCTCGTCGGCGATTGGGACCGGCCCTATTCGCGCGAGCAGGCCTGCTTCCCGCCGGGCGCCTTCCGGGTCGACAAATATTGGTCGCCGGTCAACCGTGTCGACAATGTGTACGGCGACCGTAATCTTGTCTGCACCTGCCCGCCAATCGAAAGCTACGCGGAAGCGGCGGAATGATGTGAGGCGGCGGGGCGTGCCTCGTGCACGCCCGCCGACACATCAAACGACAATGCGATGAAACGAAAAAGCCCGGCTGAAACCGGGCTTTTTAAATTCATTGCATTTGCAAAACGTCAGTTCGCGCGAACGACCGCCTCGCCGCTGGCGGCCAGTGCAGCAAGGTCGGCCGGCTTGAGTTCGACGGACTCGCCGCAGCCGCAGGCCGACGTCTGGTTGGGATTGTTAAAGGTGAAGCCGGAGCGGAGCGGCGTCACTTCGAAATCCATCTGAGTGCCAAGCAGGTAAAGGACGGCCTCGGGCGCGACCCAGACCCTTGCATCGAGATGTTCGACCAGGTCGTCCTTGCTGTTGGGCTCGGTTACCAGATCGACGGCATATTCCATGCCGGCGCAGCCGCCCTTCTTGATGCTCAAGCGAATACCCTTGGCATCGCCTCCAGCGTTCTCGACGATCGCCCGCACGCGGCCTGCGGCCGCATCGGTCAAGCTCATCACGGCAAAGCCCATCGGCTTCTTCTCCTTCATATCACCGGGGTAAAGGCCCGGCGCTTTCCAGAATCTAATGTAATGCCCGCGTCTTAACGGATCAATATCAGGCCGAAGTTCAGTACCAGCCGAGCGCGACCTGCGCCTCTTCCGACATGCGGTCCGGCGTCCACGGTGGATCGAAGGTCATCGTCACCTCGACGCCGGAAACACCCTCGACGGCGCCGACGGCGTTCTCGACCCAGCCCGGCATTTCACCCGCAACGGGGCAGCCCGGAGCGGTCAGCGTCATCTCGATCTTCACCATCCGGTCGTCTTCGATGTCGATCTTGTAAATAAGACCGAGTTCGAAGATATCGGCCGGGATTTCCGGATCATAGACTGTCTTGAGCGCCCCGATGATGTCGTCGCTGAGGCGCGCCAATTCCTCGGCCGGGATGGCCGAGTGAACGATGCCTTCGCGGACATCGATCTTTTCTTGCGTTGCGTCCAGACTCATGTCCGTCTCCCTGAGCAGGCTCCGCGAAAGTGTGCCACACCTTTACGGCAAGAACCTGCGGCAATCCATATTTTGAACAGACGCTTTGCAGCGTGCGTTCACGCGAAAAACTTCCGAGCGTGGTCCAGCGCATCCGCGAGCGCATCGACTTCGGCCCGGGTATTGTAGAGGCCGAAGGACGCACGGCATGTGGAGGTGACGCCGAACCGTTTCAAGAGCGGCTGCGCGCAATGTGTTCCGGCCCTGACGGCAACGCCGGCGCGGTCGATCACCATCGAAACGTCGTGGGCATGGACCCCGGCAATCTCGAAGGAAAAGATGCTGCCCTTGCCAGGCGCGTCGCCGAAGACCCGCAGCGAATTGATCGATGACAGCCGCTCTCGCGCGTAAGCCGTGAGATCTGCCTCATGGGCGCGTATCGCTTCCCGGCCGACCTTTTCCATATAATCGAGCGCATAGCCGAGGCCGATTGCCTGCACGATCGGCGGCGTGCCGGCCTCGAAGCGGTGCGGCGGGTCGTTGTACGTGACGCGGTCCTCGGTCACCTCCTCGATCATCTCGCCGCCCCCCATGAAAGGACGCATCTCCTTCAGGCGATCCATCTTGCCGTAGAGCACGCCGATACCAGACGGGCCGTAAAGCTTATGGCCGGTCATCACGTACCAGTCGCAATCGATGTCCTGAACATCGACCGGCATATGCACCGCACCTTGGCTGCCGTCGACCAGCACCGGAATGCCGCGCTCGCGTGCGATGCGGCAGATTTCCTTCACCGGTACGACCGTGCCGAGCGCGTTCGACATGTGCGTGATGGCAATGAGCCTTGTCCGTTCCGTCAGGCATTTGACGAAATCTTCGATGTGAAACGCGCCGTTGTCGTCGACGGGCGCCCAGACGAGCTTCGCGCCCTGGCGTTCACGGATGAAATGCCAGGGAACGATGTTGGAGTGGTGCTCCATGATCGAGAGCACGATCTCGTCGCCCTCCCCGAGTTTCGGCATGCCGTAGCCGTGGGCGACCGCATTGATCGCTTCGGTCGAGGACTTGGTGAAGATGATATTGTCGGCCGATGGCGCGTTCAGGAAGCGGCGAACCTTCTCGCGCGCCGCCTCATAGGCTTCCGTTGCGGCGTTCGACAGGAAATGCAGGCCGCGATGGACGTTGGCGTATTCGTTGGCATAGGCATGGGCCACGGCATCGATAACGAGCTGCGGCTTCTGTGCCGATGCGCCGTTGTCGAGATAGACAAGCGGCTTGCCATAGACCGTCCGCGAAAGGATCGGGAAATCCTTTCTGATGGCTTCGACGTCATAGGCCGGCACCGGCACGATATGTTCCATATCCTTCGTCCAATCAGGCGTGTTTTTCCAGCCAGGCCGAGATTATGCCTTCCAGCGCCTCGACCAGTTCCTCATCGTCTTCAAGCTCTTCGACGATCTCGGCGACGAAGGCGTTGACGAGCATCGCGCGCGCTTTCTTCTCCGGGATGCCGCGAGCGAGCATGTAGAAGAGCTGTGTGTGGTCGATGTCGGCGACCGTCGCACCGTGACCGCACTGCACGTCGTCTGCAAAGATTTCGAGCTCCGGCTTTGAAGACATGTCGGCATCGTCGGACAAGAGCAGCGTATTGCAGGCCATCTTCGCGTCGGTCTTCTGCGCGTCCTTGGCGACCAGGATCTTGCCCTGGAATACGCCCTTCGCCCGGTCGAAAACGACGTTGCGGATGATCTCGCTCGACGTGGTGTGCGGCACGTCATGGGTGAGCGTGAAGGTCACGTCCGTGTGGCTGTCGCCGCCAAGCAGGTTGATGCCGCGCAGCGTCAGATCGGCGCCCTCGCCGCTCGCCTTGCCGTGGATTTCCTGGCGCACCAGCTTGCCGCCGGCATTGATGACGAAGAGGTGCAGCTTCGCGTTCTTGCCGAGGTCGAAGCGGATCTGGCCGAGATGCGTATCGTCCGCGCCCTGCTGCTGGACGATGATCCAGATCACGTCGGCACCCTCGGCGAGCGTGACGTCGCTCACCGACGAAACGAAGCTTGGCTCCGCGTTTGTCGACAGATGCCGTTCGATCACGGTCGCCTTGGAGCCGGCGCCGAAGGATACGGGAAAGCGCGTGTGCGTCTGGCCGTGGCTCTGGACGACCTGAATCTCGAGCGGTGCTTTCAGCTCAGCCCCTTCCGCAATCTCGATTTCGAGACCGCCGCGAACCAGCCCACCATTGATTCGGCCGATTGCATCATCCGAGCCGAGCACGGCAAGGCCGGCAACGGCCGAACCGTCAATCAGGCTGTCGGTATAGGAGCGCGCCGTCACACCCTCGGGAAGGCCCTTGAGGTCTGCCTGGCCGCTGCGAACCGGAAGAACGGACGAACCCGGAACGACGGCATCGATCCTGTCGGCAAAGGCCGACGGATCGGCGGCAGGTACCGTGCGTAGCAAGGTGCGCAGGTCCGTATAGTGCCATGACTCGATGCGACGTGTCGGCAGCCCCGCCGTCCTCAGTTCGTGGACGAGCGTGTCGCGGAGCGACAGCACCGCTCCGTCGCCGGGCAGATCACCGATCTGGGCGGTATAGGCATCGACCAGCGCGGTTTCGGCAGCCGTCATCTTGATGGCCTGTTGCATATTCATTCGAACACTCCTTCAACAGGCGTCAGGCTGCCGCCTCGATGAGATCCGCATAGCCTTTGGCTTCGAGTTCATGCGCCAGCGTCTTGTCGCCCGACTTGATGACCTGGCCCTTGTAGAGGACGTGGACGGTATCCGGCACGATGTAGTCGAGCAGGCGCTGGTAGTGCGTGATCACGACAACGGCGCGATCCGGCGAACGCAACGCATTGACGCCGTCGGCGACGACTTTCAGCGCATCGATATCGAGGCCCGAGTCGGTCTCGTCGAGAACGCAAAGCTTCGGCTGAAGCAGCGCCATCTGCAGGATTTCCGCGCGCTTCTTCTCGCCGCCGGAAAAACCGACGTTCAGCGGACGGCGCAGCATTTCCGGCGCGATCTTGAGGTCACCGGCCGCTTCCTTGACGAGGCGCATGAATTCCGGTGTCGTCAGTTCCTCTTCGCCCCGATATTTGCGCTGTTCATTCATCGCCACCTTCAGGAACTGCATGGTAGCAACGCCGGGAATCTCGACCGGATACTGGAAGGCGAGGAAGATGCCCTTCGCCGCACGCTCGGAAGCGTCGAGCTCCAGAATGCTCTCGCCGTTA
Source organism: Sinorhizobium terangae (assembly GCF_029714365.1). Lineage (NCBI taxonomy): Bacteria > Pseudomonadati > Pseudomonadota > Alphaproteobacteria > Hyphomicrobiales > Rhizobiaceae > Sinorhizobium > Sinorhizobium terangae. Next base: position 1,531,730 of record NZ_CP121659.1, read on the forward strand.
TAGAGAATGTCGCCTTCGGTCACTTCATAGTCTTCGCGGCCGGAAAGTACATAGGACAGCGTCGACTTGCCGGAGCCGTTCGGTCCCATGATGGCGGCGACTTCGCCCGCCTTCACGGTCAGGTTCAGGCCGCGGATGATCTCCGTGCCGTCTTCGGCAATGCGGGCGTGCAGATTCTTGATTTCAAGCATTTTCAATCGTCCTCTTGGGAAGCGAATAGTCTTTGCGCGCAAGTCCCGCGCGCTTTTCGATAATCAGGTCGAGGCGTTAGCCCACCGAGCCTTCCAGCGAGATGCCAATCAGCTTCTGCGCTTCAACGGCGAATTCCATCGGCAGTTCCTGAATGACTTCCTTGACGAAGCCGTTGACGATCAACGCGATCGCTGCCTCTTCCGGAATGCCGCGCTGCAGGCAGTAGAACAGCTGGTCCTCGGAAATCTTGGACGTCGTCGCCTCGTGCTCGAACTGCGCCGTCGAGTTCTTCGCCTCGATATAGGGCACCGTATGGGCACCGCACTTGTCACCGATCAAGAGCGAGTCGCACTGGGTGAAGTTGCGGGCGTTTTCCGCCTTGCGGTGGGCCGAAACCTGACCGCGATAGGTGTTGTCCGAAACGCCGGCGGCGATGCCCTTGGAGATGATGCGGCTCGACGTGTTCTTGCCGAGATGGATCATCTTGGTACCGGAGTCGACCTGCTGGTGACCGTTGGAAACGGCGATCGAGTAGAACTCGCCGCGCGAGCCATCGCCGCGCAGGATGCAGGACGGATATTTCCAGGTGATCGCCGAACCGGTTTCCACCTGCGTCCAGGAAATCTTCGAATTTTTGCCGCGGCAATCGCCGCGCTTGGTGACGAAGTTGTAGACGCCGCCCTTGCCGTGCTTGTCGCCCGGATACCAGTTCTGCACCGTCGAATACTTGATCTCGGCGTCATCGAGCGCGATCAGCTCGACGACCGCCGCATGAAGCTGGTTCTCGTCGCGCTGCGGTGCGGTGCAGCCCTCGAGATAGGACACATAGGCGCCCTCGTCGGCGATGATCAGCGTGCGCTCGAACTGGCCGGTGTTCCGTTCGTTGATGCGGAAATAGGTCGAAAGCTCCATCGGGCACCGCACGCCCTTGGGTACGTAGACGAAGGAACCATCGGTGAAGACGGCAGAGTTCAGCGTTGCATAGAAATTATCCGACTGCGGCACAACCGTACCGAGATATTTCCGCACCAGGTCCGGATGCTCCCGCATCGCTTCCGAGATCGACATGAAGATCACGCCGGCCTTCTTCAGCTCCTCCTTGAAGGTCGTGACGACCGAGACGGAATCGAACACCGCGTCGACGGCGATCTTCGACTTCTGAACGCCAGCAAGGATTTCCTGTTCCTTGAGCGGGATACCGAGCTTCTCGTAGACCGCGAGCAGTTCCGGATCGACCTCATCGAGCGACCTCGGCCCCGACATGCTCTTCGGCGCGGCGTAGTAGTGAATCTCGTTGAAGTCGATCTTCGGGTAGCGGACACGCGCCCAGCTCGGCTCGTCCATGGTCAGCCAGCGGCGATAGGCGTTAAGACGCCACTCCAGCATCCACTCCGGTTCGTTCTTCTTGGCCGAAATGAAACGAATGATATCCTCGGAAAGGCCTTTCGGCGCCTTTTCCATCTCGATATGCGTTTCGAAGCCGTATTTATACTGGTCCACGTCGATCTTGCGGACCTGATCAATGGTCTCCTGCACGGCAGGCATGTCGTTCTCCAATCTTGCCGGATCCAAGGTCCGGCAGCTTGTCAACACGATGCAAACTTTGCGCACCGCTTATGTAATGGCTAAAAGGCGCTTTTCACCCCATTTGCCAAGCGGAAATTTGCTTTTCCGCAAATTCCTTCAACGTTTTGCCTCATGCGGCCTTTCCGGTTGAGCGCCGGCGGGCCGCCACCTTCGCGAAGACAGCCGCGCAACGCTCGATTTCGGCCTCCGTCGTTGTCTCGCCGATTGATATACGCAATGCGCCCTGGCGAGGATCGTAACCCATAGCTGTCAGCACGTGGCTCTGCCCGACCTTGCCGGAGGAGCAGGCCGATCCCGCCGAAAGCGCCACGCCTTCGAGATCGAAGGCGATCTGGCCGGTCTCAGCTTTCAGGCCCGGAAGCGTGAAAAAGGTCGTGTTGCCGATGCGAGCAATATCGCGTCCGTGGATCACTACATCCGGCGCCGACGACTGCATTTCGGCTTCGAGCCGATCGCGCAAAGCGGCAACGGCCGTAATCCGTCCGTCTATGTTACCGGCAACCACCCGGGCCGCCGCTCCAAAGCCGGCAAGTGCGGGCGCATTTTCAGTACCCGAACGGTGACCTTTCTCCTGCCCGCCGCCACGGATCAGCGCCGAAGGCATCATGACTTCACCACGCGCGACAAGTGCGCCCGCGCCTTTCGGCCCGCCGATCTTGTGCGAAGAGACGATGAGGAAGTCCGCACCAAGCGCTTCGATCGACAAAGGCAGACGTCCCGCCGCCTGCACGGCATCGACGACAAGGAGGCCGCCATGGGCGCGCACGATGGTGGCGACCTCGGCGATAGGCTGGACGATTCCTGTCTCGTTGTTGGCAAGCATCACGGCGACCATCGGCAGCCCGGCCTCGCGATCATGGGAGGCAAGCAGTGCATCCAGCGCGGCACCATCGACGACGCCGGCGCTCGTCACCGGCACCTCGCAAACGTCCTCGCGCGCGAAACGTCCGCCCTCGCGGATCGCTGGATGCTCAATCGCCGACGCGTAGAGCTTTGCGATCCTGAGCGGCGTGCGTCCCATGCGGAAATCCGGGGTCAGCACCATATTGGCGGCCTCGGTCGCACCGCTGGTGAAGGTGACCGAGGCGGCTTGCGCGCCGCAAAGCGCGGCGACATCACGCCGGGCGCTTTCGACAAGCGTGCGTATCGCCCTTCCCTCGCCGTGAACCGACGACGGATTGCCGACCTGATCGAGCGCCGACAGGAGGGCCTCGCGCGCTTCAGTGAGAAGCGGCGCCGTGGCGTTCCAGTCCATATAAATGCGCGATCCCGACATCGTTTCTTTCGTTAGGACAAGCGGCTCGGCCGTTACAATCGGTGCCGTTGCATTTTCCTTGAATTTTCCGCGTCGCTTGCCTTATGAGACGAAGCACAAGGCGGAATGCCCGCACCGAAGTTTTGAACGGTTCTAAACTAGGTTTTAGAAAAGCTGACTGCTTTCGTCAAGACAAGATCGGCACTGAAACCGCAATTAGAACCAGAAACATTCCCGGAGAGCCAATGCCCGAGATTATCTTCAACGGTCCAGCTGGTCGGCTGGAAGGTCGCTACCAGCCTTCGAAGCAGAAGAGCGCCCCGATCGCCATCATCCTGCACCCGCATCCCCAGTTCGGCGGCACGATGAACAACCAGATCGTCTACCAGCTTTTCTACATGTTTCAGAAGCGCGGGTTCACGACGCTCCGGTTCAATTTCCGCGGCATCGGGCGCAGCCAGGGCGAGTTCGACCATGGTGCCGGCGAGCTTTCCGATGCCGCCTCTGCGCTCGACTGGGTGCAGAGCCTGCATCCAGATTCGAAGAGCTGCTGGGTTGCCGGTTACTCCTTCGGCGCCTGGATCGGCATGCAACTCTTGATGCGCCGCCCGGAAATCGAAGGCTTCATGGCGGTCGCGCCGCAGCCGAACATCTATGACTTCTCGTTCCTCGCCCCTTGCCCCTCGTCCGGCCTGATCATCAACGGCGATTCCGACAAGGTGGCCCCCGAGAAGGACGTCAACGGTCTCGTCGACAAGCTGAAGGCGCAGAAGGGCATCCTGATCACCCACAGGACCGTGCCGGGCGCCAACCACTTCTTCAACGGCCAGATCGAGACTCTGATGGCCGAGTGCGAGGACTATCTCGATCGCCGCCTCAACGGCGAGCTGACGCCGGAACCGGCCGCCAAGCGCATTCGATGACATAGCGGCGGGCCGAATCGTCCTCGCGTGCAGTTCAGCGTGCGAGGACGCACTGAGACGTGGCGTCTAGCGCATGTCGCCCGAAAGTGTGGTGCGGTTTCGGGACAACGACATCACTGAAAGCAATAAAATAAAGTACGTCGCATGGCTCCAATCGAATGCGACGTGCTTTAGAGCGGTTCCGGTTTTGACTGAATCGGAGGGGATTCCGTTTTAGTCCGTTTTGTGATTCAAGATGCTGGCTGGAGCGGAGGCCAGCATCCGATGACGCGACCTCTTTCGAACGATCTTCGTGAACGTGTTGTTGGCGCCATTTCGGCGGGGGAAAGCTGCCGATCGGTGGCGGCTCGTTTCGGCATTGCCGTATCGTCGGCGGTGAAGTGGTCTCAGCGCTATCGTTCGAACGGGTCCGTGGCGCCCGGCAAGATGGGCGGCCACCGCAAGCATGTGCTGGAGCCGCACCGTGCGTTCATCGCGGAGCGGATCAACCAGACGCCGCATTTGTCGCTGCACAGGCTGAAGGAAGAGCTGGCGGCGCGTGGGGTGAAGGTGTCGCACGATACGGTCTGGCGGTTCCTGCGCCGCGAGGGGTTGCGGTTTAAAAAAAACGCTGTTCGCCCTTGAGCAGGCCCGTGCCGATATTGCCCGCCGGCGGCAACGCTGGCGCTCCTGGCAGTCCGGTCTCGATCCGAGACGGCTGGTGTTCATTGACGAAACCTGGATCAAGACCAACATGGCGCCGCTCTATGGCTGGGGGCCACGAGGCAAGCGCCTGCGCGGCTTTGCCCCGCACGGCCACTGGCGCACGCTGACCTTTGTCGGCGCTTTGCGCCACGACCGGCTGGCAGCGCCTTGCGTCTTCGACGGACCGATCAACGGTCGGTGTTTCCGCGCCTATGTCGAACAACAGCTCGTGCCCGTGCTCGAACCCGGCGACATCGTCATCATGGACAATCTCGGCTCGCACAAGTCGGCGGCCATCCGGCAGATGATCCGAGCCGCCGGCGCGCGGCTCTGGTATCTCCCGCCATACTCGCCCGATCTCAATCCGATCGAGCAGGCCTTCGCCAAAATCAAACACTGGATGCGGGCGGCTCAGAAGCGAACCGTCGAGGAGACATGGAAATACCTCGGCAGCCTTGTCCCCTCACTCCAGCCCGACGAATGCAGCAACTACTTCGCCAACGCCGGATATGCTTCTGTCAAAACCTGAAACGCTCTAGCTTCGTCCAACCCAATGCGGCACTGCAGGCTTGACGACGTCTGCCGGCGCTTCGGCACACTCCACCCTGTTCCGTCCGGCGGCCTTGGCGGCATAGAGCGCCTTGTCGGCTCTTTGCATGGCCAGTTCGAGCGGCTCGTTTACGGCAACCGCCGCGACGCCGAAGCTGGCGGTAACCGTCGCCCTTTCAGGCAGGCCGTCAATCTGCATTGAGGCCATCGCCGCGCGGATGCCATGGGCGAGGACACGCGCCTCCGATAAATCCGTCAGGGGAAGAAAGACGGCAAATTCTTCCCCTCCGAGGCGCCCGGCAACGGCGCGGCTCGGCATCAGATCGCGAAGAAGGCGCGAAAACCGCCGGATCACCTCGTCCCCGGCATGATGGCCATAACTGTCGTTCACCTGCTTGAAATGGTCGAGGTCAGTAAGGATGAGCGCGCCGGGATTGACCGTGCCGCGTCTTTCCAGCATCGGAGCAAGACGCTCCACGAAGCCCCGGCGATTGTAGAGATCAGAGAGGGCGTCGATTTCAGAACTCGCCCGCGCGTCGTCGATGATATCCTTCACCATGACGCCGAGCATCGCCAGGCCG